>JADHXR010000120.1 GCA_016782865.1 Phycisphaerae bacterium
TCGGAAGTCTTGTTGGCGTTGTCGTAGAAGTAAGGCATCGACTGGGCGCCGCCGTGAACGATGCTTTGCTCAGCGTAAGGCGGCAAATCATTGCCAACCAGTGCTCCGTTTGTCGTGGTTCCAAAACCATCTATCCATTGGGGGGGCTTCGCGGGGTCAGCCCTTTCTTTAAGCTTTAACTTGCATTGAGTCAAACTATATGGTAACTTACCACCATGGCCAGACCGATCCGTATAGAATACGAAGGTGCTGTGTATCATGTGACCATTCGTGGCAATGAGCGTAGGGCGATTTTCAAGACGGATGCTGATCGAGAACGTTTTCTGACAGTGCTGTCTGAAAGTGTTGAACGTTATGACGTCCGATTGTATTTATACTGCCTGATGACAAATCACACACATATGGTCTTTGAAACGCCTCGTGGTAATCTTAGTCGTTTTATGCACCGCTTGCAGACTGCTTATACCGTTTACTTTAACCGTAGGCATCGCCGAAGTGGACATTTGATGCAAGGTCGATTTGGGGCCTCTGTGGTTGACGAGGATCGCTACATTCTGAAGCTGAGCCGGTATGTTCATCTGAATCCAGTATTCATCCGTTCAAATAGAACGAAGGCTCCTTCTGAGCGTGTTTCTATTCTACGTTCGTATGTGTGGAGTACCTATCGCGCATATATTGGGAAGGCAAAACGTGAAGACTTCGTTGACTATGGCCCGGTATTAGCGATGATGGATGGTCCGAAGCGAACCATAAAGTCTCAATATCGGCGTTTTGTTGAGGCTGGGATTTCAGATATTGACTCTGCTGTCATTTGTGCCAAGCAGCGATCGCGTCTGTGCATTGGTTCCGATGACAGTGTAGAGCGAATTGAATGCCTTTATCGTGAGTTAGCGGATTCTGGTTATCAGCGAGAAGATGTTTCATTTCGTCGTAAGCCACGCTTGCTTGACTCGGGATTGATTATGTCCGCAGTTTGCCGTGTGTTTAATGTGGATCGTTCGGTCCTTTACCAGAGGCGGCGTAACAGTCTGATTCGTCCAATGGCCGCCAAGTTCTTGTGCGAGTATGGCGGCCACAGCCAACGAGAAATTGGCGCACTTCTAAAGATTGGCAACGGTGCGTCAGTGAGCAAGCAGCTTAAGAAGTTGTCACAACTGCTTACAACGAATAAAGATGTCCAGAAGCTAAGGATGGAGATCGAATTATGCTTAAAGACTAAAGAAAGGGCTGACCCTTAATCAGTATGGGCGATTGGGGCGGGGTAGGCAGTTTCTGGAGGAAGGCGTATCTTGTACCGGTTGAAGAGATGCCCTGGGACCACGAATTCGGGTGGTAGGAGTCCTTTGTAGCGGTGAATCTCCACGTACCCGGTGTGCCGTATATGGTCATGTATCCAGAGATATTTGTGGTCTGGTCGAAGTTGCTGCCGCCCCCATCCTGGCCGGTCACCCTTGCTCCGAGGATCAGCGGACCACTGACGCTGCCCTCGTAAACATACAGGGTCAAGGCGACGCGCGCTACGGGGGGCTGCGATGAGGCTGTCGCCTGTAACCCATCCTGGACCGCCCAGCCCATGTACAAGCCTGGGCCGAAGTCCACTCTCCACCAGGTATAGCTATTCGCGGTTTGCGGGCCAGCCGTGATCTTGCCCACCGTCCCTGCTCGTGCTGTGCCGGGATAATCGGGGTCTCTGATCTCGGCGTAGCTTGTGCTTGGTCCGGTCCTCACGTTGGTATTGGCGATCGCCTTGACGGTATCGCCAACGCCAAAGGCCGACGCATCTACAGCCATCGCACAGATCAACGAGACCACCACACACAACCAAAAAGTGTCTTCGCTCTTCATTGTTGTCTCCCTTCCAATCTCAGCGTCATAGACCCAAAATGGATATTCTGCTCTATGCACGCCAAACGCTTACGCGTCCTCAGCCAACCTTCGGAGGATGGGCTGCCAGTTCCTGGCCCATCCTCCGCCTGTAGTATAAGGCACTATTTGCGTTGTCGAGAACACGAAAATAATATTTTGGGCAAGATTTTCGTGAAACTACGTACAAATACGTAGAAGCATAGGCACGCCGTCGGCTTGCAAATCACCGAGAGCGAGGCGACCAATTTCTATTCTTCGATCCCTCAGGCCACTTGCTGCCTGTGTGGAATTGCCGGACCGATCAAGGCAGCGGTCTGACCATTATGTTCTTGTAATAGGACTTGGGAGGAACAGCCACCTATTTACGGTAACAGGGGAAAACTCGGGGTCAGGAGCAGCCGACAAGGCTGCGGTCCAGCAGGTGCGTGAGGGCGGACGCCCTCACAAGTCCTGTCGTGTCAATTGTCCGGTTCGGACACGTAGCGATGCCGGAGCTCGTGGCCGGTAACGGCACGAGTCCTGCCCGGTGTATACGGCCCGGTGGCCGAGGGGACATAGAGCCCTGACGGTCAGAGCAGTCTGTGGGCCAAGCAAGTATGGGAGCCTGAAGGTAAACGAATGGTTGCAGCCTCGAAATGTCCCCCCACAGAAAGCTGCGTTGTGGGAATCTTTCACGAGCCGATCCTCTTGACCCTAAGGGGAGGCCGACGCTGGACGGGAAGAAACGGACGCAGAGCACCGTTCAGTCGTGGCGGGGTACGGACCCAAGCGCCCATACAAGGATCGCAGAGATAACGTCGGGAAGGGCCATCTTCCAGCAGGGGCTCGTCGCAACCTGCAAAGACCTGTCGAAATAGGGGAACCGAAGTCGACAGGAGGATGATGGTCTGACGCATGAGTCCGTATGAGCGATGAAGGTCGGGTAACTCCGACTCCAGGCCGTGCCTGAAACGGTCCTGTAGGGTGGTAACACCATCCACAGGCAAAGGGGCTCTCGGTGAGTAGTGGGCATCAGTGCAGTGCGCTGCCGGACACAGAGCCGGACAACGGTGCGGCTTTACGGGATGTCGAGCTGAGGATATAACCATCTCGTCCAGGGGTGTATGCAGGCGAGTGCTTGAGCCTCGGATGTGCTGGGAAGGTTCCTCGGGGAAAGTAGCTACTGCCGCCAACCGGACTCGGGAAATCCGACCGTCCGGGATGAGAAGGGGGCTTACGGAAACGTGAGCTATGGTGGAACTAGGAACCCGCCGCACAACCGAAAGGGTGCGGGTCGGTCACTCTCCACCTACGGTTGCGCGCGCCGTCATTCTACCCGACGACATCAAAATAACAATTAGAGGAGTGGGAACATTTGGTGGGAACATTTGGGGTCACCCATCAAAATAACAATTAGAGGAGTAGCTGTTGTATTTTTCCCGCGACCTTCTCATGTTTGCGCTCTAAGGAAGAATCCTCTTCCATGGATTCAGCAAGCCATTTCAACTGATGACTTATAGCAGCACCGCTCTTTAAATTGAGAATCTCCGCGACCTGTCGCTGAATCAAATCACAATACTCGCACAAGGCTTGGGCCGCCAACGGCCGGATCACTGAATCGCGCTGCCGACAAGTCAAATCAGTGCGTTCAGTATTAAGGACCTCACAGATAACAATAAACGCCAATGGCTTGGATTTCCCAATATAGCTGCGATAACTACTCCATGGATAAGCTCTCAATATACCAGGCAATACAAATACAAACGCACATCATAACACTGCGCGCTTTCAGCAAGCTTAAGCACGAAACGATTCCGCCCATTCCCACGCATGGTTACATGGTAAACCGCACCTTCGTAAACTATACGCAATGGTCGAGCCGTAGACTACAATATGGAAGTGAAATCGAGACTTGTCAAGACCCAATTGTTATTTTGATGTCTGACCGCAGACTCTCCCCCTTCGGCTGCGTCTCACTGAGCACGAGTGTCACAGACTGGTGCTTCTGTTTAATCGGATATCATGGCAATCCCGCCTTGCTCAGACGTTTCATAAGGCTGGATTTACGTGCATGGATATCTTGGATAGCCTCAATCTTCTTCCGAAACTGTTTGTCGTCGCCTTCCCGTTCGGCGAGGTCGCGCAGGTCGATGAGCAGGTTGATGGCCTGGTCGTAACGATTGGGTTGCTTGGTGGCAATCAGGTTGTCTATCTTAGTCCAGAGTTTCGACTGTTGCGATGCGAGCTGGTCGAGGTGTTTGGCGCGGGCGATTGCGGCCTGGCGATTACGACGCGGGCCACTTGGGGCCTGCCCTTGAAAGGGCCACTACTTGGGGCCTGCCCTTGAAATAGTAGTTAGCGGTCGTAACCTGAAGACCAGGCCTTCCCCAAGGTATTCCCCAAGTAAACAGTCGCTTCGCTCCAGCTATTTTCAACTGGCGGGCGGAACGCTCACCCCACATTTCTAAGAAAGCGTTCAGCGGTCAGCGGTCAGCACTCAGCCGAGAGGACGACGTGACAGTGAGCTTTCAGATCTCACCCTTCACCCTCCACCCTTCACCCTTTGCGGCTCTGTGGCTTGAGTGAACCCGGTGAACGGGCGCGAGACAATTCGTTGTATTACTGTCCACTACGCTTGACCGGTCTGATCTGATGGGCTATAAGACGGGCGAATCGCCGATCCTACCACGGTGTCTATATTAGTGTAAGACTGATTACAGCAATAACTCGGAGCATGATACATGGCAAAACGAACCGTTCCAAAGAAGAAGCCCTGGCGGAAGCCGCAGGCGCTGCAACCCAAGATCGATTGGCGCAAGGCGCTTTCAAAGCAGACCAAGGCGGCACTCATCGATGAGTTGATGGAACTTATCGAGGACGACCGCCGCATCGCGCGCCGACTGGCACAGCGGTTCCAAATCGGATTGTCTTCAGAAACGTTGATCCATGAAACGCGTCAGGCCATTGCTGATGCCACAGAGTATGACCATCGCCAGATGAATCATAATTTCGATTACGACTATAAAGCTTATCAAACCGTCCAAGACAACCTGGCGAAGTTGATCAAAGCTGAACGTCTCGATTCCGCTATGGATCTGGCGCTGGAGTTGATGAAATCCGGCAGTGAGCAAGTCGAGATGAGTGATGAAGGATTGATGACCGACGATATCGAGGAATGCCTGCGTTTGGTCATTGAGGCACTGAAATCAGCAGACGTCCCTGCTGAAACCCAAAGGACGTGGGCCAAAAATATGCAACGCGCCGACCGTGTCGATTTCATCTGTGACAAAGAACTCCAAGCCCTTGCGGGGCATTTTTGATTGATAATTGCTGATTTTTGATTTGAGGCAAAGCCACATGAATTCAGGATTCTACTTTATTCTGGCCGATAGACATCCACAAAGACTTGGATGGTCTCATGTGAGAAACGGATTTAGCGACACGGCGACCGGCCAATCTAAAATTCACAATCCAAAATCTAAAATGAGAGGATCATGAACAAATCGATTCAAATCCGTATATACAAGAGACTCATCAACGATATTAGCGCGTTGTACGAAGTGGCTCATTTATCTCTATGGGTTTGAATAGAGATCCACAGATTTAACTGCTTCTGGATATCGTTTTCCAATTGGATGGATTCTTTCTGGCGGTCAACCGGCCTGATCCACGCCGATGCGGAGTGCATGTTGCGGTTGGTAGACCACCACGTCTTTTTTGCGTGTAGCCGGTTCGATGGTCCAGTCCGTTAGTTTTCCGTTTTTGACCTTGCCGCTGATGACCGTACCTTCTGTTAGGTGCAGCTTGAAGTCGGCATCCCAGTCTGCCGGCCACGCCGGAAGAAGAAGGATCTTGTTGCCGGCTTCCTGCACCAGCATGCGCTGAAGTGCGGTGCTGCCGGCGCCGAAGTGATCGAAGTCCGGGCAGGAATCGGGCCCCGCGCTTCCGTACAGAGGAAAACGGCACTGGGGCGATGCATGGCGAAAGCGCTGGACGAGACCCGCCTGTGCCTCTGCGGCCTGCCCGCAGTAAGCCCAATGGATCTGGTCCTGGGTCCAGCACTTGTGGTCGAAGGCGTTCTTGTGGGTTCGGTGCTTCATGGTCCAGGCCACGATGTCCTCCGATCCCAGGCCCAGGCCGAAGCAGTGGAACGGGAAGACCGGATACAGTAAGCCATTCTCAGAGTTGTGCTTCATTTTCCATTGCTCAGCCGGTGCGATAGCTTTACGTCCGTCGATTTCATGAATGAAAACCTGTGGTATCTCAGCCCGGAAACGGCGCCAGTTTGCCTGGTCTTCTGTTGATCCGGCCTTCATCGCCAGCAGTTCATCGAGGCAGAACTGCAGGCCGGCCACATCCGGCGCGGGATTGACTGCAATCCACCAGGTTTCCAGCACCATGGCCGGGTCCAGACGGATCTTTCCGTTGGTATCACGCAAATAGTGTTTGTCGAAGAACAGCAGAATCTCACGGGCAAAGGGAACCAGTATGGTATCGCGGAAAGTCTTGTCTCCGGAGTATTTCACGTATTCGGTCATCATAGTCAGAATTTCCAGGCCGGAGGTGAAATAGTAGCTGTGATAATATCCCTTACCGTCATTTTCGCCTGGCTTGTTCTTTAGCGGCTTGCCTGTGCGCCCGCAATCCCGCTCGCCTCCCGTGGGTTCGATATTTTCACGGTAGTAGGCGCCTTCGTGCCCGAACCATGCCTTGGTGATGGCCTTGCGGATCGGCAGCAGGTTCCAGTAATAGTCGAAGAACGGTGTCATAAGGTCGAAGTCCCCGCTCATCAACAGCGGCCAGTAGAGCAGGCGCTGGTTCTGGAAAGTGAAACGCCGACCCCAGTCGCGGTCGTCCTCGTGACTCAGCCATGAACCGTCCTTCTGCTGCACGGCATCTTTTCTCTGTTTATCGCAGCGCAACGGCAGAGTGAATAGTCCGCCGTTGAACTTGGTTTGAATTCGCCCGCGGCTCTGGCAGGCCATGAGGAAACGAAAGACATTGTAGCTCTGCGCCACCAGGGCTCCGCCGTCCTTCTCCTTACGCCTGCCGGATGATGCTTCGCCAATGAGTTTTTCCCGTTCCTCGAGCGGCAGGGAGTTGTCAGAGGCGATGATCCAGCTTCGATTCCAGAACGTCGACCACCAGCGACAGTGCGCAGCCCAGTCTTTCTTCACGTCCATCGGCCTTCTCGCCTGCTGCTCAATGGTCTCGATCCATGTGGATGTCTCGGGGGTCTGTTTCGTCAGGGCATGGATGCGGATGTCGAAACTCTTTGCCTTACCGGTTAACGCCCCGTTCTTCAATGCCAGATCCGGGCTTTCAAGAAGGTTGCCAAAGGTGTTGAACCGGTAAGGGTCGGGGTACTTGGACGTCATCTGTTCAACGTTGTAGTATTTCATTTCGGCGGGATAGACACTCCGATCTCCCACCGGGAAGTACCAGAGAATTCCGCTTTCCCGCTCCAGGCGAACATCCTGGGTGACGTTGTCGACGGGCGCTCTTGAACAGTTAAATCTGCAGTCGTCGAAACGCTTCCAAAATTCCGCAGTGGCGGTGACAAAGATCTCACCGGGTGAATTGACCTCCACGTGGTAGATCGGCCGGTTGGCATCCGCCCAGATACGCAGGCTTATGCCGTCCGCCTCGATGCGGATCGAACCGGTTGACAGGTCGAGGGTTTGCCGGAATGCTTTGCCCTTGGCGAAGGGGTTGGGGTTGAGCGAGATGCGGACGCGTCCGGTCTTATAGATATCACCGTTGTAGTTGAAGGCGTCGTTCTTTGCCAATAGCAGGTACAGGTCACCGCTCTCGATCGCATAGACACCTGCTGCGATGTCTCCGTTGCCCAGCGGCATCTGCCCGGAGGCGTCCTTCGACGGGCTTTCCCAGACGACATTGTAGCGCTCGATCTGCTCACCCGCGAGGCTCCTGGTGCGCATCAAGCCCAGGACAAGCAGAAACATTAGCCATGAAAGGATTCTTATACGTTTCGCCGAAAGATGTTTTGTGATGCACAATGGTATGCCAAAGACAGTCATAATTGTCCCTTGCAAAATGAAGATGGCATATTGATTCTCCTGATCGGCATTGCGTCATACTTAACTGCGCACGCGATTCAAACCGATGCGCCGACTCAGGTCAAGGCTATTTCCTCGATCGAATGCGCAAACGTGACGGTCGGCGGAAACAGTGAGACATTCTACAGGATGTGGTATTATGGTTGACGCCCGCGGAAGTAAGGCTTAGGATTGTGCATGAAATAAATTCTCGAATTTGGGGTCCAAGTGTACCGTAGATTTGGGTGCGATCGATTGAGTGGAGCCGGAATTGTAGCTATTCTACAGTGAGGATTCCACGATTGAGGAGCAGCCGAAGATGCGGTGCAATTGCCCAGCCAAAACGGGAAGTTATTTCATGCACGGTCCTTAGGGTTATTGTGGTCGGTCGAGTCCCACAGATGGCTGAAGGATAGAAAAACAGAATTGCAGAAAATCAAGGAGAGCAGACCATGAACAATACCTCACGACTGAGAACGCAAAATGCCGAGCCGGGCGCAAAGGCCGTCGTTTCATTATCTCGCCGGCTGGTGGCGCTGGTTGTCATTGGCTCGGCGCTCTGCGGCCAGGCCCGTGCTGCGGAGCGTCCGAACGTCCTGTTCCTGATATCCGACGATCTGAACAATTCGCTCGGCTGCTATGGCCATCCGCAGGTGAAAACGCCCAACCTCGACAGGCTGGCCGAACGTGGCGTGCGATTCGAGCACGCCTACTGCCAGTTCCCTCTGTGCGGGCCCAGCCGCAACTCAATGCTCACGGGCCTGCATCCCAACAGCACCGGGATACTGTCGAACTCGCAGATCTTTCGTCAGACTATTCCTTCGCATCACAGTCTGCCCCAGGCCTTCAGGCTCGAAGGCTACTTTGCCGGTCGCATCGGCAAGTTGTATCACTACAACGTTCCGAAATCCATAGGCACTAATGGACATGACGACCCCGGTTCGTGGGAGTTGGAACTCAACCCGGCCGGCTGCGACCGATTGGAAGAGGAGCCGCACATCTTCAGCCTCACTCCCGGGCAGTTTGGGGGCACGTTGAGCTGGTATGCTTCGCCCAAGAGCGACCGATACCACACGGATGGGCTGCTCGCCGCCGATGCCGAGTGGGTCTTGGAGCGTTGCGCGCGGCGGAAGGGGCGCCCGTTTTTTCTTGCTGTCGGATTCTATCGCCCGCACACTCCTTATGTATCGCCGAAGCCCTATTTCGATCGCTACCCGGAAAAAGAAATGCCCGTGGTCAAGGGCGTAAGAGAAGATCAGGCCGATCTGCCGTCGCCGGCGTTGGGCAGCTACAAGAAAGAACAGGACAAGCTAACCGACGATCTGCGCCGTCAGTGCGTTCAGGCATATTATGCCAGCACGACGTTTATGGATGCCCAGGTTGGCCGCGTGCTCGATGCGCTCGAGAGGCTGGGCCTGGCGGAAAACACGATAGTCGTATTCACCAGCGACCACGGCTATCATCTGGGCGAGCACGGGTTGTGGCAGAAGATGAGCGTGTTCGAGGAAAGTGCCCGCGTGCCGCTGATCGTCGCCGCTCCCCAGACGGGTGTCAAAGGCGGCGTGGCCAACGATCCGGTGGGACTAGTCGATCTGTATCCCACGCTTGCCGAACTCTGCGGCGTCAAGGTGCCGAAGAACCTGCAGGGCCAGAGTCTCGTGCCCATGCTCAAAGACCCCAGCGCCACCGGTCGCGGCTGGGCGGTTACCCAAGTGTCGCGCGGCCGTAGCAAGAGTCAGGGCGGTCGTTTCTATGGTTACAGTTTGCGCACGCCGCGATGGCGCTACACCGAATGGGCGCAGGGCGAGCAGGGCCGGGAACTCTACGACCATGACGCCGACCCGCGCGAGCTAACGAACCTCGCCGGCAACCCCACGTATGCCAAGACGATTGCGCAACTGGCCAGGCAACTGCGTGAAGCCGTCCGTCAGACGTTCCCGGCTTCCGGCAAGACCCCTCCACTGCGACCGGCCACGTGGGCGCCCAATCTTACGAACCCGTGACATGTGTCAGTTGTAGTCGGGCAACGCCAATCTCAATGTAAAATGAAAGGGCCATTAGAATGCCATCGAGAAGACTTTTGCCAAACGCATTGAAGAGACTTCGTATTCTTTGTTTGTTGTGCGCGATTGGCTTGATGGAGGTCCCGTGCCTGTGCGAGGCATCTGAAGGCGACAAATACCTCAAAGCAGTTCAGGACTTTGCAGACACCGTGATTGAAAAGGGACGTGACACGTATGGAGATAAGGATACGCCGCTGTTTGTGGACGGCCTTCACGCCGAGAGCCTGAAGCCGGCGATATGGAAGAAGGATGGCCAGTCCTGGGTGCTATCCAATTTTGCCAGTCAGCAACCTCTGATTCGTATTCTTGACGGTCTAAGCGCCCTGACGAAAGATCCTGAGTATCGCCGAGCGGCGGCGGATGCCACCGGCTACGTGCTGCGGAATCTTCAGTCGGGCAATGGCCTTCTATACTGGGGAGGTCACGTGGCCTGGGACCTGGAGACAGAATGTGCAGTTGGTCAGTATGCCGGGACCCACGAGATGAAGGGGCACCAACCCTACTATCGATTCATGTGGGAGGTGGATCGCGAATCCACTCGCAAACTTATGGGGGCCATCTGGGCGACGCATATCCTTGACTGGAGTCTTCTCGATTACAATCGGCACGCGAATACTGAAAGACCGGCGCAGCCCAAATGGGGCCACGCCTTTGCCGAGGGGATCGAGGTGCCTTTCCCCACAGATGGAGGCAATCTCTCCTTTGCCAATGTGACACCATCTTTGATGCACAGCGGAACCATGCTTGCGGTGTTGGACAAGAACAGGGATGCCCTGAAATGGACTCGCCGGCTGGTTTATCGCTGGCAGCAGGGGAAAGACCCGGAAACGGGATTATGCGGCGGGCAACTTAGCTACCGAAAAAACGATCGGGCCAAGGATGCCCTGGGGCATGTCCATCCTTCGATCAATGAAGCTAAGATTGTTGCTTCGTATCATCAGACATCCCGTTATCACCATATACCTCTGGCGCAAATGCAGGCCGCCGAGACATTGCTCGAAGCCGGGGGCAGGTATGCCGAGGCGGGGCGGCAATTCATCGCATGGGCGATCCAGGACCTGAAGATATATGCCAACAGAAGTTATGATCCCGATACGGGACGATTCATTGCCCTGATGACGGACGGCACGCCTCTGAAATGGCGCCAGGCCAAGACGGGATACTACGTGCCTGAGTCCTTTGCTCCTCGCAATCCCGACGGCCATCTGCTGTGGAGCTACGCGATGGCCTATCGTCTCTCCAAAGACAAGGATCTATGGAGAATGCTCGGTCAATTGACGAGAACCATGGGAATTGGCGACATTGGATCACCCTCCGGACAAGAGCAGGCTTTGAAGCTCGACACAGAGAATGCTGATTGGCGTCTGATTTATGCCCTGCTTGAATTGCACCGGGCCACCGGCAATCGTTCGATGCTGAGGATGGCCCGCAGGATTGCAGACAACCTGCTGGAGCTGCAAACATCAACAGGTTTGTTCGCGAGACCTGGACGGGAGTATGCCAGGACGGGTGATGAGATCCCGCTGGCATTGTTGCACCTGGCGGCAGCCCTGGAGGGCAAGAGTGACAAGATGCCGCCGCCGGTGTTTGACAGCCGATTCTTTCACTGCGAGTACCACGGCCAGTTGGCCGAACATCAACAGAAACGTGCAGACAAGCGAACCTACGACAACTATGTATTCTACGGATCGTCTTGATTTACGCGACGGAAAAAGTGGATCATCCCGGCATAAAGGGGTCTGAATGCGGGCAATCAAATTGGCGGATGAAGACAAGAGCAAAACATCATGACATCGACTTCTCTGTGGTCCCCGAGCAAGACATCCAGCCTGATCTGGACAAAGCCATTCGAGACATCCTGGTGGCATGCTTTCCCGCCGACCGGCAATACTACCAACGTCAGAGCTGGTGGCATTGCGCTGCGATCTATCGAGTCCTTGGCAGAGATCGCAGGGGTTCGATCATAGCCCATGCCGCCGTAGTTGAGCGGACGGTCAATGTTGGCCGAGAGTTGTCGAAGGTGCGTGTTGCGGGGGTGCAGAGTTTCTGTGTATCTCAAGACTATCGAGGCGCAGGCCTTTCCGAGAGAATGATGTTGAGGGCCATGACCGAGGCAGATGAACGCGGTTTCGACGCGGGGCTTTTGTTTTGTGTCGAAGCTCTCAAGACAGTCTATGGCCGCATGGGCTGGCAAAGAATCGATTCCGACGTTTACATGTTTGATAAAAGAGAAGGTAAGATATCTATTGCGTCCAAGAACATTACTATGTTCTATCCTCTCGGCAAAAGTCAATTTCCTCCTGGTGATATTGACCTGGCCGGGACCGACTGGTAGTATCTGACTTGTCGGCACTTGTTTCATATTGGGATTAAGCGTCAACTGAAATAAATGGAGGACCGGACTCATGAAGTCGTGGTGCATCAAATTCTTCGTCGTGGCAGCCTGTTTACACGTGGGCGCCAACTGCGCCTATTCTGCCGAGAATTGGCCGCAGTACAAATATGATTGTCGGCGTTCGGGGAATGTGCCTGCAAGGGGTGTGACCACGCCCCTGGGTTTGATCGGCGCTGTCCCGTTAACGGACGCTGTCTTCACCGCGCCGGCGGTGGCGGATGGACGCGTCTATGTAGTCGATGGATCCGGCGTTGCTTTTTGCCTTAACGCCGCCACGTTGGGCGTCGAGTGGAAGTTCCCCAGTGGCGGCGGCGAAGCGAACTGCAACAACGTCTGCTCGCCGGCTGTGGCGGAAGGTCATCTTCATTTCGGGACGATGGCCGGTTCCTACTATGTGCTGGATGGAGATAGCGGCGCTATTGTGAAGGAGATTGACTGTGATGAGCCGATCTTCAGTTCCCCGGTCATATCGAACGGCCGTGTGTATTTCGCCACGCTTGGCTCGAAGGTTTACGCTCTGGAGCCCGACGGCACTGTGTGCTGGGTTTGGGATTTTGTCAAAGAGCACCTCGGCTTTGCCGCAGACCGCTGGAGCGGTCGGGACTGGCTCAAGCACAAAGGCTCGCGGGTGACGGCGAGAGAGCAGTTCTGCTGTTCGAGAGACATTGCGGCGCATGGCAAGACGATCATCATCGGCGCCGGCGGTTCGGTTGTATGGCTCGAAGATCTTGGAGATAGGGCTCAGGTTCGGGCAATGCAACAACCCCGCAATACAACACTCGGATTGAGTGTCGCGGAAGACGGGGCGGTCTATCGTCAGTGGACTCTCCTGGACAATGGCGGCAGGGTTGATACGCTGCGGCTTGGCGACGGGGAAGTAAAGGCCGACTATGTTCGCGGGACCGCGACGAGCACCCGGGGTGGGCTGCTGAGTTTCTGCTCGGTCAGTCTAAGGGGCCGGGATGTTTACAGATGCCGGCCGGAAGAAGGATTCGGTCTGTGCAGGCATGTGCCGGGGCGGGAGCAACCTCAATATCTCGGAGGCTATCCCTCCATAGCGCCGCCGATTCTGCTCGGCGATTCTACTGTTTTCGGCGGCCTGGATGGAAGTCTCTACGTGGTGCCGCTATCAGGTGGCGGCAAAGCATGGTCGTTCAGGACCGCGTTCGGAAAGGCGATCTCGGCTCCGGCGTCGGT
This sequence comes from Phycisphaerae bacterium, assembly GCA_016782865.1. Lineage (GTDB taxonomy): Bacteria > Planctomycetota > Phycisphaerae > Sedimentisphaerales > Anaerobacaceae > SG8-4. Next base: position 13,560 of record JADHXR010000120.1, read on the forward strand.
GTGTGACGGTAAGGTTTACTTCGGTTGTGAAGACGGTTATTTGTATGCGCTCGGCCCCCGAGGGACAGCCCCTCTGCCGTCAGAAGACCTTCAACTCTCGAACATCCGAAGCCCCCTGCAAGGCAGGTTAACCGATCCGAAGCACGACCGATTCACCAGCTTTGCTGATTGGGCAAATACGAATGCGGACGCTCAATACATAGCCCCGCCATTTGAGATCAGTTGGATTCGTCGGTACGAGGGAACTGCCAAGCACTTCTCGACCTTCGGCGGGGGCCGAATGTATACGCACACAGCCGAAGGACAGATATTTGCCATCGAGCAGGAAACCGGACGTCTGCTGTGGCGCCGCTATTTCCCCGGGGTGCACATCTGCTACACGTCTGGTCTCTATTATGAGGGGCGTTTGTTGGTTCCCCAGGCGGGCCTGGAGAAATGCCGGCTGCGCTGTCTGGATGCTGAAACAGGAGCCTTGCTGTGGGAGGCCCCCTTCTCGGGATCGCCCAGTTGGAACAGACAGTTGCCCCCGGTCGTGCACAAGAACATGGCAATCTACATGTTCGCAGAGGGCAGATACGGCGAAGACGCCCCCAGGGACAAAGTGAACTGGCTCTTCGGACATCAGGACAACGCGAGGTTTCCAAAAAGTCACAAGCCCTTGTTGCGCGCATACAATATAGACAGCGGGCAAGAGATGTGGACCAGAGATTTCTCTCAGTTCGGCTCCGGCGGTGATGACGCGGGCGTATGTCTGATGGATGGGACCATTTACTATTCCTGCTATTTCGGCCACTCGGCCAGTAACAGAAGAGGCCTGCCGAGTGCAAAGGGTCTGACGGCAGCCATCGATCCGGAGACCGGTCAGGTCATCTGGCTGACTACAAAATACTTCATTCATGGCGGCTGCACAATTTCCGCCGCTGACGGGCGCCTGTATCTGGGCGGCTACAATAAGCTCGAAGGCGGCAACAGTCTCGTGTGGTGTGTTGATGCCCGGGATGGTTCGATGGTCTGGAAGTCTGAGCCTGTTCGCGAAGCCATTCAAGTGGTAACGATAGGCCCGAGATTTCTGTTTGTTCATGCCCAATATAGAAATGGCTACCTGTTGGACAAAGACACGGGCAGGATCCTCACCACTCTCACCGAAAATTACAAGTGCACGAGGTTTACCTTTTCGGATCCATATCTGCTCGGCTCCAACATGGACGTGCATGACTTGTCCGACCCGGAAAATGTCAGGTTAATATCCACGGGACCTCGTCTGGACCCGAGTGAGTGCATCGGTGCGGTTGCATCAAACGGCCGGCTTTTCTACACTGGGCACGGCGGTGGTCTGCAGGCTTGCCAGATATGCCCAACACAAACGGCTTCGAGCATTTCATCGAGGTAGAGCGTTGTCAGCGAAAGGGACATGACATGAACGATTCACAAGCCAACATCTTACCCCCGGGACATAATTGCCTTACGCGTCGTAATGTGATCAAAGCGATGCTGGCTTCGACAGGCGCAGCGGCGTTTTCCAGCCGAGCTAGGGCGGCGACGACAAAACGCAGCGGCGATTCTCTAAAGGGTTCGCCCAAACGTTATGCCATGAAGAAGTCCATAAACCAGTGGGCGTTTCCCTATCCTCAGAGAATGAGTCTGAAGGAATGTCTCCAATTGGCTAAGGACGCCGGGTATGACGGCATCGAACTTAACTACGACCTGGAGAACGATCTTTCACCCAAGTCGAGTACGAAAGATTACCAGGCCATTCGACGATTGGCCGACAAGATCGGCATCCGGATCAGCGGGCTTTGCTCCTTTCTCTTCTGGCCTTATCCTTTGACCAGTAACGATCCCGAAAAACGCGCGAAGGGTCTCGAGTTGGCCGGCAAGATTGCGCAGGCCGCTCACGACCTCGGTGTCGAAAATGTGCTGCTGGTGCCCGGTGCGGTTCATATTCCCTGGCGAGACGATTACGAGCCGGTGCGCAATGACATCTGCGATCGCCGCGCCAGGCAAGCCGTTGGCAAGCTGGTCTCCCAGGCCGAAAGGCTGAATGTGTTTCTGAACGTCGAGAACATCTTCTTCAACGGCTACCTCATGACTCCCATGGAAATGAACGATTTTGTGGACTCGTTTCAGAATGAGCATGTGAAAATCCATTTCGACACCGGAAACATTTCGATCTTTCAGCACCCTGAGCACTGGATACCGATCATGGGTAAACGCATCAGGAATATCCACCTCAAGGAGTTCTCGAAAAAGAGTACGGATTATTCTCTGGAGACATTTCGCCCGTTGCTGGACGGCACGACCAATTGGCCCGCTGTAATGGAGGAGTTGGATGTGACAGGATATCGAGGATACGTCACGTTCGAATATTTTCATCCGTATCCCCACTATCCGGAGGCCCTGGTCTACCAGACATCGGACTCTCTGGACCGTATTTTGGGGCGTATTTCGTGACGGGCACTCTCCCACCTCGGTGTAATCAATCTTACTGATATGGACGACTGACATGGCCGACGAGAACATTATTTCAGACAACCGAACAAGCCGCCGCAACTTCCTTCTCACGATGACGACCGGGGGAGCCGTTGTTGCGCTTGGCGATGGCCGGATTCTTGCGGGCCCCGGGGACCGCACGTGGCCTGAAGATGTGGAGCAGTTTCCGGCTCTGGCATGTGACGGCAAGAATACTATCTGGATGGCGTCGGTAGTGCGCCCGATGCCGGACAGGCATATCCGCATCGAGTGTATCCGGAGTGGAAAACGAAAGAGAGTTTGCATTCTACAGCCCCGGAACATGACTGGAATCGCCGCGCCTTCTATTGCTCCGTGCCGGCAAGGTTGCATCGTGGTGTTCCCCGTCGAGCAGGATGACCGGTGGCGGATCGCATACACCTTCGTGCACGAAACAACAGAGCGCGACGCGGACTGCCAGTACATTCGGTGTGAGGGATCGTCCAACATCTCACCTGCTGTGGCCGTCGTCAATAACCGTGCACATGTCGTCTGGGAATCAAACAATGGAGGATTCCGCGGCATCTATGCCAGTCACATTGATCAGCAGGGCGTCGGGCCCGTGCAGCGTCTATCCAGCCCCGGAGCCAACAGCTACAACCCTTCGATTGTCGCACTTGCCGACGGATCGGTGTTTGCGGCATGGGATTCGGTTCGTACTGATGGCGCCAACATCTATGGCTCAAGGTTTCGCCGCGGACAATGGCTGGAAGAGAAAAGAATAACCAACGGCAGAAGGATTGAAAGGCATCCCTCCCTGACCTCATGGAACAATGAGATCTGGATGGCCTGGCAGGCGCAAAGCTACAAAGGCCGCCATCTGAATAATCTGACTGAGCAGAGGATCGCTGTTGGGCGCCTGACAGACACCGGACTTGAAGCGCCTGTTGACCTCTTCACCAAGGTCTCGACCCCGCAACGGCTCCTCATGCGCCCGCGGATTGCCTTCGACCCGGAGGGTCGCATGTGGCTGACGGCATCTCTGGGAATGAAGAAGCTGCAGGCGGGATGGAGACCCGTCGTCTGGCAATACAGCGGCGGGCAATGGTCCGAAATGCAGTCTCTATCGAGCGAGCAAGGCCGGTGGCAGCCGATACCGATGGTGTTTGCCGCCGATTCTCCGGCCTCTTTCGCCGTGCAGTCCGACGACCTGCCACAGGGCTGGGACAAGACACGCGGCAAGTATCGCGACTGGAGGTCCAAGGTGACCGTCAAGAGGCGACGCGAGGAGGCCGCCACTGATCTTGAGGAAATTGAAACGCGCCCGCTGAAGATGCCGGATACGGGCTTCTCTCTCGCAGAAAGAATCGAACTGGCCAGTGCTAAACTGCCCAGACAGAAGTGGAAGCGCGACGGGCGGGAACTGACCCTCTTCTGGGGGGATTTTCACGATCACACCGACCTGTCGGTCTGCAATCGCCGGCACAACTCGCCGGGACACGACCTCTTCGCAAACCTCAGGGACATTGAGAAACTCGACTTCTGTGCTTTGACCGATCACGGGTACAACTTCGACCCGCAACAGTGGAGTCTGAACGGCGAACAGACGCGCTACAACCATGATCAGCGCCGCTTTCTCACCTTCCTGGCCCAGGAATGGACATCCAGCACGAACTATACGTCCGGGGGCTATGGCCATCGAAATCTCATATTCCTCGATCCATACTATGACAGATTCCATGATTCCTTTGACGACAAGATCAGCCCCGACGATCTGTGGAAAGAATTGAAGGGCGTCGAGTTCATCTGCATCCCCCATCAGTTGGCTGACTGGCAACACAAAGGCAGCGGCAACCCGCCAACGGATTGGTCCTTTGCCGACGAGGCGTTGCAGCCGGTAGCCGAAATATTCCAGACTCGCGAATCCTATGAATACTTCGGCTGTCCCCGCCAGGCGCCGCACGGTGAGCCGAAACGCGGACACTACCTTCAGGATGCCTGGGCCAGGGGTATCGTCATCGGTGTGATCGCCAGCCCGGACCACGGGGGCGGCAAGGGCAAGGCCGGCGTCTGGGCCGAAGAGCTTACTCGCCAGAAGATCTTCGAGGCAGTACGTGGGCGTCACACGTTCGGCACATCCGGGGCCAGGATAGCCCTGCGTTTCAGTTCGGGCCACGCCATGATGGGTGATAAGGTCAAGAGACAAGGCGGTCCTGTCTCGTTCACCGTCGAGGCATTGGCGATGCACGACATAGTCGAAGTGGCGATCTTTCGCAGCAACGAAATTGTGCACAAGACATCGCCGAATGCTCGCGAGTGCAGCGTCGAATGGACGGATCGCCGCCCGCTCAAGTCGGACAGCACCTGGTATTACGCCCGCATACAATGCAAAGACAAAGAACTCGCATGGTCAAGCCCGATATGGTTCTTTGCCTGAGACCGCCTGCCGGGCTCGTCTGGCAAACTGGCGATTTGCCTTCTCTATCAATGCTCGACCACGACTACCGAGACGATGCCATCGGGAGCCTGCCGGGGGACATGAATTGTCAGCGCATTCGGCGTCCTTTCGGTCTTCAGTGCAGCTCTGTCGGAGTCCGCAAGCAAATACGCACGCGTGACGCCCAGCTCTCCGGAGGGCACCTGGAGAGTGCCGTCGGCAGGCCAATCGAACACATGTACGCAGAGCTTCGAAGCCTTCCCGGTGTACCTACCCCATGAAGGCCGCTCGAATGGGCTGGCCGTCGTGCCGTAGATAGCTTCACCGTTTGTTGCCATCCATTGGCCGATGATTCGCATGGACTCAATGCTTTCGGCGGGCACGGAGCCATCGCCTTTCGGGCCGATGTTCAACAGGTAGTTGCCGCCCTTGGAGACAATATCGACGAGATTGCGTATCAGCGTCTCAGGGGATTTCCATGCGTGGTCATGCTCAGAATACCCCCATGTCGTGTTCATCGTCATGCAGACTTCCCAGTCAACTCCGCCGATTCCGGTGGAGGGAATCGTCTGTTCCGGTGTGGTGAAATCGCCTTGCTCCGGCTTCCAGGTCCTGAGGCGATCCACGGAGTCATCTTTTTCGATGTGAGGAATGTGGTAGAGACGGTTGTTCGAGATGATGGCCGGCTGGAGGCTGCGCGCCATGGCCATCAGTTCGTTGGCGCGCCAAAACGGACCCTCATTGCCCTTCTTGGAATAGTCCCACCAAATGACGTCAACGGGGCCGTAATTCGAGAAAAGCTCTCGCGCCTGACGGTGGAGATAATCGACATAGATGTCATGATTGCGGGGGCCGTTCGGAGAAGGCTTGCCCTTGAGCGGGTAGGGCAACTGGTCGGCTGCGATATAGTCGTACTGGGGATGATGCCAGTCTATTACCGAGTGATAGAAGCCGACCTTGAGACCCTCGTCGGCAGTGGCGTCCACAATCTCTTTGCAGAGGTCCCGGCCGATCAGGTCATGGGCATCGTAAGTCGTGTACTCGGAATTGAACAGGCAGAAACCGTCGTGGTGTTTGGTAGTGAAGACCAGGTATCGGCAGCCGGCCTGGCGGGCGAGTTTCGCCCAGTCGCGTGCAAAGCCCTCTTTGGGGCGAAAGAGCGGGACCGCTTCGTGAGCATATTCCCACGTGTCTGCACCTACGCGTTGCTGTATCCATTCCATGCCACCTCGCTCGCCGACGGGTTTGCCCTTCCACGTTCCGGCCAGACCCGAGTAGAGTCCCCAGTGCACGAACATCCCGAAGCGGCTCTCTCGCCACCACTGCATTCGGACGTCTCGTTGTTCCTTTGTCTCGGTACGAGGGACAGTCACGTGAGAAACCTCTTCTTCGGCACAGGAAGATATCGGTATCAGAGAAACGGCGGTCACCAAACCGACTGACAGGAAATACGTTGCTCGTTTCATTAGCTTTTCCTTTTTGAGTTCGATCAGCCATCGCCCGCCCGATGAATCACAAGAGTAATCCTTGGGGCCGGCTCTCTTGCTCACGGAATTATACCGCCGACGACAGAGGATAGAAAGACATATTGCGACAACCACAAGAGTTGTAAGAATTATCGCGGGCCGTTACAATGCAGGAATGTGTTTGAGACTACGACGAAATCAGGAATCCCGGAATTGCTGCTGTTTTGTTGCGTCCGGGGACATTTGGGCCTGTTTGCAGGGAGAAAAAGATGAACGCTCACGCATTGTATAGTCCAATTCGCTTTTTTGTTATCGTGGTGATTTCTCTATCGGTCTTTTCAACTGACCTGTCAGCGGAAGATGACCTGATTCCGGGAATTCAGGAAGTATACCGGCTCGATCGGCTACCCGTGCTAAAGGAGTCGATCAAGGTTGCATCGATCTCCAGCTATGATCGGACAGGCGGAAATAACGACGGCTTCGGCGGTCAATATTCCTTCGTGCGCAAGGAGAAAGATGGTTTGGTTCTGGCTGACTTGCAGGGTCCGGGGGTAATCTACAGAATCTGGACCCCAACGCCGACGGATGACATGCTCGAGTTCTACTTCGACGGTGAGAGTGAGCCGAGCATACGGGTCAAGTTTGGTGACCTCTTCCTGGGCAAACATCCCGTCTTTGTCCGGCCGCTAGTAGGATACGGCGCCGGAGGCTTCTACAGCTACGTGCCGCTAACTTATGAAAAGTCGTGCAAGGTCTTCATCCGAGCCGAACGCATGCGGTTCTACCAGATCAATTACGCGAGATACCCCGAGGCGACGGCGATAGTGAGTCTTCCCGCCCAGCCCACGGACCAATATAAACGCCATCTGGACAAAGCCGTCCGGCTGTTCGAATCGTCCGGGTCGGACGTCAGTTCGTACGCCGTCCCGGCCGGCGGGTCCATCGAGCGATTCGCTGCGAAAGTCCGGCTCAAGTCCGAAGAGGCTGCGAACATCTTTGAGATCGACCGTCCCGGAAGAATTGTCGGAATTCGTATTTCCCCTGCCCAGGCCCTGGCTGACAAGAATCGCTCAGTTATCCTTCGGGCATACTGGGACGGTGACACCACACCTGCAATCCTCAGTCCCGCCGGAGACTTCTTCGGCTATGCCTGGGGCGAGCCGGCAACCAGGTCTCTGCTGGTGGGCACCCAAGACGGTGTGGACTATTGCTACTTTCCGATGCCGTTCGAGAAATCGGCGAGAATCGACCTGGTCTCGCAACTGCCCTCGGGCAAAGAGATACAGCTCGATGCGGAGGTGCTGTTTGTGCCGATAGGCAGGCGCCAGAATGAAGGCAGGTTCTACGCGATATGGCGACGCGAGAACCCTACGACCAAGGGCAAGCCTTTCACATTTGTGCAGACCGAAGGCCGGGGGCATATCGTCGGGGTGATCCAGCAATCGCAGGGATTCGAGTCGGGCATTACGCCTTTCTTCGAGGGCGACGATCAAACCACACTAGACGGCGAGCTTGTCATCCACGGCACGGGCTCGGAGGACTTTTACAACGGCGGGTGGTACGATGTCACCGGTCGATGGGACTCCAGGAGGTCGTTTCCTCTGAGCGGCTGTCTCGGATACAAAAAGCATCTGGGCAGAACCGGCGGATACCGGCTGTTTCTGGGCGACGCCTACGCCTACCGCAGGAGCGTGCTCCAAACAATCGAACATGCACCGACAGGAAACAGCATTCTAAATGACTACTGCGCCGTTACGTTTCTGTATTCGCGGGACAGACCGACCTGTGAGTTTGCGCTTCCGCCGGCCGAGCAGAGGAAAGTGATAGACCTCAAACGTATTGTATTTGCAACGTGGTGGAATGTCCCGATCAATTCGTTTTCGTACCGCAATGCAACGCTCGCGAAAGACGGCGAGAAACTTGACGGCAAGAATGTTCGATTCCTCTCGCTGCAAGCCAAAGATACCGATTCGTTCGGGCATCATTTCATCTGTTTCATTTGTGAACTGCCGGCGGCCGGCAAGTACAAAGTCAGCCTTGATGCAGTCAGGGGACCGTCGCAGGCAAAGGTGCAGATGTTTGTGGATGAGGCGCCCGTGGGGCCTGAAGTTGATTTCTATGCTCCTAAAAGACAACGTGTGCTGGGCGAGTACATTTGCACACTCGATCTGACCGAAGGGCCGAATAATCTGTTGTTCAAACTTGTGGGCAAGCACGCAGACTCTCAGGGCGTGGCCCTGGACCTGACAAATATAATTTGTGAGCGGATAGACTGAAGGGCACCTCTAATAATCCATTTTGACTGCAAACGGCTGCAATCGATTTTGGCGGCGTTGAAAGATCAAAATGCGTCCTCGATGGTGAATAGCACCACCTCCGGGCATTTTGATCTTCCGCCTTGCCAGAATCGATTTCGCCCGTTTTCGTCTGAAAAGCAATTATTAGAGGCACCCTAAAGCGGGAGCTGGCGGGTGCTCAGGACGAGGAGTAAACACATGGATCAGTGCAGAATGACACGGCGCAGCTTCGTTAGAAGCACCGCCGTTTGTGTGGCGGGCTCTATGGGTTTTCCCCACATCGTCGGGTCTTGCGCGTTCGGCGGCGAGCGAGCGATTTTGCCAAGCAATCGCATCACGTTGGGCCTTATCGGCAACGGCAATATCAACGGGCACCATCGGGAGGTATTTCTTGCCCGCAAGGACGCCCGAATCGTGGCGGTCTGTGATCCGGCGACGGCTCGGCGCCAGGCCTATCGTGACCGCATCAACCAGGCCTATGGAGGCACCGTGTGCGCCGATTACCGCGATTTTCGCGACCTGCTCGCCCGGGACGACATTGACGCTGTCTGTATCGCCACGCCGGACCACTGGCACGCTTGCCTGGCGATCACGGCCATGCAGGCGGGCAAGGACGTCTACGTCGAAAAACCGCTCACGCACACAGTGGCCGAGGGCCGTCGTGCGGTAGAGGTCGCTGCCAGGTATGGGCGGATCCTTCAGACCGGACTGCAGCGCCGGAGTGGCAGGGTTTTCCGCCATGCCTGCGAACTGGTTCGTAACGGCCGGATCGGGCGGCTGACGGACGTGGAAGTCGGTATCATCGGAGTCAACAAAGGCGTCCAGGTAGGACGCAACTTTCCCACAGCGCCGGTGCCCGACGGCTTCGATTACGATCTGTGGCTGGGTCCGGCCCCGGTCAGTGCCTTCTGCCCTCAGCGCGTCGCCCGCGGCAACGAAGTGTGCTATTGGTACTACAACTCCGACTACACAGCAGGCTTCATCAGCGGCAACGGCGTGCACTTCGTGGACATCGCTCAGTGGGGTATCGGCGAGGAGATCAAGCCATTAGAGGTCTACACTGCGTCGGCCGACATTCCCGCCGACGGCCTGGTCGACGACGCGATCGCCTGGCGGTCACAGGTCGTCTACGAGAGCGGGGTCCGGATGAGTTACAGCAGCGAAGGCAACCCGCATCCCGACGGTATTCGATTCGTGGGCACAGAGGGTTGGATCCACGTGACCGGCGGCGGGACCTTGAGCGCCGGGGCCGCGGACGTGCTAAAGTCCGCGATTGGCCCCAGCGAGATTCACCTGTATGCCAGTGAGGGCCATCATCGCAATTTCCTCGATTGCATCAAGACACGCCGGCCTGCGGCAGCCTCGGCCGAGGTCGGCCATCATGCCACCACTACGTGCAATCTGGCGGAGATCTCCGCCCGCTTGGGCCGCAAGGTAACGTGGGACGCCCGGGCGGAACGCTTCGTAGATGACGAGACGGCCAACCGCCTGCTCTCGCGGGCCATGCGTGCGCCATGGCGCGCGTAGGGCGCCCTGCATTTCTTTGACCAAGCGTCTATCAAAAGTGGTAATACTTTAGCGAAGTGAAGCATTTCGCTAAAGCGGTTCAGAGTTCACAGTTCCAGGTTCACAGTTGATCGAAAAAAATCAACAATCCGCATTAATACCATAGAGAATGAGCCTGACGAATCCCCTACGTGTCAGACTAACGCGATTCATCGTCGTTCCATAATGCGTAAGGCCTGTTCGACCAGAAAACTCCCCGATCTATTGAGTACTCTTG
>JADHXR010000121.1 GCA_016782865.1 Phycisphaerae bacterium
ATCTACTCATTTTGTCTCTCCTTGGTTGTAGTTGTTGTGGAGGCAACTCAACCTTGGAGTAACACATTATTGTTCAGATGGCAAAGCCACTGAACTCTGACCTTGCCCTGAGGGCAAGGTTTTCACCGTTAGAATAAATCAACTGCCTGTTCATATAACAAGTCCTCTAATGCCAGATATGATTAAACTTCTCAATGCAAGTACTTCAACAGACATGTCACAAAAGCAGATTGATAAGATTGTTCAAACCTTTGAGAAGAATCCAGAAGCGGATCAGTCAAAGGCAGTGCAATATCGTAAAATGGATGAAACTTAGTATTCCTAACATCGGCATCGAAGGGACTCGCTACGCTCGCCCCTCATGCCGTGCGTTATGTTTGAGAAAGAACGAAGGCCTACTGCAAAGGAGGGTTGATTGCTGGCAGTGACGCCTCGGGGCGCAGTGTTACGGTAACAGGAACACAAAACAGAAAGGAAGAACAAGATGAGTGAGAAGAAAACATTGACCACTGCCGCCGGAATCCCCGTGCCGGACAACCAGACATCACTGACCGCTGGAAAACGCGGGCCGACCCTGATGCAGGATCATTACCTGCTTGAGAAGTTGGCCCACTTCAATCGGGAGCGCATTCCCGAGCGTGTGGTCCACGCCAAAGCAGCCGGCGCGCACGGTGTCCTGACCGTGACGCATGACATCACAAAGTACACCAGGGCCAAATTGTTTTGCGAGGTCGGCAAGAAGACTGAAATGTTCGGTCGCTTCTCAACTGTGGCCGGCGAGAAAGGGTCAGCCGATACGGTACGGGACGTGCGCGGTTTCGCGCTCAAGTTCTACACCGAAGAGGGTAACTGGGACATGGTAGGGAACAACACACCGACGTTCTTCATCCGCGATGCTATCAAGTTCCCCGATTTCATTCACACCCAGAAGCGGGACCCGCAGACAAATGCCAAGCGAGACTTCGCGCAGTGGGATTTCTGGTCACAGGTTCCCGAGGCACTTCACCAGATAACGATCCTGTTTTCGGATCGTGGGATACCCAGGGGTATCCCCTACATGAATGGCTACGGAAGTCATACCTACAGCTTGATCAACGCCAAGAACGAACGCTTCTGGGTGAAGTTCCACTTCAAAACCCAGCAGGGCATCCAGTGCATGCCGCCGGAAGAGGCCGATCGCCTGGCGGCAGAGAATCCTGACTACCACACGGTCCAGATCTTTGAGGCGATCGAGCGAGGTGATTTCCCCAAGTGGACGTTCAGCGTTCAGGTGATGCCGGAGACAGAAGCCGAGAACTATCGGTGGAATCCATTCGACCTCACCAAGGTGTGGCCGCACGCGGACTACCCGCTGATCGAGGTGGGCGAAATGGAACTGAACCGCAATCCCAAGAACTACTTCGCCGAGGTGGAACAATCTGCATTCTCTCCGGCGAACGTGGTCCCCGGGATCTCGTTCTCGCCTTGCAAGATGCTGCAAGCGCGCATCTTCTCGTATGCGGACGCAAGTCGTTATCGCCTGGGCGCCAACTTCGAGCGGCTCCCCATCAACTGCCCCCACGCCGCGAAGGTGCAGAACACCTACCAGCGCGATGGAGCCATGCGTTTCGACGAGAATGGCGGGGGAGATCCCAACTACGAGCCCAATACCATGGGCGGCCCCGTGGCCGACCCCCAGTATGCGGAGCCACCCCTGAAGATCTCGGGCGACGCGGATCGGTACGAGCAGAAGCGAGGTGTGGATGACGATTACGTTCAGCCCGGCAATCTATTCAGATTACTTGGTGCTGAACACCAGGCTCGGCTCTGCAAGAACATTGCCAGCAGCCTGGGCAAGGTCCCGAAGGACCTTCAGGAGAAGATGGTCACTCACTTCGCCAAGGCCGACCCGGCCTACGGCGAAGGCGTGGCAAGGGCACTTGGGCTGAAATGAGAATCGAGAAATGAAGTTATTCGTCCCCAAGGAAGCGGATGCCGCGGAAACCAGAGTTCCGTTACTTCCGACAGATGCCGGAAGATTGGTGCAACTGGGTGCAAACGTCGAGGTGCAAGGCGGAATTGGCGAATCCATACACATTCCGGACCAGGCCTACGAAAAAGTCGGCACGCAGATTGCCCGCGACCGCACAGCGTCGCTCTGCGGCGCCGATATGGTGTTGCGGATAAGCACACCCGCCGGCGAGGACATCGAGGCTCTTTCCGCGGGGTGCATCCACATTAGCTACATGGACCCTTTCAACAACGTTGACGCAGTCAGCAAGTTCGCCGCTCGGAACATTAGTGGTATCAGTCTGGAGATGATCCCGCGCACAACCATAGCGCAGAAAATGGACGTCCTGAGTTCGCAGGCCAACCTGGCGGGTTACGTCGCTGTTGTCCTGGCCGCCGAACGCCAGCAGAAGATCTTCCCAATGATGATGACGGCTGCCGGCACTATTGCTCCAGCACGCGTGTTCATAATTGGCGCAGGAGTGGCCGGCCTGCAGGCGATCGCCACGGCCAAGCGTTTGGGCGCACGAGTCGATGCATTCGATGTGAGGCCGGAAGTCCAGGAACAGATCATGTCGCTCGGCGCCAAGCCGCTTATCGTGGATCTGGGTGAAACGGGCAAAACCAAAGATGGCTACGCCAGGAAGTTGACCGATGAACAGCTCGACAAACAGCGTCAGGCAATGGCAAGGCAGTGCGCCCTATCGGATGTCGTCATAACGACGGCAAAAGTCTTCGGCAGAAAGGCGCCGCTGATCGTCACCAATCATATGCTGGACGGCATGAAGCCCGGCAGCGTGGTGGTTGATCTGGCCGTCGAGACAGGTGGCAACGTTGAAGCCTCAGAACTCGGCAAAGAGGTAGATCGAAACGGCGTCACTATCATAGGAAGGCCCGAACTGGAGCGTATGGTGCCCGTGCCGGCGAGCCAGATGTTTTCGAGCAATCTATACAATTTGCTCGAGCATTTCTGGGACAAGGAGGCCAAGAGCTTCAGGCTAGATCGAAATGACCAGATCATTCAAGGTTGCCTGATCACGCACGACGGTGAAATTGTCAATCCGGCGATCAGGGACGCCATAGGATAAGGGACATCAGCAATGGATTTAGATCCGGCCATGATACCGTTATTGTTCTTTATTTTCGTGCTGGCGATGCTGCTGGGTATCGAGCTGATCAGAAAAGTCCCCTCTCAGTTGCACACGCCGCTGATGTCGGGCTCGAACGCCGTCTCAGGCATCACTATCGTCGGTGCGCTCATCGCCGCCGGCCGCCAGGATAGCCCAACCGCCGTGACAGTGCTCGCAACTCTCGCTGTAACGTTCGCCATGATCAACGTCGTGGGCGGGTACCTTGTCACCGATCGCATGCTCAAGATGTTCAAAGGCAAAGACAAGCGCCGAGGTGAACAGTGAATCTCGAACTCGTCAGGGGCATTTGCTATATCGCCGCATCGATCCTCTTCGTGTTCGGCCTAAAGATGCTCGGCTCGCCCACTACCGCCCGCAGAGGCAATTTGGTCTCGGCTATCGGGATGTTGATCGCCGTTGTCACTGCGCTAAGCGCGATGACGGACATCAAATGGGCATGGATCATCGCCGGCGCCGGCATAGGTTCGGCCATCGGCGCCTTGGCGGCACGATTAGTGAAGATGACGGCAATGCCCCAGATGGTCGGACTCTTCAACGGCTTCGGCGGCCTGGCAAGTTTGCTGGTCGGCTTCTCGGAATTTCACAGCAGATGGGCCGACGCCGATACAACCCAGCTTTTCACAATGGTCGCCATCTTTCTCACGGTCCTGACCGGCGGTGTCACGTTCTCAGGCAGCCTCGTGGCGTATGGAAAACTCGCCGGGGTGGTGACCGGCAAGCCTGTGCTGTACAAGGGACGAAACACCGTCAATACGGCCATCCTGATTGCGATAGTAGCCTCAGGAATCTTCTTTTGCGCTCAGAAACTTGGGCAAGTTGAAAATGCAGAGACCCAGGGTGTCTACATCGCCCTGGTTGGCATCGTCGTCCTTGCGCTGATTCTCGGTGTGCTCAGCACCATCGGGATCGGCGGCGCGGACATGCCCGTTGTCATTTGCCTGCTGAACAGCTATTCGGGCCTGGCCGCGTGCGCCGCCGGGTTCGTCATAAACAACAATGTTCTAATCGTATCCGGCTCACTCGTCGGGGCTTCGGGTCTGGTCCTGACGAACATTATGTGCAAGGCCATGAACCGCTCTCTGGCAAACGTTCTGTTCAGCGGCTTCGGTTCGGCTACCGCCGCCAAAGGCGCCGCCTACGAGGGGCAAGCAAGGCCGGTCAGCGCCGAAGACGCTTACTTGATCCTGGAAGCGGCGCGCAGTGTGGTTTTCGTCCCGGGTTACGGCATGGCCGTCGCTCAGGCGCAGCACGTAGTCCGGGAACTCGCAGACATGCTCACCGAGAACGGGACGGAGGTGAAATACTGTATCCACCCGGTCGCCGGGCGGATGCCGGGACACATGAACGTGCTGCTGGCCGAGGCTAATGTCCCCTACGAGCTGCTCGTGGAGCCCCAGGATGTGAATCCGACTATGAAGATCGTGGACGTAGCCGTCGTCATCGGGGCAAATGATGTCGTCAATCCGGCTGCCCGCGAGGACCAGAGCAGCCCCCTTTGGGGGATGCCGGTTGTCGACGTGGACCGCGCACGCACATGTATCGTGCTAAAACGATCGCTTAACCCAGGATTTGCCGGCGTCGACAATCCTCTGTTTTTCAAAGACAACACGCGGATGCTGTTCGGAGATGCCAAAGCGTCAGTAGCACGGTTGGTCTCCGAGTTCAAACATTAGGCTCTGTCGGAAAACTCGATCTGGCTTAGCTGCCCTACCTCTTTTCCATAGGCACATAGGGCCTGGGTTCGGGCCCTACGAACAGCGCCTTCGGCCTGAAGAGCCTGTTGTCTTTTCGCTGTTCGAGGATGTGGGCGAGCCATCCGGCGCTTCGTGCCGCCGCGAAGATCGGTGTGAACAAATCCCTGGGAATGCCGAGCATGGTGTAGACGGCGCCGGAGAAGAAGTCAACGTTGGGGTATATCGGCTTGCCCTTGGCCTCCATGCGAGCACGGAATCCCGTTTCAATTTCCTTCAGAAGCTCGAAAAGCTCAAGCTCGCCTCTCCTACGTGCGAGGTCCTCAAGCATTCCTTGCGTCACGATTGCGCGGGGATCCTTCGCCTTGTATACGCGGTGCCCCATCCCCATTACCTTCCTACGCTCGCTTAGCGCCTTATCGAGCCATGGGCTGACGTTTCTCCTAGACCCGATCTCATCGACCATGTCCATGACGCGTTCGTTTGCCCCGCCGTGCAGAAAACCCGCCAGAGACCCAACCGCCGCTGAGATGCTACAGTAGCAGGTCGAAAAGGTTGACGCGACCACGCGTGCGGTGAACGTTGAGGCATTAAAGCCATGCTCGGCGTGCAGGACCAGGCATGTATCGAGGATGCGGCCCTCTTCGTCGGGCGGCTCTTCGCCCCTGAGTTGATACAGGAAGTTCGCTCCCTGCGAAAGATCCGGACGCGATTCTACATAGCCCTTGCCTTCCCTGAAGCGCTGGTATGTAGCGATCACAGTTGTCATTTGTGCGATCTGATGCAGGGTCCGGCGGCAATTGCAGGTATCCGAATGCCTGATCTGATGCTCGACCGAACTGCTCAGATAGGAAATGATCGATTGCAGCAATTCCATCGGCGAGCCGGTCCTGGGAAAATCTCGAATCATGTTCTGAATAGTCGGTGACACATCTCGGCTTTGACGCATTCGGATCGAAAAATCTGCCAGCTCCTGCTTGGAGGGCAGCTTCTCGTTGAGTAACAGATAGGTCGTCTCCTCAAAAGATGAGTGCTGAGCGAGATCTTCGATGGAATATCCCCGATAGTAGAGCTTTCCATTTGCCCCATCGATCTGGCAAATCTCCGACTCGGCGGCGATTACGCCCTCGAGCCCTTTTGCATATTCTATTTTAGTCACGAAATTCCCCTTCGTTGTAATGACCTTGTCATGCCTATTACAAGGTTTCCCCTTAGCATACGTTTCTTCGGTGATTTGTGTTTCACCCTTTCTTCGGCACCGAGTGAATTGAGCGGTTGCCCACCGCAAGCGCCGCTTCCTGGACGACCTCCGACAAGGTCGGATGAGCATGCACCGTGCGGGCAATGTCCTCAGCACTGCCGCCGAATTCAACTACCGCAACAACCTCGGCGATAAGCTCCGAAACGCCCGGTCCTATCATGTGTACGCCCATGACTCGGTCCGTACTTTTCTCCGCCAGAATCTTCACGAAGCCATCGCTGTTGTCGGCGGCCATCGCCCGCCCGTTCGCTCTGAAGTGAAAGACGCCGGTGTCGTATTCAATTTGGGCTTTTAGCAGTTGATCCTCGGTTTTGCCCACGACGGCCACCTCAGGCCATGTATACACCACGCCCGCGATAGCATCATAGTTGACCTGTCCCGGCTTGCCGGCGATGATCTCGGCAACTGCTATGCCCTCGGCTTCGGCCTTGTGCGCGAGCATCGGGTCGCCAATAACGTCGCCTATGGCGTAGATGCCCGCTATGTTCGTCATGAATCTCTCGCCAACAGGGACACGCCCACTCTTTACATCCGTTGCGACGCCAATCTGTTCGAGCCCGAGACCGGAGGTATTGGGCCGCCGACCGGCCGCAACGAGAACCTTGTCCGCCGCCAGTTCGACAGTGGAATTATCCGGGATCTTGACCTTCACTTGCCCCCGGCCGTTCGCTCGCTCGCAACTCTCGACCGACGAGCTGGTAAGCACTTTGACGCCCTGCTTTGAGAGCACACGTTCGAGCAGGCGGCTGATCTGCTTGTCAAAGCCGGGCAGTAACTGATCCATCAACTCCACGACGGTGACAGTTGCCCCGAGCCTGGCCCAAACGCTGGCCAATTCCAGGCCGACCGCGCCGCCACCAACGACAACAAGCTTCTGCGGAACCGCTTCGAAGGACAATGCATCGGTAGAATCGACGATCAACTCGTGATCGAGAGGCAAGCTATCAAGAGACGCCGGGATGCTGCCGGTCGCAATTACTGTGTGTTGAGACCTCAGCACTTCGACCGTTCCCCCGTCGACCTCGACGGCCACCTCACCAGGCGAGTGAAGTGTGCCGCCGCCCTGAAATGTTCTGACCTGGTTGGCCTTCAATAACGCGGCGACGCCCGCGGTGAGAGTGTTCACGATCTTGTCTTTTCGCCCCATCATAACCGCAAGATCAAGACGCACATCCCCGACGACAATCCCGTGCCGACCGGCGCCTTGCCTGATCTCGGCATACCGGTGACTCGACTCAAGCAATGCCTTGGAGGGAATGCATCCGACGTTCAGGCACGTCCCACCGAACGTGTTACACTTCTCCACGACAGCGGTGTGAAGCCCCAGTTGAGAAGCCCTCAGGGCGGCGACATAACCGCCGGGCCCGGCCCCGATCACAACAACATCATACTCTGTATCAGTACCCATATATCTGCCCGTATGCCTTACCGTACCTACAACTCCAGCAGGAGCTTGTCCGGCGACTCGATGAATTCCTTAATCCTTGCCAGAAACCCAACCGCGTCCCGCCCGTCGATCACGCGATGGTCATAGGTCAAGGCCACATACATCATGGGGCGAATCACTATTTGATCGTCGATAGCGACGGGCCTCTTCTTGATCGCGTGCATACCGAGAATCGCCGTCTGTGGAAAGGCCGGGATCGGGGTAGACAGCAGCGAGCCGAAAATACCGCCGTTGGTGATTGTGAACGTCCCGCCAGTCAGCTCGTCCGGAAGGAGCTTCTTGTCGCGAGCACGCTGGGCCAACGAGGCGATCATCGCCTCGATCTCGGCAAAGTGAAGCTTGTCGGCGCCGCGGACGTTCGGCACAATCAGCCCCTCATCGATTGAGACGGCCACGCCGATATCATAATAGTATTTGTATATGATGTCATTGCCCTCGATCTGCGTGTTGACAGATGCAAACTCCTTGAGAGCCTGGCATGAGGCCTTGACGAAGAACGACATGAAGCCAATCTTAATCCCATGCTCCTTTTCGAATTGGCTCTTGTAGTGCGTCCTGATGTCAATGACCTTCTGCATGTCGATTTCATTGAATGTCGTCAGATATGCCGAACTCTGCGTAGCCTGAACCAGGCGATCAGCCGTCCTTCTGCGGATTCTGGACATGGGCACGCTCTCACTGCGACGCCCGGCGCCGGTTTGGCCCTCTGAGGTGACAGGCGCTGCAGAGGGCGGCGCTGCAATTGGCGCCGGCGCGGGACTTGGGACAGGAGCTGGAGTCGCAGCTTCCTCGGCGGCCTGGCCTGACTTTTTCCGCTGTTCTGCGGCGCCAAGAGCGTCTTCTTTGGTAATGCGCCCGCCCTTTCCAGTACCCGCAATGGCGTCAGGATCCAGATTGTGCTCGGCAACGATTCGCCTGACGGCCGGCGAAAGAACCTGAGAATCGCTCTTTTGGTCCTCGGCAGCGGCAGCTTCATGCTGTGCCGTTGCCGAAGACTCTGCCGCAGCGTCACCCGTGCCCAGCAGGGCCACGGTCTGACCGATCGACACCTCGGTTCCCTCGTCGATGAGTATCTCAAGCGTGCCGGAACCAGTCGACGGAATCTCGAGCACAGCCTTATCGGTCTCCAGTTCGAAAAGATTGTCGCCATCCTGCACGGAATCGCCGCTGCGTTTGAGCCAGGCGACTATGACACCGGTGGTGATCGATTCACCTACCGATGGAACCTTAATCTCCTCTTTCATTCTGACATCTCCTGCTGGTCTTGTCGTTCGCCGTAATCCGGATAAACGGCGGATCAAAGAGTTCACCCAATGGCGTCCTCAATCAGCTTTTTCTGCTCCTCTTGAAATTGTCTGAACAAACCGGTAGCGCTGGCGGCTCTCTCTTGCCTGCCTATGTATTGGAGGTCAATCTGCGGGAAATGAGACGAGAAACGCTCACGCATATATGCCCATGCACCGGAATTCCTCTGCTCCTCCTGGATCCACGTGACGGTGCCTGCGCGCGGGTATCTTTCCATGCAGGCTCCGAGCGATTGATCCGGGAAGGGGTACAACAGCTCCACACGAATAGTAGCCGAGTCTGTCCGGCCTGTATCTTGGCGCCGGGCGAGAAGGTCGTAATATACCTTGCCCGAGCACAGCAGCACTCGCTCAACCTGGTCGGGGTCGCACGAATCATCGAGCACTTCCTGAAAACCGCCCTCTGCTAACTCAGTGACCGCAGAGACGACCTTCGGATGGCGCAGCAGGCTTTTCGGCGTCATGATGATCAGCGGTTTCCGACAGCTCATCTTCACCTGTCGTCTCAGCACGTGGAAGTACTGCGCCGGAGTCGTGACGTTGCAAACCTGGATATTGTCGGCGGCGGCAAGTTGCAAGAATCGTTCCAGATGCGCGCTGGAATGGTCGGGTCCCTGCCCCTCACTGCCATGGGGCAAGAGCAGTACCAAGCCGCTCGATCTGTCCCATTTGCTCTCGGCCGATGCTATATAGTTGTCGATGATGACCTGCGCGCCGTTCGCAAAATCGCCGAATTGTGCCTCCCAGGCCACGAGGGTATTAGGGCCCACTAAGGAATAGCCGTACTCAAAACCCAGAACCGAGTATTCGGATAAGGGGCTGTCGAATGCCGCCAACTCCGCCTGCTCGGAATCCAAAGCTTGCAGGGGAGTATAGGAGCGGGGCCGATCGCTTTCAATATCCCACCAGGTCAGATGCCTCTGGGAGAACGTGCCGCGCACCGAGTCTTCCCCGCTCAAACGAACGGGGACACCTTCGAGCAACAGCGATCCGAATGCGAGGGCTTCGGCCAACGACCAATCTACAGAAGAGTTCTCCTCGAAGGCCTTCTTTCTTCGCGACAGGATGCGCGCCAACGTACGATGAACACCGAATCCATCCGGGACATTCATGATGTTGCGGCCGATGCTCCGCAGCATTGACTCTGCAACTTTGGTCTCGGCCTGCTCATGCGAGTAGCCTCGTTCGATTCGGTCCCACTCGGGCCCCTGGTTGCTGTTGATGCTCGTGATCGGCTCGGCTCTCTCATGCTTGAGCGCCCTTTTGAGCGTTTCGACGTGCTTGTGTGTGATTGAAGTCTGCTCCTGCTCGCTCGCGACGTGAGTCTCGGCACAGTACCGGCCATAAATGGCGCCAACACCGGGGTGGTCCTTGATGAGCCTGTACATGTAGGGATGGGTGAAGGATGGCTCGTCCGTCTCGTTGTGACCGTGCCGCCGATAGCAGAAAACGTCAATGACACAATCGCCGCCAAACGTCTGCCTGAACTGCAGCGCCAGATCGGCCACGTACACAAGGGCCTCCGGGTCGTCACCGTTGACGTGGAAGATAGGTACCGGAAGCGCCTTGGCCACATCCGTCGGGAAAAGTGACGAACGCGCATCACGGGCCGCCGTGGTGAAGCCTATCTGGTTGTTGATGATGATGTGGATTGTGCCGCCGGTTGCATACCCTTTCAGGCGCGAAAGGTTGAGAATCTCTGCAACAACTCCCTGCCCGCAGAAAGCCGCGTCGCCATGCAGCAAAATGGGCAGGACTCGCTTTCTTTCGCGGTCCCGCTTTTTGTCTTGAAGCGCGCGAGCCTTGCCGAGAACAACAGCGTCAATCGACTCTAAGTGACTCGCGTTCGCACACATGCTGATATGCGCAGTCCCGCCATCGTCGAGAACGTGGTCGGTTTCGTATCCGATGTGATACTTCACGTCTCCGCCGCCGCCGTACATGCCGGGCTTGAAATGTTCCTCGAAGGTGGAAAAGAGCTCTTCCGGCGTCATATGCAGGATCGTATTGAGAATCGACAGCCTTCCCCGATGCGTGGTGCCGATGACGAAGTCCTCAATGCCATAGCGTGGAGCGCTGTCCACCAAAAAGTGCAGTCCCGGAATGATCGCCTCGGAGCCCTCGAGCGAGAACCGCTTCTGTCCCGCATAGAACTGGCCCAGCGTGCGCTCCAACGCCTCGGTTCTCAGCAGGTCTTCGAGTATGATTCGCTTCTGGTCCACATCCAGCGTCGGTCGGTTCCGGGTCGATTCCATCTTCTCGATGAGCCAGCGTCGGATGTTCTTGTCCTGGATGTGGAGGAACTCGACGCCGATCGGGCCACAGTAAGTTTCCCGAAAAGCCGCTACGATGTCCCGCAACGGCGCGGGAGATGGATTCATAAACCTACCCGCAGAAAAAACCGTGTCGATATCATCCGGGGAAATCCCGAATTCGTCGAGCGTCAGCTCCTCATAGGCAACAGTGTCCTCTCGGCGGAGGTAATCGTGATTAGGCTTGCCGTCCTCGCCCAGGGGATTCAGGCGGGCGTACAGGTGACCGATGTCCCGGTAAGCCCAGAGCATGCTGTCGACGCGGCCCTGCCGGTAGGCCATGTCGCTCTTGGGGGTCTCTGACTTTGCCTGAGGCGGCGCGCCATCCGGCATCGCGGCTTCACGGAAGTATGCGTTCCACGCCGGTCCGACCACAGAGGGGTCCCTCTCCCATTCACGGCACAGATTCTCAATATAGGACAAGTTATCCATCGTTCACATGAGTCCGGCTGCCCGCCATAGATTCACGATTCTCGCTTCTCGCGAGCATCCAGCAACGAGCATCGAGGATCGAGCGTAGCTTCTCATTCCAGGGACAAATCTTATCCTTGAGTTGGCCGCTGGTCAATTGAAAACCTCCCGTGACCTCTATATCGCATCCGGGATTTGATCGGGTCTGTCCACGACTACGACACCGGCCCGCCTCAGCGCCTCAACCTTCGCCTCGGCGCCGCCCTTGCCTGCGGATATGATTGCGCCGGCGTGCCCCATTCGCTTGCCGGCAGGTGCGGTGCGCCCGGAGATGAATGCGACGACCTTCTTGCGCACGGACCTCTTTATGAACGACGCAGCCTCCTCTTCAGCCTCGCCGCCTATCTCGCCAATGAGAACAATCGCATCGGTCCGTTCGTCCTTCTCGAACATTTCTAACAGATCGACATATCCGGTACCGACTATTGGGTCACCGCCAATCCCGATGCAGGTTGATTGCCCCAGATTCTTCTCGGTAAGGTCGTACACGACCTCGTAGGTCAGGGTCCCGCTGCGAGAGATCACACCTACGCCGCCGGGCTCATGAATCTGACCGGGCATGATGCCGACCTTGCACTTGCCGGGTGAGATAATCCCGGGGCAATTGGGGCCGATCAGACGCACCTGCTTGTCCTTCAATTCATGATATAGATCGACCATTCTCAGAACTGGAATGCCCTCTGTGATACAGACGACGAGGCGTATTCCGCCGCCGGCGGCTTCGCGGATTGCATCCGGTGCGAAAGCGGCAGGGACAAACACTACCGAGCATTCTGCTCCCGTCTTGGCGACAGCATCGTCCACAGTATCGAACACGGGAATCGAGACCACGGTGCGCCCGCCCTTGCCGGGCGTGACACCTCCAACCACCTTCGTTCCATACTCAAGCATCGCCTCGGCGTGAAACGAACCATCCCGCCCAGTGATGCCCTGTACTATGACCCTGGTCTGTTCGTCTATCAGAATGCTCATGAATGCGACCCCCCCTTGGCACAGGCAACCGCATCGTTGATGGCGTCACTCATGCCGCGAGCGACGATCAGGCCCGCCCTCCTGAGCATGTCACGGCCCTTCTCTTCATTGGTTCCGATCAGCCTGATGACGATTGGAAGAGTGATGCCGAGTTGATCCCGGGCCCAGAGTATGCCTTGCGCCACGTCGTCACAGCGGGTGATCCCTCCGAAGATGTTGACCAGGATCACTTTGAGCTGTTCGTTTTGCAGTAAGATGCGCATCGCGTCGAGGACTTTCTGGGGGTTCGAACTTCCGCCGACGTCCAGAAAGTTAGCGGCCCTGCCGCCGGCGAGCTTGATGCAGTCCATAGTCGCCATCGCCAGGCCGGCGCCGTTTACCATACAGCCAATCTCGCCGGACAGGCTGACATAACTCAGGCCGGCTTCTCGTGCCTCGATTTCATCGGTCGTATATTCCTCGGCATTGCGCAGCTCGGCGAGATCGGGATGCTGCGGGATACCGTTGTCGTCGAAGACAATCTTGGCATCGGCCGCAATCAGTTGCCCCTGCGCAGTCACTGCAAGCGGATTGATCTCAACCAGCGAGCAGTCCTTATCGCGAAACAGTCGATTCATGTTTTGCGTGATTTTCAGAGCCTGATTCAGCAGCAATTGCTCGGCAAACGACTCCGAGAGCCATTGCTCCAGGACCTCGGCATTATTAGACTCGGCGGCACAAGGCATCGCAAGACGCCTGATTTTTTCAGGCTTGTGCTCGGCGATCTCCTCGATGTCCATGCCCCCGGCGGCGCTTATTATCAGGATTGCCGCTTTGGCCTGACGGTCCACCGTGAGTGCGGCATAATACTCGGCCTCGATGTCCAGCCGCTCGGTCACCAGCACGCGCTCGACGGCAAATCCCTTGACGGTCATCGCCAGAATATGCTTCGCCGCCGATTCGGCTTCCGCCTGCGAGGACACCACCCGGATTGCGCCCGCTTTGCCGCGCCCCCCGGTCAGAACCTGGGCCTTGATCACAGCGCCGCCACCCAAACCGCCGGCGGCTTTCGCGGCTTGCTCAGCAGTACAGGCCAACTCGCCCTTCGGAACGGGGATGCCGTACTGCTCAAGCAACCCACGGGCCTGAAACTCATGTAGCTTGATCGCTCTGCTCCTTAAATGCCTTGATCTGACGCTTCACCATATTGATATTTTTCGTGATTTTGATCCCGCGCGGGCAAACGCGCGTACATTCGAAGTGATTCTCGCAGGGCCAGACTCCGTGGGGATCGTCGAGCACATCGAGGCGCGGTTTGATCCCTTCGTCCCGGCTGTCGAACACAAATCGAGCAGCCTGCACAACAGCAGCAGGTCCGATGAAATCGGGGTCCTTTTCCGCTACGACCGGGCACGATGAGTGACACGATGCGCAGAGGATGCATTTGGTCGGGTCGTCGAACTTGTTCCGCTCGACCGGCATTTGGATAACCTCACCATGCTCGGCTTTCTTCGCAGGGATCAGGAACGGCTTGACCACACGGTAGAACTCAAAGAACCGCGTATAGTCGACCATGAGGTCCCTCTGCACCGGCAAAGACTTCAGCGGCTCGATTGTCACCACGGCGCCCTCGTCCTCGGCTACATCCCGAACAAGGGTTTTGCACGCCAGCCGCTCCACGCCATTGATGGTCATCGCATCCGAACCGCACACGCCGTGAGCACAACTCTTGCGAAAAGAAAGTGCGCCGTCCACATTCCGCTTGATGTACATCAGGGCATCCAGAAGCCTATCGGTCGGTTCAACGGCTATCTCAAAGTCCTGAAGCCGCGGCGCATTGTCTGTCTCCGGATGGTAGCGGCTTATTCTAAGTGTTATGTTCATGGCTGACTCCGACTCTGCTTCAATGCAGCATGCCGTACGCTAATACTGCCGCGGTTTGGGTTCCCAGATAGACAAATCCACCCCCCTGGCGCCGAGACGAACCGAGTCGCCCTCAAGCCAGCCAAGTGTGTGTTTAAGATAGTTATCATCATCGCGGTCAGGAAAGTCCTCGCGAGCGTGCGCCCCGCGGCTTTCCTTGCGATCATTCGCAC
Organism: Phycisphaerae bacterium; assembly: GCA_016782865.1. Lineage (GTDB taxonomy): Bacteria > Planctomycetota > Phycisphaerae > Sedimentisphaerales > Anaerobacaceae > SG8-4. The sequence goes on from JADHXR010000121.1 coordinate 14,674, forward strand.
ACGCAGCGGTCACAATCGCCAGGTCCAACAAATTCCCAAGCTCAAGCAACTCCAGAAGGTCGGTGTTGTACGCCTTGCTTGTGTCGCCCACGTGAACCTGCTCGGTCGCGCGGCGCAGGCCCTGGAGTGTAGTCACGGCCTCGGCCATTTCATCGCCTCGCCTGTAGATTCCGACTGCGTCCATCATGATCGCCTTCATCGACATCCTGATCTTCTCTGCCTGCTCGTCGCCCTGCTGTTTACTCAGTCCACTCATCAGTTCTTGAGCCCAAGCCGAGGCATCAGCCGAAACTGCGGACGAGTCCGTCTGGTTGACGAATTCCGACATGTGCCGTCCTGCACGTCTGCCGAATACGACCAGATCGACCAGGCTGTTGGTCCCCAGACGATTGGCACCGTGGACCGAGACGCAGGCACACTCGCCGGCGGCGTACAAACCATCGTACAGACCGCCCTGCCCATCGGCAACGACCCGGCCCTCCAGGTCCGTGCCGATACCACCCATTCCATAATGCGCGGTTGGCTGCACGGGGATAGGCTTTTCAGCCGGATCCAGGCTGAGATACGTTCGGCAGAAATCACTTATGTCCGGCAGCTTTTTGTCGAGCACATCCCTGCCCAAATGAGTCGCGTCGAGATGGACGTAATCATCCTGTGTGGGATCACCCAGCAGGCCCCGGCCCGCCCTGATCTCCGTTAGAATCGCCCGCGCGATCATGTCACGCGGAGCAAGGTCCAGCAGCGTCGGTGTGTATTGCTCCATGAAGCGCTCGCCGTGGCGGTTCCTGAGAATCCCGCCCTCGCCCCGGACACCTTCGGTAATGAGTATCCCCATGCCGCGAATGCCCGTAGGATGAAACTGGAAGAATTCCATATCTTGAAGCGGGACACCCCGGCGGGCGAGAACCGCCGGTCCGTCGCCGGTATTCGCGTAGGCGTTGGACGTCGTGCGAAACATGCGTCCGAAACCACCGGTCGCGATCAGCACGGCCTTGGATGCGAATACGTGTAGGTCGCCCGTCGCCAGCTCCAGGGCGACGACGCCGGTACATTTGCGGCCTTCAATTAGAACGTCCACAAGGTGAAACTCGTCGAAGAATGAGACTTCGTTCTTGATGCACTGCTGGTACAGCGTCTGGAGGATCATGTGTCCGGTCCGGTCGGCGGCGTAACACGCCCGGCGGACGGGCGCCTCGCCGAAATTTCTCGTGTGGCCTCCGAACCGGCGTTGATCGATCTTCCCTTCCGGAGTCCGGCTAAAAGGCAGGCCACGGTTCTCAAGGTCGTACACGGCCTGCACGGCATCGTCCGCCAGGATCGCGGCAGCCTTCTGATCAACCAGATAGTCACCACCCTTGACGGTATCAAACGCGTGCCACTCGGGTTTGTCCTCTTCGATGTTGCCCAGAGCGGCGCCGATCCCTCCCTGCGCGGCGCCGGTGTGGCTGCGTATGGGAAGCAGCTTCGAGATTACAGCGGTCCGGTTGGCGCCGGGCACCCGGCTGGCTTCCAGCGCCGCGTACAGACCCGCGCCTCCCGAGCCGATGATCACAGCGTCAAATTCATGCCTCAACGACCTGCTCATTATATCCTTTCATGTTCACGGCTATTTCGTGTGTTTCGCCAGGTTCAGGATCCCGCCGGCCACCAAGATCCGCCGTTGGCGATCCGATATTTCCAGCCGGGTCATGATCTGGCGACCATCGACCAGAACCGGGATATCCTCCGAGCCATCGGCAACGGCGATGCTGATCCCTGGAATGGAGATTGTGTCGCCCTGCTTGATTGAATCGTAATCCTCAGGGTCTGCAAAAGTCAGCGGCACAATCCCGAAGTTGACCAGATTCGCTTTGTGAATCCGGGCGAAACTCTTGACGATCTTCGCACACACTCCCAGGTATCGAGGCGCCAGAGCTGCGTGCTCGCGAGACGAACCCTGGCCGTAATTGTCACCACCGACCACGATTCCGCCTCCCAGAGCTTTTGCCCGGGCCGGAAATTCCGGATCGATGATCTCGAAGACAAACTCACTGATAGCCGGGATATTGCTGCGGTACGGTAGGACACGGTTGCCCGCGGGCATGATGATGTCGGTGCTGATGTTGTCCTCAACTTTGATCAGAACCGAAGCCTCAAGCGTCTCGGGCAGTGCGGGGAAATCGGGCAACGGCTTGATATTGGGGCCGCGAACAATCTCCACCGTCGTCGGATCCTCAGGCGGCTCGATGAACCATTCGTTCCTGAATTTGAACTTGTCGGGATAGGGTATTTTCGGAGCCTCACCCAGGGTGCGCGGGTCGGTAATCTTGCCGGTCAGGGCAGATGCCGCAGCCGTCTCGGGAGAACAGAGGTACACCTGATCGTCCTTAGTGCCGCTGCGACCCTTGAAATTCCGAGGAAACGTGCGCAGCGATACGGTGCCCGTGGCCGGAGCTTGCCCCATGCCGATGCAGCCGAGACAGCCGGACTCGTGGACGCGGGCTCCGGCTTCGACCAGGGCCGTGATGCCCCCGGCGGCCAGTACATTATCGAGCGTCTGTCGGCTTCCCGTGTTTATCTCGAAGCTGACGTTGGGATTTCTGGTCTTGCCCTCCATGATCTTGGCGGCAACCATGAAATCACGGTAGCTGCCGTTGCAGGACGAGCCTATGATAACCTGGTGAACATCGATGTCCGGCAATTCACACACCCTTACCACATTGTCCGGATTCGACGGGCACGCAACCATCGGCTCGATCTGACCGAGATCGATTTGAGTCACCTCGTTCCACTGAGGATTCTCTCCGGTCTTCAGCTCGCGCCAGACGTGCTGGCGATTGTTCTGCGACAGGAACAGCTTTGTTTCGGCGTCGGATGGAAAGATCGCCGCGGTGAATCCCATGTCAACGGACATATTCGCGACGGTGGCTCGGGCCGCCATGTCCATGTTCTTGACGCCGGGGCCGAAAAATTCCATGATCTTGCCTGTGCCGGCCTTGCAGGAGTATTGCCCGAGCAGATGGAGAATCAGGTCCTTGCCAGACACAAACGGATCGAACCGGCCCTCGACGTAGATGCCCCAGACTTTGGGCGTCTCGACATAATACGGATGGCCCGCCATCGCCATGGCGATTTCAACACCGCCGGCGCCCATGGCGAGCATCCCCAGACAGCCGCCCGTGGTCGTGTGACTGTCGGAGCCCAGCAGAGTCTGGCCGGGGATGCCGAACCGCTGGCGGTGCACGTGATGGGAGACACCGTTGCCGGGCGGTGAGAAGACGATGCCGAATTTCGCGGCACAAGATTGCAGGAACCGATGGTCGTCCGCGTTGCGCGAGTCCGTTTGGATTATATTGTGATCGACATAGCTGACGGCAACCTCAGGCTTAACCGTCGGAATTCCCAGCGACTCGAATTCGAGGTAGACCATCGTTCCGGTCGCATCCTGGGTCAACGTCTGATCGATCCTCAGGCCAATTTCCGAACCTTCTTCGAGCTTGCCCTCAACCAGGTGGGCACTCAATATCTGCTCAGCGAGCGTGTCGATCATAAAATCCGTTCCTTTCGGCGTTTAGACATCTGTTTCACATCCCTTACCGTGCAGCTTTCTTTTGAAACTACGAAAGGCGCGGAATGACGCGAAAAGGTTCGCTTCAGCTTTGCACTTTCGCGTGTTTGGTAGTTCTAATACCTATTAGTTGCAGCGCGAGGCCGCGCCGTGTTCATTCGTGGTTTCATTTTTTTTAATTGCGGCCAAAGGCTGCGCTGTGTCTATTGCTGTTCTTGCGCCGGGCCGGTCATCTTCCCTGGCGCTACGATACGGTCAAATTCCTCAGCACTCAATATGTCCAATGACACAGCGGCTTCTTTCAAGGTCGTCCCCCGCGCATGTGCGTACTTGGCGATTTCTGCCGCCTTGTCATATCCGATATGCGGATTCAGGGCCGTGACCAGCATCAGTGAATTCTGTACGTATCCGGCTATGATCTGTTCGTTCGCCGTGATGCCGGCCACACACTTGGCACCGAAGCTGCGGCACCCGTCACTGAGTAGCCTGACCGATTGCAGCAGGTTGTAGATTATGACCGGCTTGTATACGTTCAGCTCGAAGTTCCCCGAGGCGCCGGCGAATGCAATGGTAGTGTCGTTACCGATCACCTGGGCGACGATCATGGTCAGCGCCTCGCACTGGGTCGGGTTGACCTTACCCGGCATGATAGAACTGCCCGGCTCGTTGGCGGGTAGACTGATTTCACCGATTCCGCATCGCGGACCCGAAGCCAGCCATCGTATGTCATTGGCAATCTTGTTCAGCGACACTGCGAGTGTCTTGAGCGCACCGCTGGTCTCGACCATCGTATCGTGAGCGGCCAGTGCCTCGAACTTGTTGGCCGCCGAAACAAAAGGCAGACCCGTCAGATCGGCGATCTTCTGCGCCGCACGCGCCGCGAATTCTGGATGCGTGTTGAGCCCTGTCCCGACTGCCGTCCCGCCGAGCGCCAGCTCGTATAGCCTGGCCAGGCACTGGGCGATGCGTTGGCGACCACGTTGGATTTGTGTCGCATATCCTGAGAATTCCTGGCCCAGCGTAAGGGGTACTGCATCCATCAGATGGGTCCGGCCGATCTTGACAATGTCTGCGAATTGGCGGCTTTTCTCTTCCAGGAGGTTCGCCAAGGCCTCCACGGCCGGCAGCAGCTCTTGCATGATCGCCGTGACCGAGGCAATGTGCATAGCCGTCGGAAAAGTGTCGTTGGAGGATTGCGACTTGTTGACGTCGTCATTGGGATGCACGGGTGTCTTGCTGCCGGGCACGCCGCCGGCAATCTCAATGGCCCGGTTGGCGATCACCTCGTTGACGTTCATATTCGTCTGGGTACCGCTGCCGGTCTGCCAGACGCTTAGCGGAAAATGCTCGTCGAGCTTGCCCTCGATTGTCTCTTCGCAGGCTCGCACGATCAGGTCGGCCTTGTCCTCATCGAGCAGCCCCAGCTCGCGGTTGACCATTGCGGCGGCCTTCTTGAGAGTCCCGAACGCTCGCACCACTTCAATGGGGATCTTCTCCGTGCCGATGTCGAAGTTCACCAGGGATCGCGCCGTCTGGGCCCCGTAGTAGGCGCCTTCGGGCACCTTGACCTCGCCCATCGTATCCTGCTCGCTCCTGAACGTCATATCAATCTCCATTTCAAACAAAACTAGGGAGCCATACATAGGCTCTGTCTGAAAACTCGATCTGGCTTCGAGCGGCTTATTTTCCGCCTGACTGCATCCGGCTGCATCGACGATAAAACCAATATCGCCTGCTTCGCCGTCTTTGCCAAGCGAAAAACCGCTCGCTCTCGGGCCGACGACGGAGTCTTCAGAAAGAGCATAGACATACTTTAACCTAATCCTGGAGATTTCTTCAAGGGTAATCCTGGAAGAATCTGTAACCATATAGGTTTCTCTTAGAGAAACCACTGCCCAGTCTATTCGATGAATCTTCCGAAAAGTAAAAAGTCAAAAGGCAAAATAACCGCGGATTTCACTGATTGCGCGGAGAAATATAGCCACGAATTAACACAAGTAAACACCAAATTGAAACCACGGGTTAACACTGGTTAACACGGTTCTTTGTTCACCACGAAGAAAGACAATAATCAGACGAGATTACAGGATAAAGGCGGGATAAATAGGGCCATTAAAGTATCTCAGTAAATCCTGTCATCTTGTCGGAAAACCTTTAAAGATTTGTGTAGATTCGTATGAATTCGTGGTTAACAATGTCTCTGTAAATCCTGTAATCCTGTCCAAAGACTATTCCTTGTTCGATGCTTGTCCCGAGCAGGGTCGAGGGATTCGATATTCAAGCCTTGTCAATCCTGAAATGGGTAAGCTGTTGCCTCTTGTCCCCAAAAATCGTACCGTACACCTTAATTCCTTCCGTCCCTATAGTTTCCCCTATTGCGGACCTTAAATTCGAGTGCGGTCCGCAACTGAGATTCCGCCCGCCTAGTCAGTCCGGCCTGGCAGCGGAGGGCAAAGCCTTCATCCGTTATCTCATATACGAAATCCCGCCCGGTGAAAGGGTCTTTGGGCAGGTGCTCCGGAAGTTCTTCGGGCAACCTTCCAGCTTTTGCCAGAACAAGGTAAATCTCAACGGCGGCTCTTAGACCGCTGACGTGAGCGGCGTGCGCCAGTTCTGCGCGGTATTCCCGGTCAATCAGCGGTATAATTGAGGTGACAATCGCTGTGACAGCTTTGACCACCGGGTCAGGGCTGGCTTTCTTCTCCGATTCGTCGATGAATCTCAACAGTTGCGAATTCTTCTGCTCGTAAGCCATTTCACTGTCCAGGATTCGGCAAATCGGGTCAGCAAAGTGCGCAAAGGCTTCGCGGACGCGCGACAGGAACTCCTCATTCGTTAGGTTCCGGATATCCTCCTTAGCCTGTTCGCCCTCAGCTTCCTGTACAGCCTGCTCCTTCAAGTAACCGAGGTTGTCAGGATTCGTTTGCATTATGTTCAACTCATGTGTTTTCAACATATCCTCTGCAGAAGACAACCGTGGCCCCGGAACCTCAGCCAACTCATTGCGAAACCACACTAGAATGTCCACATCGAGTGGGATGATGCCAAGAATATCTCGGGCAGTACTCAATGCCAATTGGTCCCGCCCCTCCGAGAATATAGACAATTCAGGCTCCTCGGCGAGATGCCGGGCAAATCGCCGCATTGTCAGGCACTGCTCCAACGCCGCATAGAATTTTCCGTCAGCAGCTAGTGTTCGCGCATCTGCCAAGAGGACTAATGAGAGATTTCCCCATTTTCGATGCAAGGAATCGCGGTTGACCTGGTTGTCGGGCACTACGCCCCATGTACATTGCGGGACGCGAGACGCGGCTCGGAACATCTCTACTGCTGGCAGACACATTCCCAGGAATATCCTGACCTGCGCGTCAGGTTCCTCTCTACCTCCGCGAACTTCGCTGAGTTTCGCATCGATAACTTGGCCGAGTTCAGGCAACGCGATAAATGCCTGATAATACAACAAGGCTGCATTACCCGAATTCGACCGAATTTTATCTTCGATCAAGTGAGAGATTTCAGCGTTTCTTTTCTCGTAGGCCTCTATAGCTTTTTTGTTCTCGTAGGCAACCCTTTCAGCAGTATAATAGTCCCCCGACATTCCCGCCGGACCCGAACGTAGAACTGGCTCGGCCACGGACCCATTGCCGCTGAATATGAGCCAGAGAAGAAGACAGAATGCACTCTTGTTCTCATTGTCTGACAAATGGCGTCTCATTGGATTATCTCCCAAAAGTAACTCACTACGAATTCCCCAACAGCCATTGATAACAGCGAATATTTATAATTACTTGAGAGTACCGAGTTCTCACCGTCTTTTTGAGTTCTGTGCCTTCTGCATATCCACTTTCATTTTGGCAAGCTGAATGGCTGTGTCAATCCATTCCTGCGTCAGCGCTCGGAACTTCTTGTAGTTCCGGAGCTCCTGTTGGACTTGTTGCTTCACTCCATCTTGAACGTACTCGGTATGACCCTTTCCACGGTGTGTGTAACTGAGTTGGCGGTATTGGCCGCCCCAGCTTCGGCATTGTGTGGACAGTGATCCGGGTCTCATATCGCCGAGTTGCGTCAACTCGGCCTTAATATCCTTGATTCTCTGCTCCAGTTTTGCTATCTTCTTCTGCATGTATGTATCATAGGAAAGATACATGTGACTGCAAGAGGAATTTGCAGACATTTCCAAATAATTCAAACAAGGAGGTCTCTATGAAATTGTGGCGTAATTGGTGGCATTGGAGCAGGCAACTTCGACCGGCATGTGCTCGTAACAGGACCTTTCTCTGGCTTCTCGTCGTACTAATGGCCTTCTGTGTCCGCGAAGATCTACTGGGAGCGACCAGCGTCATCAGATGTTTAGGATTGCAAGGATTCTGCTATGATCGTATTCTGGATTTCTTCCATAGCCCTGCTATGAATCTACAAACCTTAACCCAGATATGGACGGCGCTGGTCGTGAATTCCCACCCGGGACTGCTGCGATATAATGGCAGACTCGTGCTGGTAGGCGATGGAATCAAGGTGGCCAAGTCCGGCAAGAAGATGCCGGCGGTCAAACGATTGCACCAGGAATCTGAGTCTAACACAAAGCCCAAATACATCATGGGGCACTCCTGCCAGGCCATCTGCATACTCGCACAAGGCCTTCAAAGCATCGTAGCGATCCCTCTGGTAGGGCGTATTCACGAAGGCGTGGTCTTCTCCAATCGAGACAAACGGACACTGTTGGACAAAATGATAATCCTGCTCGATTCACTACTCATCACCGAACCGTTCTATTTTGTGGCCGATGCTTACTACGCCTCAAGGAAGATCATAGCACCGTTGCTGAAGGTGGGTAACCATCTCATCACCAGGGTCAGACACAATAGCGTAGGCTACAGGCCCGCACCTATTCCCAAAATCAGAAAGGTAGGACGGCCTAAAAAATACGGGCTGAAGATCAAGATCTGGTCACTGTTCAACGACCAAGAGGCTATGGAAACTATCGACAGCCCCCTCTATGGCGAAAAGGACGTAAAGGTCCGCATACGTTCTGTGGATTTGCTTTGGAAACCTGTCGGCATCCTGGTGCGTTTTGTCGCCGTTGATCATCCGAACCGAGGCAAGAGACTTCTAATGAGCACCGACCTGACTCTACCGGCCATAGAAATCCTGCGGCTCTACGGCTTCCGTTTCAAGATTGAAATAGCGTTCAAGAACTCATTACATGTAGTGGGAGCATTCCTTTACCACTTCTGGCTTGGCTGTATGAAACCCCTTAAGCGCAACAGTGGCGATCAGTATCTGCATCGTCAGACCGAAGAATACCGTGACGCCATACGCAGGAAAATAGATGCTTACCACCGCTTCATACAAATCGGGCTCATCGCTCAGGGGATCATGCAGACTATTGCTACGACTGTTCCTCAACTGGTCTGGCGGTCATTTGGGTCATGGCTTCGTACCATCCGCCCCGGTTTGTGTCCATCTGAACTTGTAGTCTCCACCGCCCTACGTAATACACTACCGGAATTTCTCGCAGATGAGACTTGTGCACCTGCCTTGACGAAATTCCTCAGAGAAAGGATTGATCTTTCCCGCATAGAAGGTACAAGACTGGTCGCATAAACAGTCACACTATCATAAAGTGCAACAAAATCTACTGTATGATCCGTTGTTGTTAACAAATCATCTACAGTCTCGTGCACTTTCCCCCTTC
>JADHXR010000023.1 GCA_016782865.1 Phycisphaerae bacterium
CTATTTTCTATCCGGAGTTTCCGGTTCTCTTGCTCAACCTGTTCAATTCTGGCGTCCTTGCTAGTCATGCCAACTCATATTGCAATCCTTGTGCCATAAATGATCACGGCAAAAAAAACTCCGTGAACGGGAACCAAATACTTTGTGTATGAATCTCCAGATTCAGAGAATGAAGATAAGAATCAACTTCCGACAGAAGATCCCTCTCCACCAAGAAAGATTCTCGTATTTGGATTTCCTTTGAATATTGGATTCCAACTGCTGGAGCAACGTCCCTTTGGCAGAGCAGGAATAATCGCGATGCATACAGGCAAAAGATTTCTGAAAATGCAAATAGGAGAGGAAAACAAGTTTGCAGAAGAAAGATGTTTCGTGATAGACGCGGAAGCATTTCCCGGAAACAGTGGCAGCCCGGTATTGAACCAAACATCACTAATGGATTCCAAGCTCCAGTTACTTGGCCTACTCAGCGCCTCAAACCAGAGTATGGATTTTGGTGTTGTTGAACCGGTTTCAAGAATCCGAGAGGTACTCGACCAAGCAAAGGAACAGAAATATGAAGAGATCGAATACTGGTCATTAATCAAGAAGTAGGACCGAACATTTGAATCGAAGGGACCTCGTACCTCGGCCCCTCATTCAAGGCGTTATCTAATCCATACAAAAGGAGATAATAGCATAATGTGTCAATATCGTCTCATACATTCTATGCTGGTTTGCATGCTCATTCTCTGTTCGGTTTCCTGTGTTAGCAGTAGAGACACAGAGACAATTGTAGAACTTACCGTCGAACAGCTTAAGCTGGATAATAATTATCTGTTTAGGCAAATTGAAAATGTTCATCCTGATATTCGTGCCTATATAGACGAGGAACGCTACACAAAGATACAAGAATACGTGAGAAAACAATGCATTCAGCCGCTGACACTCCAGCAATTCCATAATACAGTTAAGATTGCACTTGATCATCTAGAGGAAGGGCATACATTCGTACATTCTCCCCTGGGGAGTACACCAAGTGAACAGAGAGAATCCGCTCAAACCCAGCTTAACCAGTTACTGGCAGCAGATACCCTAAGTCAGAATTCTTATAAGTTACTAGAGAATCCCAAAACTTGTATCTTCAGATATAATCACTGCGGCTTACCTCGAGAGATATCTAAATATGACCAATGTATTTCAAAGATGTTTGCTGAAATAAGGAAAAACAATGTTCAGGATCTCATCATTGATGTAAGAAACAATGGCGGGGGCTTTTCCGGGACAAATGATTTGTTGATCCGTTACTTTGCAGATAAGCCATTTCGGCAATATGAAAAAGTGTTTAAGAGGTTAACACCTCAGGCATCTGCTTTCTACAACACAATTGGCATGGAGTATATGCCCTATCTACACAAAGCGTATGACACGACATCCCTAACTCTCGACCCAAATGGAATGCCAATACAAAAGGACTTTACGGTTCAGGCTAGATTTGTCAGTCCGGTTAAGAAACCACTTCGTTTTTCTGGTCGTGTATCTGTTCTTATTGGCCGGGGTACATACTCTTCTGCCATGTTATTTGCTTCGACTGTCCAGCATTATAAATTCGCCACCCTTATTGGAGAAGAGACTCTTCGATTTGATAGACAGCATTACGGTGATGTCGTGTTCATTTCATTACCACATTCACAACTCACTATTCAGGTTTCAACGGCGATCTTTACCACGATGCGATCTGACAGCAAATCGGGTACTGGGATTATTCCCGACTACAAGGTTGCCCAGAAGAAAAGTGATACAAAGAAAAAGGTGGACACTGTTGATGCATATGTACTCAACTTGGTTATGAATCAAGCAGAATCAGAAATATCAAGATAACTTAGAGGTTATCGAGATTCATTCAAAACTGACTTGGCTATACAACAACTGATAACAGCTCAATTCATCGTACCCGCTGACGCGAGGGTCTAAGGGTCTAGGGTCAGACCTGGCTTTTATGCTTATTCAGGGTACATTGGCAAATGCCAATAGAAATACTAACATTTGAATCGACAGGGACGTCGTGCCTCCGCCCCTCATTCAAGCCGTTCTGCTCATAAGGGCATTGTATGCGCAAAGACACACCGAGTAAGACTGCCCGCAAGGTTGCTCTGAATATTGTTACTCTGGGAGCAAAACCGGGGATGGACAAAGTTCTTCCCCCCGGGATTGTTGAGACTACGGCAAAACTCCTCGTTGCCTCCGGTGCAGTTGGTGCGACAGCGGTTCGATGGTCCGGTTCCCGAAGAATGGTCTCCGTTTATGAGGCGTTCGACTGGATGATGCCGGGGCAGTTTGAGGCTTTTGGCCACAGAAAGGCGTTTTGTGAGCGCCAGGTGAGGGAAGGGATTGCTGGGGGTGCTACCCAGGTCCTTGTCCTGGGAGCGGGCTACGACACGATGGGGTGGCGCTTAGCGCCGGAGTTTGCCGATGTGAATTTCTTCGAGATAGATCACCCGGCCACGGCCCGCCTCAAGGCAAAGGGTATAGAGGCAATGGGTCCGCATGATAACCTTCACCTGATAAACGAGGATCTGAGCAAGCGAAGACTGGTGGACGTTCTGGAAGCCGACGACTCATGGGACTCGAAAATGCGGACCGTAATTGTGGCCGAGGGGCTGCTGATGTATCTGCCTCCCGAAGCAGTCCGGGACTTGTTCAACCAGTGCACTGCGATCGCCGGAAGAGGCAGCCGAATTGCCTTTACGTATATCGCCACCGGAGCTGACAGTCGGCCCGATGCCGGCCGTTGGACGAGGCTCGCCCTGTGGATTCTCAAGGTTACCGGAGAACCGTGGCTCTGGAGCATACAACCGGAGAAACTCGACCGGTTCCTCAAAGACAGGGGCTGGACAAACGCCCCGGAATTGGTGGGGACCACCAACAAGCACGGTGTGGAGTTTCTCGGCGTTGCAACGCAGTGAGCGCGCAACGCCAACAGGCGGGATCGCAGAACAAGATGAATCCAGCATATTGTCCCTACCACGCCAAACGCTGATTCACAACGTTAAAAATAGTAATTAAAGGATCGAATCATTGCAGACTGTTGTGGAATTAGCCAGATTGTCGGTTTGTCTGGGCAAACGTGAGATTCTCACGGATCTTAGCGTCGAGCTTTCCGGACGCATCATTGGCTTGCTGGGGCCTAATGGGGCTGGCAAGTCAACCCTGATCCTGACTCTGCTTGGTTTCTGCCCGGTTACAAGGGGAACGGCCCGGGTGCTGGGGCACGATATTCGACGCCACATAAAGCAGGTCCGCACCTTGGTCGGTTACATGCCCGAAAATGACTCCTTTATCGCCGACATGACGGCAGTCTCGTTCGTACGCATGATGGGTGAACTTTCGGGTTTGCCGGCAGAGTCGGCACTGGAACGGGCGCATGAGGTATTGTTCTACGTGGGTCTCGGCGAGGCGCGCTACCGCACGCTGGGTACATATTCAGTGGGTATGAAGCAAATGGTGAAACTGGCCCAGGCCATTGTACACGGACCGCGTCTGCTCATCCTTGACGAGCCGACCAATGGCCTCGATCCCAGGGCACGCCGACGTATGCTTCGTTTGATCCGTGACATCAGAGATTCGGGCCAAATGCATGTCCTGCTGTGCTCCCATTTGCTGCGCGACGTGGAAGAGACCTGTCAAGAGGTGCTCATCCTCAAGCAGGGACGTATTGTTCATTATGCAAACCTCGCTCAGGAACGTAGCGTCAATCAACGTTTCGTAGAAATCGAGACCTCCGGCGATAATGCCGGTCTGGCTGAGGCCTTGACCAAGATCGGCTGTACGTGTACGACCAGCGGCGGGCGTCTTAAGATGGTGTTACCAGAGGATTTTGATTTGCGCCAGATCTATCGGGTGGCAGCCAAACGAGATCTGCCGCTGCGACGTTTGAACTACCGACGGGATACACTCGAAGACATCTTCCTCAAAGCGATGGAGGCCTGACGTGGCGGTCTATAAACAGACCTATAAAGACTACAGTGGCACGCGAACAACGCCGTGGTTCCGTTTTTTTATCTTGTCACGCTACAGTTATGCGCGTCTGTTTAAATCCAAGTTCCTGGTCCTCTTTCTGGCGGTGTGTATGTTTTATCCCCTGGGTTGTGCCGTCTTCATCTACCTCAGCCACAACATCCCACTGCTGACTGCCCTGCGTTTACGATCCGGGGCCATGCCACCGATCGATGGTGAGTTCTTTAATGTCTATTGTGTAGTCCAAGGGGCCCTGGCCTTCCTGCTAACCACCTTGGTAGGACCGAGCCTGGTTGCCCCAGACCTTGCCAATGGGGCGATGTCCCTCTATCTCAGCCGTCCCTTTTCCCGCACCCAGTACGTGGCCGGCAAAATGACGATCCTGCTCCTGCTGCTGTCGGTGATCACCTGGATCCCCGGAATAGTGCTCTACCTGATTCAGGCCGGCTGCGCAGGATGGGATTGGGCGCGTGTCCATGCCTGGCTGGCCGGCTCGATTGTGCTTGGACTTTGGATCTGGATAGTTGTTCTCTCGCTCATCGCCCTGGCGCTCTCGGCTTGGGTAAAATGGAAAATCGCGGCCGGGGCTCTTATTCTGGGCGTCTTCTTTGCCGGAGCCGGCTTTGGTGTTGCCATCAACAATGTGACACGCACCCATTACGGCGCCTTTATTGACCTGATGCAGGTGGTCCGTACCATCTGGTCGGACCTCTTCAGGAACGGCTCGAGTGCCGATCTATCGGTCACCGAGGCCTGGACGGTCTTGGGCGTGACGTGCGGCCTTTGTCTGTGGCTGCTCGCCAGACGAATCCGAGCCTTTGAGGTGGTCAAATGAAAAACGATCTGATCACCTTAGATAATGTGTCCCGGTTTTACGGCGAGGTCCTGGGTGTTAATCGGGTGACGCTTTCGATGCCACCTGGAATTACGAGCCTGGTCGGTCCCAACGGCGCAGGCAAAACCACGATTATGAATCTTGTGACCGGTCTCATACGTCCCACGCGGGGCCGAATCCGCGTGCTGGGGCTATCCCCCACCCAATCCCACAAGCTCTTTGGTTTAGTGGGCTACGCCACCCAATTCGATGCCTTTCCCAAAGGGCTCAGCGGATTTCAATTCATCTATTCCTTCCTTCGACTGTTCGGCTATTCAAACGCAGAGTGTAAACGACTCGCCAACAAGGTCATCGAACAAGTCGGCCTCAGTGACGCTGCCGGGCGCAAGGTCGCCGGCTACAGCAAGGGCATGCGACAGCGTATCCGCCTGGCCCAGGCACTGGCACACGATCCACGTGTGCTGATTCTCGACGAACCTCTGAACGGCCTTGATCCGCTGGTCCGAGCCGAGACGATCAACCTCTTTCGACGCTATGCGACCGAGGGCCGCCATGTGCTTGTATCCAGCCATGTGCTGCACGAGGTCGACATGATCTCTGATCAGGTTGTGCTCATGAGTGGCGGCTATGTGGTGGCCGAAGGACAGATCCAAAGTGTGAGGAGCGAGATTCAAGAGCGGCCCGTAAAGATCCTGATCCACTGTAAGCAACCCAGTCTACTGGCCTCCAAGGCCTTTGAGCAGGACCATGTCGTGGAGGCCCAACTCCTCACTGAAGGCAGTGGCGTGCTCATCACAACGCGTGATGCCGACCGGTTTTATCGATTGCTCAATCACCTCGCCCTCAGCGGCATTGATATCGAGGGCGTGACCCCGGCCGACGACAATGTCAACTCTGTGTATGATTACCTCATCGGCGGCGAGGAGAAGATGTCCCCATGATGAAGCTATGGTACGGACAGATCGTGTCGGTCGTACGCCTGGAAATGAAAAAGACCTTTTTCTCCAAACGGGGCTTATGGGTCTATCTACTGGCATTTGCACCGGTGGTCCTCTATATGGTCCACTCGGTCTACGCCACACGTCAGCGCCAGCACTTGGCCCAATTGGCAACCGAACATCCGATATCCCAAGCGGCGTTCAATGGCATCAAAACCGGACTCAGCCGCGACCAGGTCGTCGCCAAGCTCGGCGAACCCTACTGGCAGCGCACCCGATATCACCACGGAGGCAACGGGAAGAAACGCAGTTTTGTCTTTTACCGGTACACCGATGGGAAGAATGACGTTTCCTATCATTTCGAGGATAACAAACTGACCTGGATCCATCGCAGGGACCCCGATACACTGCCCAAAAGCCAGCTCATCTTTGCTACCAGCTTCCAGTTCTATTTCCTACGTCTGGCCATCTTCTTTGGCTGTGTGGGTATCTTTGTCAACCTGTTCCGCGGAGAGATGCTCGATAAGAGCCTTCATTTCTACATGCTCACACCCATGCGGCGTGAGGTTTTGCTGGCTGGCAAATATTTCGCGGGACTCTTGGCCACGGTAGTTATCTTCACCTCCAGCACAGCCCTGCAATGGTGGGCCATGCTCTGGCAGTTCGAACGGGGCGTTATTGTCGACTTCCTGGCCGGCCCCGGGTGGATTCAGTTCGGAGCCTACTTAAGCGTCACAGCCCTGGCGTGCGTAGGGTACGGCAGCATCTTCCTGGCCGTGGGCCTGCTCTTTAGCAACCCCATTATACCCACGGCCGTGGTCTTATTGTGGGAAAGTGCCAATCCGTTCCTGCCTCCTCTTCTGAAGAAGACCAGTATGATCTACTATCTGCAATCCCTTTGCCCTGTGACCGCCCCCCCAGACAAAAACATGCCGCCCCTCATCAACCTCTTGATTTCACCCACCGAACCAGCTACCACACTAACCGCTGTTACATGCATTGTGCTTCTGACACTCCTCGTACTCGTGCTCGCAAGCCGCCTGGCTCGAAAACTCGAAATCAACTATGGTACGGATTAATGTCCAAGAGCAATACCTGGGCACACTTACTTCGCCTGAGGGCAGGAGTAACCTTCTCTTTGATTGTGTTTTTGTTAATGGGAAGAAATGAACTAATTACTTTCAGCCCTTTCTCCATAATGTGACTAGTGTCCGATGTACTTTGTAATTCTGTTCGTTGGCTCAAAGGATACTATCATTCCATTGTCTCTGGTGTGTTCTATTTTGACATTTGGGATTACGTCGGTGTGAAATCCCCGTTTAATCTTTAACGCACCAGTTTGACCGGTCTTAAAATCATTGACTTCTTCGGTCTCAAAGCTGCAACCCTTTTCTGATATATCCCACACATACGACGATCTTGCGGTTCTCTGCCAAGGCTGGTGGCTGTCTATAAACGTCACTTCGAGGTCTGCAGCGGGATAATACTGTTTTGCTTTTCCTAAATATTCCTTGATTCTGGCGGTAGGCTCAAACGTCACCGCCATTCCCGTATTCCAGACACGCGCTATCTGAACATCTT
The DNA here is from genome assembly GCA_016782865.1 of Phycisphaerae bacterium. Taxonomy (GTDB): domain Bacteria; phylum Planctomycetota; class Phycisphaerae; order Sedimentisphaerales; family Anaerobacaceae; genus SG8-4. The sequence goes on from JADHXR010000023.1 coordinate 7,351, forward strand.
CAATCTCATCGGAGTAACAATCCCGCTGAAGTCTCAAGACTCCAATTTGATTGACCGTAAAGCGTTTTGCTTCTTCGGTCTCAAAACTGCAACCCTTTTCTGATATATCCCATATATGGCAGGATACCGCTGTAATGTCCGGCTGATCTGTATTCTGGCTGATAAAAATCGCCTCTGTGCCAGAGACTGGATAGTAACGGATTATTTCTCTAACATTCATAAACAGACCCTACGATAGTCTCTTCGCCGGATAAATAACTTATGTATATCACAACAGTTCAAATTGTTATTGCTGCTCGAGAAAGCTCTTCAGGTCGCCAACGCGTTCAAGCCGATTCTTCATAAATGATACTATGTCCCTTCTACTGATGACCCCTACTAACCTTCCTTTCGATACCACAGGGACTCTTCTGAACATATGCGACCTCATACAATCACAGACCTCACGAACGGTTGCATCCTCATCAATACACTTCGGGTCCGTTGTCATAATGGAATCGACCGTTTCACTTTCCAAATTATGGGTTCCGTAGAGCAAATCTAAGAAATCCTTCTCGGAAACGATCCCAACCAAGCTTGAGGACGCATCATCTTTGATCACAGGAAGACCCGTAATATTCTTTTCCACTATAATCTTCAGCGCTTCAAGAACAGAGGTCGTTCTCGTCACGGTAATTATATTCCTACTCATCATATCTTTTGCTTTAAGCACATCAGAACCTCCTAAAGAACGCTCCTGCGCAAAGACTTTCTTGCTCTACACGGACATTTCTCGGCTCTATTGCGGCGTCCATTTCCTTAGAGAGCAGTTGCTAATAGAAATATCAGATTACTGTTCATCTTGTGTACCTTCTTTCCGACTAAGTACAACAACACAACCACGCATCCAAGCAATTTAAGAAGAGCTGTCGGTCCCCAGCATAGCTGTGCTCGAATTTGCCCATCGTTGGATAGGTGCGCGGCTACCCATTTTGGGAAACACAGTCATACTGCGTTAGAATATCGGCATGATTTAAGGGACACTTTTCAGGTAAAGCTGGAAATCCCATGCTTTTTTCAGTGACCGTTCACAGGTATTTTGAGTATGTCAACACACCTGACATCAAAATAGCATAAGAATCGGGAAATCCAAATGAGAATGGTCTAATAAACAGTGTATTTTTGAGCCAAAATCCATCACCAGAGGCTATGTTAGGATCTGAACATCTCTGGCGCCGCCGTCGGCGACGATGATGCCATCGTGGGAAAGAGACCGGACAAGTTCGGTAACATCATTCTTCAGTTTCAATACTCCGCCGCCGGATCCGCTATCGGAACCAATGTCAATCAGAGCCGTGCCGTCACCGATTTTCAGGCCCCCACGCTCGTCTTCTGCGTAGTCGCCATGATGTTCGAGTAAACCGCCGTTGCGAATGTAAACAAAGACTATGGACCAATATCTTGCATCATCCGATACTGTTAATTGGGAACACCCTGATGTTCTTGCCAAAGCCAAAGAACTTTCCCGCGACATGGTCAGTCGCGAAGATGTGGCGAGAAGTTGTTTCGAGTATGTTCGCGATGAAATCAAACATAGTCTGGACTACGAATTGAATCCAGTAACATGCAAGGCCTCGGAAGTTCTTAAACATAGAACCGGGTATTGCTATGCAAAGAGCCATCTGCTAGCGGCTTTGCTGAGGGCAAATAAGATTCCCGCAGGCTTTTGTTACCAAAGATTGGCTATCGAAGATAATCGAACTGCGTTCTGTTTGCATGGTCTAAATGCCGTATGTCTCCCAGACATTGGCTGGTATCGTATCGATGCAAGAGGAAATAAGCCAGGGGTCGAAGCGATGTTTACGCCGCCAACGGAAAAGCTGGCATTTGTAGTCACTGTCGAGGGCGAAGCCGATCTGCCGGAAATATGGCCTGAGCCATTGCCGGAAGTTATGAGAGTGCTTACATCCAGTGCAGACTTTAAGGAGGTAGCAGAGAATCTGCCGGATATTGAAATAATCAGCAGCTAATAATCACATCCGGCGGACAGTCAGGAGCACCGCTGCGCTCACCTGCCACTGACGTGAACCGTTGTGCGGGTACTCCCGTATTCGGAATTAGAAGATTATGAGTACCGAACAAGCCACGATTGATGACGCACAAGAAATCCTGGCATTGTAGAAATATTGAACGACTGGCCCGACCTGTGCCAAGTTTTTGAACTCAAGACCGTGCCGCATTTCACGACGCTGCAGAAAGCCTCCAAACGCCTACTGCGTCTCGCCACGGCCGAGCAACTCTTGGACAGCACCATTGAGACAATCCAGCCCGATCGTCACGTCGCGCTGGCTGCCATGGATTCTACCGGCTTGGAGGCTCGTCACATCAGCCGTTATTTCGTTTCGCGAAAACGCTGCAAAGAACTTCAGACCCGCGAAAACACGTACTATCGGCGTTGGCCTAAGCTGGCAGTTCTCTGCGACTGTCGCACTCACGCGATCTTGTCGGTCATTACCGCACGGGGCCCTGGGGTCGATATCAACCAGTTCGGCAAGATCCTCAGACCCGCGGCGGACAAAGTACGCATCGATCAGTTGCTCGCAGATGCCGGTTACGACAGCGAAGCCAATCATCGATTTGCACGTGAGGCTCACCACATAGAGAGCATCATCCCTGCCAAACACGGCCGTCCGAGCCAAAAACCTTTTCGCGGCAAATATCGCCGGCTGATGCAGCAGGAGTTTGACAAGGGAATTCTTGGGCAACGTTGGCAGGTCGAAACAGTCTTCAGCATGATCAAACGCAATCAAGGCGAAGCCCTGCTGTCACAAACCTATTGGGCGCAGAATCGCGAAATGATGCTGAAAGTTCTGACACACAACATCGCTATTATCTTACTTGTCAATGAACTTTTCTACAGAGCATACCGGACACCTTTAATTATCCCACTGACCCCTAAGCTCTTTCAGGTGTTGAGTTACCACTAAAGTCCGATTCCTTTTCGGATAGAAACTTGCCCATGGGCATTTTTTCACATCAAGCTTGGCGAGGGCTCGCCGCTGAGGATGCTGAAAGGCTCTCGTTTCTTTTGCAGCAGCACCTTGTGGCAGCGCGAATTCAAGTTATCCAGAACGGTCATAAAGTTTATGTATCCATCATAGGGGGAATCATAAGGGTTGAAGTACTTATGCACATCACCGTCAGAAAAATACTTTGTGCACATGTAGTAGAAGTGGTCTGAGACCTGCAATTTTCGCCACTCAATGATTATGGCCCTATCATCAGTATTCTTGACCTTGTACTCGAGCCCGTAGAGTTCGGCGAGAGCGTTCTCCTGCATAGGATTACCCCGCCACGCAGAAAGGTCCCTCTCCAAATCGGCCCAGCTTATTGTGTGGGGAACATCAAATACACCGACCGGCTCATAAGCAGCAGCCACCTCGCTAGGGGTCTTGAAATCATTATCCGGGTGTTTCAGGATTTCTGAAGGCAAGTGCCGTATGAAACTGAATATGCCGGTATCCTCCCATTGGTGCTCGCCAAGGGTTTCATAGTCCATGAAGAGGTTCACCACGAACCCGTTACCGTTGAATGCATTTATCCAGGCTGCAAATCTGTCCGCTGTGACAGGCCATTGGCTCCAGTTTCGGTTGGAGAATCGAAAGGCTATGTCATCGCTGAGGCGGTAGTTCTTAAGCAACAGTTTAAGTTTCGTCGAGTTTGGTGGTCGATAAACGAAGTTGGGGCTCCTGTAGCCAAGAATGTGATCAGCACCTTCGGCCAATATCATATCAAAGCCGCCCATCTGCTCAATCAGAAATGCCAGGTCATTATTATATATCAGTTCGGTGTTCCTAAATACTCGCGGCGTCTGGCCAAAAAGCCTGTGGATCGCCTGTTCATGCATTCGTATTTGTGCAATGAACTCCTCTCGGGAGTACAAGAAGCTTAAGCTGTGGTAATAAGTTTCCGCCAGAAATTCCACACAGTTAGTGGCAGCCAGTGCTTGGAAACTGGCCAGAACCTCCGGCGCGTAAAGCTCAAGTTGCTCCAGTAAAACACCTGTTATGCTGTAGGATATCCTGAATTTACCCTTGTGTTTTTTGATCAGCTCGAGCATGAGCAGATTTGACGGCAGATAACATTTCCTTGCCACCCTTCTGCATATCTCAGCATTCTTGGAGTCGTCGAAATAGTCGTTGTCCAACTCAAAAATGGTGTAGTTCCTGAGTCTGTAGGGCTGATGAACCTGAAAATAGAAACATATCGATGGCATAACAGACCTCCCTGTCCCATCGTAGATTAGGATCCATTTAGTATTTTCTCATATATTCCCTTGATCTTTGCCGCTGCGTCTTCCCAGCGAAATTTATACACTTCACTGTGGCCATCCTCTCGAAGAGTTCTCCTCAGTAATGGAAACTTCAATACAGCAGCTATTTTGTTGGCCATCTGGTCTATGTCCCAGAAGTCGACTTTGAGTGCATGGGTCAAGACCTCGGCGATCCCGCTCTGTTTGCTTATCAGTACGGGAACATTGTGCTTAAGGGCCTCGAGCGGAGTAATACCAAAGGGTTCAGAAACAGACGGCATCACATATAAATCAGCCATCTGATATGCTCTGTCAACATCAGCTCCCCGCAAAAACCGTGTGAACAAAACCCTATGACCGATGCCAAGATAAGCAGCATATTCAACCATCCGGTGTGTCATATCACCATCACCGGCCATGATGAACTTAACATCGTCCATCTTCTCGAGTACCTTCTTTGCTGCTGCCAAGAAATATTCGGGGCCCTTTTGCATCGTAATTCGACCCAGGAACAGGACAATCTTGTCGGTCTTCTCAGGCAGCGCATGTGAGGATCCGCTATCACTACAAGTATCATGCTCAACACCGTTATAGACAACCTCGACTTTTTCGGGCGCTACCCCGTAGCGACCTACTATGATATTCCTGGTGTAATTGCTGACTGTAATGACCCTGTCAGCAGAGTGCATACCTTGCCGTTCAATGTCATAAATGCTCTGGTTAACGTGCTCGCCGCTCCGGTCGAATTCCGTTGAATGGACGTGCACAACAAATGGCTTGCCACTTGATTTTGCGACAGCGATTCCAGCCGGATAAGTCATCCAATCATGGGCATGTATGAGATCAAAATCCTCGACTGTAGCAATTTCCATTACCTTCGTGGCGTAGCGGTGCACCTGTCCAGCCATATCATTAGGATAGTTCTCACCTTGCTCTGCGCTCTTCGAATGCCACGAGCGGATGTAGCGCGCGTTCCTCTCTCGGTACGAACCTCTCTGTCGCGAATAGGCTTCATGCCTGCTGGAATCGACATATGGGCGAAGAGGCGAGATGATCTCATGGAAGCTGACATTTTCAAACTCACTGGCCTCTTTGATTTCAACACTTCCTTCTGCACTCATTAACTTAACTGGGCCCGTGTAGCGGCTGATTCCTGCTTTGGGAAGAACAAAAGCGATTTGCATTCCCAATTGGCCCATTGCCTTGGTAAGGCCGTAACACGCGGTGCCCAGCCCCCCGCTGATAAACGGTGGAAACTCCCAACCTAACATGAACGCTTTCATCGATTTCCCTATCGTATTCGAGCGCAGAGGTTTCAGCTTACTTCCTTGATTTCAACACTTTGGCGTGGTTAGTCAAGCGAAAAACTTCAGATAATTCGCTTTTTCAGCATGGCGCTCGCTCCGGAACCTCAGCAAACCACAGCTTCCGGCTTAATATGCGTCGGAATCCTCTGATCTAGGCTCTGCTACTTTTGAAGCGTTTCATCCGCCCGGCGATGTTCGCAAGTGCACTGAGGACGTGGAAATTAACCCTATCACACCTGTCGGTCTGGCGTGCGTACCCTTTGCCACACGGATTTAGTCGGGCGTCACTTACTGTAGGACGCTTGCTGCTTTCGACAAGTCTCTTCCGCGCGCAAAATACATAGAGTGCGTGAGCAGCAAATTGGTTGGCTCTCGAGCTATCGCTAAAACTCAGGCTACGTGCGTGTTTTCAGCTACAAGCTCGCAGGCATGAAAAAGCCCTGCAAGCCAGTTAAGCTCCGGGTCCCCACAATCTCCATTAGTCAAGTCGTGTAAGCAGCCTATCAAGTCTCGCTCGATTTCTTCGCGCAGCGTCGGGCTAAAATTGATACGCTCCAGGCTCCACATTTTCCACATGATGCCTATGCAGAGCTTTGCTCTCACATCCAAGCTGTTAAATACACCCTTAAGCCGCTCCTGGGTTGACATAGCGTCGATTGTTTGTGTGAATTCATCCATGACATTTTCCCTTCTTTGATTTCTGCTGTACTGCGACAGATATCGCTGTTTGTTGCGGGATCTTACTGCGGATTCGCCGGCCTCACAGCTTTCCTTCTCAGGAACAGGAAAACAATGATGCCCAAAGCGATCAGACCAACAAGCCCATTCTCGCCCAGACTCTCAATTAGTGCGGTGAGATTGGGAACAACTTTCCCAAAAAAAGGTACTGCACTGCCAAAAAGGATCTCAACTACAATCCCAAGGGCAATCAACAATAAGGAAATCTCAATAATCTCACCAATCCCTTTTCTTATTTCTTCGAGATAATGCATGATTAGTTCTCCTGTATTCCACACCGCAAAAAACAAGAAATGCTATATATCTTCCGATAATATCGGCCTACCCGTTTTGATTACTTTAAACTTTGTGCCTGAAAATACAGGTACATATTGTTGACAAAAGGTTTCTATTTGCTCCATCACTACTAACAAAAAACAGCAGAAAACGCCTTATCAGTATTGAAACGGGGATTTCCTGGCCAGACTGGGGACCCATGGGCAAAAGCGCGACAGTAGAAATGTGATCGCAGATTGTTACGGTACCGCACAATTCACTTGATCCGTATGGTTGTCTTTGCTATAATACGTTTGTTGCGAGCGCAAACAGAGATCAGTCGGTCTCGTAGCACTATCCGCGGTGACGTGCGTGATGGCACATCGCAATAAGGAGACGGGCCTACAATTAGTCCAACACAACTGCCTGCGTCTCCTTTTTTGTGCGCGCTGTGTTCTCTTTCCACAGGATGGCGGATAGAAAAATAAATCCTGTCGAAAACCGGAAAGCCGCTCTGGAAAAAAACTCCCCCCGTACCTCGCCCAGCAAACCCACAACACCTAGCACTTAACGTGCCAACGGTCGTTCTGTATGTGAACTCAGCCAAGAATAAGCCGTATCTCGGTGTTTTCGTAATCCTTTTGAACTCGTCCTGATATTGGCTGTTAATCTTCCCTACCGATTTTTGCTGCCCCTGGTTTCGCTCTTCCCCGGCAGTTCTCGCAGTCGCAGGCACCTACTTGTCTTAAGTGCGAAACGCCGGCAAGGTTCTTAGTCACAGTCAATTTCGCCCCTTTTGTCTCCATCTTGCGCAAGGCCAGCTTCGCCTCTGTCCTGCTACGCGAACCTACGGCATCAACTACAACTTGCACATTTTTGCCTCGCTGCAGCAACCCCAATGCTGTCGCCTTGATAGCATCTTCGGTGCCGGCACCAATCAAAATGAACTCATCAGCTTGCACTTCACTCAGCAGTCTATCCAGTCGCGGCTCATCAAAAGGGTCAATGCAGCGCTTGTGCAGAATAACCTGCCTGTGCGCCCGCAACAAATCCGCCGGCAGAATATTCATGCCGTCCGCCGGAAAAGAGGCACGATTCCACAGCAATGTGTACGGTATCTTTCTTTGCCCATCGGTGCCGTCAATGCAATGGCCGATTGTAGTGCGGCCATTGTTGCGGTAAACCTCAGCAGTCGAGATTATTGGGATATGTTCGTGCCTGGCCCAGGCCATCACTCTGCGAATGTGGGCCAAGACCTCTCTGTGGTTCCTTATGCACGCGTCGCTCCCAGCAAGTAGAAAGTCTCTTTGCGTATCGATATCTATCAGGAAGTACCTGCGCGGCTTTTCAGGAGATTTCAGAATCATTCTCTGGATTTCCCTACTCTAAGCTCGAATTCGCATTGCTCCTGGGAAACCTCCTTATCTCCGCAAACTATTGCCCTCATGGCATCGAGGATGTGAGCAATTTACATTATAGGACGCTGCAATTCAAGAAAAAACTTCCTCTTTCTGCTATTTACCTGTTTTTATGCATACATCCTGTCGTACTGACGGCTTTCCAGACAGGATTCGTAGGTTAGCTCGTAACACTGCCCAAAACCGAAGTATTTTCGAAGAGCCATTCGTCGGTATTGATCTCATCAGACTCCTATCCGCAGGCAAAAGTCCATGACAACTATCGGCAGATCCCCTACAATGCTGTTGAAGTGGATAATGAATGTCTTGGAGGTAGAAAATGGGAAGCCTGCCACTCATCCAATTCATTTCGAAGAAACTCTTGCCTTTTCTGTTCTTTGCTCTTGCCACCGCCTAGCCCGAGTTTCCTACTTATAAAGGGCCATAGCTCTATCTCTTTTTCTGACAAGAGGTTACACGATTGCAATCCTTACCCTAAAACAGCATATTCTCCTTCTTCAGACCTGAAATCGACAGCAACTGTTGCTGAACTTCGGATGACGGCCGTAATCCAACACAGCAGGCCCCTGGACCAAGGCGGGCGGCGCCCAGCCAGCAGATTGGCCGCCGTGGATGAGAAACCTTAAGGACCACTACAAACAACACATAAGAGATGCTCGCGTCAGTGCGTCTTTTTGCATTAGAACAAGCATGGAAGAGGCTAACACAAATGCGACACGAAGATCCTGCAAAGTCAGGTGACTTTTTTCCACCAACTTCGCCGAGTTGCTGCGAAGCCTGATATGACCGTGAAGGCTAACATAAACACAAAAGTCACGGTAGTAAACCAGTATCCCCAGACGGCGGTCGGAACATGAGCCATTTTTATGATCACCGTACCGATGGCAAAGGCCTGCAGGACCCCCTTGACCTTACCAGTGGCCACCGCAGGAAAGATGAGACCGCGAGCTTCCGTAATGTGGCGTATTATCGTAACGCAAGCCTCCCTAAGGATGAGTGTGCCAGCCACGGACCAGTGAATTGCTGCCAATGCCCCTCGGCTGAAACCAAATAGCCGTGGCTCACCAATGATCGCAAAACAGACAAAGGCACCACAGGCGAGGGTTTTGTCAGCGAGTGGGTCTGTCATTCGCCCCAACTTACTCCCGGCCTTGAATCTTCGAGCCAACATACCGTCAACGATATCCGTCAACTCAGCAATGACAAACAAGACAAAGGCAATGTCCAGAAGGAATGGCTTGCTTGCGGCAGACGGTGAGTAAAGAATCATGCCAAGGAAAATGAAAGTTAAGGCAAACCGCGCGAAGGTCAGAATGTTCGGGATGAATTTGAGCATAAGGGAAAGTGTACTTCTGTTTCGGATACGATTCAATACTGAATTCGTGGATGACCAAATTGCGTTCTCTTTCGTGACTGACGTTCGTGTTGAGCAATGGTGCACTACGGCTTCCCGCTACGATCACAACATTAAACGACCGCCGACAAGTCAAATGGCTGGGATGCGGGTCTTGGGTAGATTGAGGACCGGCAGTCTCGGGTCGGTTCGGGCTGTTTGGTCTGGGCTGGTTATTCTCTGGCGGCGTGGTTGAAGAAGGAAGAGGCGATGGAGGTGTGGCCTGTGTCGTGGGCATGGCATATCTTAGGTCCGTCAAGTGCAAGCCTGCAAGACCGTCCCAGAATTTCAACTACCAAAGAACTTCTCGCTGGTATGACCGAATGAGCAGTAATGTGCATGAAATGCTTTGGTAGTGCCGGTTGTTAGCGGCGACGTCTACCACGACGACCGCCAGAATCACCGCTTCGGCCTCCATCGGCACGACCTCTTGTGCCAGAACCACTTCGCTTGCGCCTGCTGCTACGAGTCTTTGCCTTCGTCCGACTCTTTTGAACGTAAATCTTCTGTCCCCTCAAATTCTTGCCATTCATCTTTTCGATGGCATTTTTGGCCTCGTTCATAGAGGGCATAGTCACAAACCCAAATCCCCGTGATTTGCGCGTGACCCCATCCCTTATGACAATGATGGAGCCGACTTGCCCGAAGCTCTCAAAAGCTTGACGCAAATCGTCTTCGGTTGTCTCCCCTGACAAGTTTCCCACAAAGACTTTCATTTCCTTTTCTAAGTCCTTCTAAGAAGGTTTCAATTCCAAAAACCAGACACCGGTTAAGCTGTCACTATACAGTCAGGTACTCACCTTGCCAGATTTTCTCGGTCAACTCCCTTAGTTCTTCGTCGTAGTTCCTGAGCACTTCGAAATATTCATTGGATTCCAGCACTTCTCTGGCGTTTTCGTCTTCAGGCTTTGCTTCTTTCGGCAAAACTGAGTTTCGGAAGATTTCATAATGGTCTCTTATGGAGCATGGCATGAGCCAGTTATCTGGCTTCTTCCGATTGTCCAGGCCGTATTCCCTCTGCCATTTTCGGCCCCTTTTCATGAAGTCGGAGAACATCGCATCAGCTAAGGTTTTTCCGTTTCTGTATAATTCATAGATATTGTCCACGTAATAGGGAATGAAAGCACAAGGCGTTACATTGCCGTGCCAATCGACATAAGCGTATCCGCCGCTCCTTCCATAGGCGATACAGCCTCTGGCGAGTACGCCGCTATTCCAAAAATCAGCCAGACAATATTTCTTTTCGCCTAACAGCTCTTCCCATTTTCTATACAGCTTGAGTCTCTCTCTTGGATTCACCATCAAATCAAGCTCGTCTTTGCCTCTGCCGATCGGCATCAGTTGGAATTCCCACATATAGCAGGCCCCCAGCTCCTTGAAGTAGAAGTCGTAAAATTCATCTCCCAGCAATATGTCGATGTTTTTGCTTGTTGCAGTCACTGAAATTCCGAACGGAACGCCTTCGCCCCTTAAATAGTCAAAAGCCCTGAGGATTTTTTTGAACGTGCCGGCTCCTCTTCTTTGGTCTGTCTGTTCTTCGTGGCCTTCAACGGAAATTGCAGGAGTGACGTTTGCAGATTCGGCAAGTCTTCGAGCAACTTCTTCATCAATCACTGTGCCGTTAGTGTATACGAGGAACAGCATGTCGTCATATTTTTTGTAGATATCCAGCAGGGTCTTGCCCTCGCTCCTGTACAGAAAAGGCTCACCCCCGCTGATCGTTATGAACCTGCTGCCGAACAGGTCATGGACCTCCGCGGCCACTCTATCCACGATCGGATAAGGGATCGTGGCGGCGGCATCCGCGCCCGAGGCTGCGTAACAGCCGGTGCATTTCAGATTGCACTTTTGCGTTGGAGAGAAAACGATGAAAGTCGGCGGTAGTTCCCCGTATTTTTCTTTGTACTTCTGAACAGCCTGATTGCAGCTATGGTCTTCGCGAATAAGGTTATTTTGAACGAAAACATCGACGATTTTCTCGATGATTTCTCCGGAGACATAGCCCTTATCTATATTGCCATTCACGCAATGCAGCATCGCCGACAAGAACTGATATCTTTTTATCTGCACTTGTCTCAAATCTTCCGAATCGTCACTAACTACATTCTTATAGATGTAATCGTCGATTCTCTTTGCCAGCAGCTTCCTAAGGCGTTTATGCTTTACCATCTTCTTCAGCGTGGACGATATGATTTCCGGTTTCATTTTCAATTCCCTTCCAACATATCAAGACTACTGAGATGACTTACCCCAAAACGCTTCTGCCTTCACAGCAATTATGGAACGGATTCGAGCTACTTGCAAGAAAAAAGTTCTTAAACTTAGGATTCTTGCCCTAAGCTTTTCAACTGCAAATCCTTGTGAAGCCAGAAACAAGCGTTTTTCCAAAAGACCTCCGCTCAGAAGAGTTACCGTATCGCTTTAATGCGAGCGACTATTCTGAGCGCCAGGATTCCCAGCGCGGCGCTTGCTGTATTGCATAGAAGATCCAGCGAAGACGGCGAGCGCGTCGGCAAGCCCATCTGACTGATTTCAATAATAAGGCTCAGGATCGCACCCGCCAGCACTGTCAGAAAGGCGGCCCGCCTGGGGGAAATATGTCTGTTTGCGGCCAGAAACATAAGCAGGCAGCATGCGAAAGGGACGAAACCGAAAATGTTCACCAGGATGTCCGCTACGAACCATTTCTTCCAGGCCATCTCTCGCCAGAACCGCACCACTACTTCCCTCTTGAGGGCCTTGAATAGCGGCCGAATGGTTAAATGATTCGCGTTGTCCACTTGATTGCGCACTGAGGCGCCTGTTCGCTCTGCGAAAGTATACAAAAGCAACGGCTCAGGCTCAATAACAGTAGGCATATCGACCGGCTTGTTGGCCCATGACATATAGTGTTGCCGGATTTGCTCGGACGTTAACAGCTTGTCGTACAGGGCCAAACCATAAAGGTTTCCCACCCAGGCGTTTTGACCAATAGACGAATTGCCCAGATTGAGGTAGCCACAGAAATGTTCCACTCCAATCAGTGACCGAATGTCGTAAGACCGGGCCAGCTCTCCGTTGACATAAATCTCCGTTCGCTCGGACCCGGAGGCTATCGTGATCAATTTCTTCTGATTTGTACTGAGCCCGTGCTTGAGGTCGATTTCACGATAGGTGTCGCGGGCGTCATTGTGGTTGTCTCTGCTGCGTATAATCAGGTAGGACTTCCATTGGCCGATGACCAACGGCGAGCGAGGGTAGCCGTCATGGAAGGATGCGATATGCGCCAGACCACGATCTCCTTCTGCGTGCGATTCGACATAGATCTCGATCGTGCTGGGCTCGAAGCGGTGCGATCCGGTTCGGACATCGAGAGGTGCATCGCTGTAAATAACGCCGCCACTGGCTCTTCGGGTTGAGAGACCTTGTTTGTAAAATTGGATGCCGTCTTGTGCGACCAGCCAGCGGACCTGATTTTCGGAAAAAAAGTTCAGAGGCCAGAGCCCGAACAACAAGGTCACGATACTGACCAGGATCAACAACGGCAGGGTAAGCTTGCGACTTATCATTTCCAGATCTGCTGCGAGAATCTCCGCATACGGTTTTCCCAAACGCAAATCCGGGGACAGTTTCTTCTCTGGCCCTTTCTCAGATCTCGCGTCTGTTATCTGTCAAGAGTTCTTGAACTGCTCATAAAAGACCATTGTCGGTGAGCCGCCGAAGCTGATACCCATCCAGGCGGCTTCGTCAATTTCATCCTGGGTAAAGCCTTTGTCCCTGGCCTTTTTCAGGTGCATTTTCAGACAGGGCTCGCACCGCAAGGCGACCGAAAGCGCGATCGCCATGGCCTGCTTGGTATAGGCGTCCAGGCCATGCGGGGAATTTGCAGCGCCGAGGAAATCCGTGAACTTGGCCTTGATCTGAGCGATTTGCGACCCCTCGGCGGCGCCCTGCGTCGACGAACTCACGGCGTCTGCACAACAGGGGACTTCTTCGCCCTGAGGCTCGGCAGCCTGCTCGGGTTGCAGTTTTGCCTGCGCCGGCCGGGCGCCAGGTTTGTCCGAGTCCAGCGCCGGTATCTTCCGGCTGCCGCTGGTCTCGACCCGGACAAGCCCCGAACCTTTGCCGGAGATTCTGCCGATGACCGCGGCGGCGGAAACTCCATTGTTGTGCAGAGCTTTCACGAAATCGGCAGCATCGCTTTGCCTGATCGAGATCAACAGCCCGCCCGAGGTCTGCGCATCGTAGCATATATCGACCATCTCCGGGGGGAGAGCATCGGCGGCGATAATCCGCTCGCCACAGGATTCCTTGTTTCGCTCCATCGCACCGGGCAGTATCCCCGCCGCGGCATAATTGAGCACGCCGGGCAGCAGCGGGATATCATCCCAGATCACTTCGACGTCCACGCCGCTTGAGAGCGCCATCTCCGAGAGATGTCCCATCAGGCTGAAACCTGTCACGTCCGTGCAGGCATGCGCACCAAACTTGACCATCAATTGCGACGCCTTCTTGTTCAGCGTCGTCATCGACTTCGCCGAAGCCTCGACACTTCTTGCATCGGCCCTGCCGATCTGCGAGGCGAAGGCAATGATTCCCGTTCCCAGCGGTTTGGTCAGGACAAGCACGTCACCCGGGCGGGCGCCCGCGTTGGTGACGATTTTGTCTTTGTCAATAATGCCTGTGACGGCGAAGCCCGCTTTGATTTCGCTATCGTTAATGCTGTGGCCGCCAATGATCGCCGCTCCGGCCTCGTTCATCTTGTCGATACCGCCGGAGAGGATTTCTTTCATCGTTTTGTCGGGGACCTTGCGAACGGGAAAACCGAGCACCGAAACCGCCATCATGGGCGTGGCCCCCATTGCGTAAATGTCGCTTACGGAATTAGCCGCCGCGACCTGTCCGAATGTGTAGGGATCATCCACCGACGGAGTAAAGACATCCACGGTCTGGACCAATGCCTTGCCGTCACCCATATCGTAAACGCCGGCATCGTCGCCGGCCGGCATGCCGACCAGCACGCGGGGGTCGTCGACAGCAGGCAGATCGCTCAGCACCTGCTTTAGAAACGCCTGGTCGATTTTGGAAGCACAACCGGCCTTTTCCACAAGCTTCGTCAACTGAACGGGCCCGGTGGGACTTTCGAGCCGCTCGCCCGCACACAGGCATATATTCTTTTCCCTGAAAATATCACAAGGACAGGGTTTGCCGGGATCACAAATGCAGTGCCCGAGCCTTATGGAACGCTGCATGACGCGTTTTCGTCTTTCCATGTCTACCATCTTTACACCTTATATTTAACCATTAACCGAGCCGAGATTATACCGTCTACAAGCCCACAATGCTACCAAGCCAGTCCAGTGGACATCATGTCAATTGTCTGGATGCCAATATTGCCGCCCCGAGCGCGCCGGTCATCTGAGGGTCGGGTGACACCGTTACCGTTTGGCCCAGCGCGGCCTGCAAGGAGGCGTCCATTCCCGAGATCATGGCGACGCCGCCTGTGAAAATAACCGGCGGCTCCGCAAAGCGACCGGCCATCGCTATGATGCGTCCGGCTATAGCGGTCTGTACCCCGGCGACAATGTCGGCGCTGGCCGTGCCGGAGGCGAGCAGACCGGTAATCTCGGTCTCGGCGAACACAACACACATGCTGCTGATCGCCGCCGGATTTTTGCTCCCGGCAGCCATCTGCCCGAGAGACTCAAGCTCGGCGTCCAGGCGCTGGGCGACAACCTCCAGGAATCGCCCTGTCCCGGCTGCGCAGCGATCGTTCATGGCGAAATCGCGTACCCTCCCCGAGGCATCCAAACGCAGCAGCTTACTGTCCTGTCCGCCAATGTCGATGACTGTCATGGCTTGGGGCACGAGATGATGTACCCCCGCAGCGTGACAGGTGATCTCGGTAATAGTCGTCCCGGCAATGCTGACAGCGTTCCTGCCGTAGCCTGTCGCCACGATTGCGGCGACGTCTTTCCTGCTGATCCCGTCGTTCTTCAGGACA
This sequence comes from Phycisphaerae bacterium, assembly GCA_016782865.1. Taxonomy (GTDB): domain Bacteria; phylum Planctomycetota; class Phycisphaerae; order Sedimentisphaerales; family Anaerobacaceae; genus SG8-4. The sequence continues at coordinate 22,736 of JADHXR010000023.1, forward strand.
TGGTCAAAAAGCTCCGATACGAGTTTGTCCTGCTCGACGCCCTGGTCCGCCAGGCCCTTTGCGAGGACCTGCATGCTCTCGCTGTCAATCAGGACTATCTTTATCGCTCTCGAACCGGCGTCTATTCCTGCACAAATCATCCGTTTCTCCGTTTACTTGGGCGCCACCCGACGACGGGCTTCTACTGTTTCTACAAGAGCTTCCAATCGTGTGCGCACCGTCGGGCGCATCGAGTCGGTTACAGGTGGAACTTCAATCTCCACCACGGGGATGTCAAACTTCTCCTGGACGATCTCGGCGATAACCTGGCCCTCCAGCGCGCAATGACTTGCCCCCGGGATGCGCGAAATCAGAACCGCCTCGGCGCCATACATCTTGATATCTGCACAAATTCGTTCCGCGCGATCGATTGATGAGCCGGCCATAGGGTCGGCAAGCGCCATCTGCGCAAGCGCTTCGAGCGGCGGCAAATCCTCCGGAATCTCGTCGAGCGCGTGGCTGAAAAGATATTCCGTGCCGCATATTCTGCCTCCGCAGTCTTCGAGCAGATTCATCACCTGTAAATCCGCCACGGGGTTGACCCAGAAGATTCTGGCCGCATCGACATCGAGGACGCCCACTGAGGCCTGCACGCGAGCTTTCGCTTCGTCGAGCAATTCTCCGAGCACAGCGATGGTCTCCCGGCGGTCCGAGCAGAAGTGTATCGCAAGCATCTCGGCGATGAGCATTTCGAGCGCAGGAACGGGACACCGCTGCGCCGTAAAAGCAAGATGCCGAAGCTCGGACAGACATCTGCGCACCTGGTTTGCCTTCTTGATCCCCGCAGAGAGCTTCTCGGCATCCAGGCGCTCGCCCGTCAATTCCTCAAGCGCAGTCTTGACCCGTTCGAGTTCGGATTGGACGAATTCAACCTGACGTTTCGGCGCGGAGAATCCGCCCGGCAGCGTCACTGCCGTTTCGTCCGGCTCAGGGTTTCGTCTGTGCGGCATTTCCCACCAGAGAATCGGGTGTCCCAGGCCCTCGAGCCGCTGAGCGATGGCGGAAAAATCATCGCAGGTTGCACCGACGCTGCACACCAACATATCGGGCAAAGGAAAATGTGCACCTGTGACAAAAGCGCCCAACATCGCGCGCACGGGACAAAAGGACTCGTCGATGCCAAGTGAATCGGCGATCTCCAGCAGCCCGGCGCTGAGTTCCATCACGCACGGGATCCACCAGGCCCCGTCGGGGTAAAACGCAACCACGTTATCAAACGAATACGCCATCACCGGCACGGTTCCGAGATCCTTCATTGTGCCGACGATTCTTTTGCCTTCGGCCCGCGCCTCGCGCAGGCGGTTCTTTTCAGTAAGCAGGAAGTTCCACAACCTCAAAGCCGCGGCGGAATTGTCATACCGAAGCTTCAAGAGTCGCTGGTCCCCGTCCTTCAGATGTCTGCTTAGCGGGCCGCCGTAGTACGGCTGGAATGCCCCCGCCACCCGCAACTTTTCGTATTGCAGGTCCCATTGTTCGAGTGTTATTCGTTTCGGAGCATCGCTCACTGCAGCATCTCCATAAAAGCGCCGATTCGCCCGGCGGTTCGATTCTCTTCGCTCTCGAAATCACCGGCCGTGTCAATGTCGAGAACCGGCAGATCGATCAGGTCCTTCAGTCGCCCCAGTTCGGCATGCCACATGTCGCACCACACGTACCGGCGGAAAATGATCCCCCGCACTGCCCTTTCGGTAAGCTTTTCCTCGAACCAATCGTACAGCTCCGAATCGGGCCTTCGGGAGACATCCTGAATGCCGCCAAAATAAGCACGGGCCAGCTTGCTCAACGGGTCTTCGCGCAGCCCTTCGGCATCCAGCGGTGCGCACATTCCGCGCTCGCCGGTTTCGGTTGCATCCAGGACTATTCGCCCGCCGGATTCCGCGACAATATCGAAAATGCGAAACTCCTGTTTCATCAAGGGCCCGCCTATAATCGCCAGCGGTACGTATCTCGTATTGCGTATTGCGTATTGCGTATTGCGCTCCACGCACGACGCATCACGCAATACGCAAGACGAAGAGGGCCCGTCCCGCCCAAACGCGGCTATTCTTTCGGCGTACTCCCGGGCGGACAGGCGTTCTCTCGCTGCAAATATGGACGTCCGAGCGATGTCATATTCGAGCATAATTGCCGCCAGAGCATCGTTCGACGGTGACTTGCCGCCGTGGCGGATCAGGAATCGGCCCAAGCGCCTGAGTTCGTCGGTATACAACTCTTGCACCGCAGCACTCTGCCAAGTGTTCGGGACATTCATTAGAAACGCCGGAAGTTCGCATTTGCGGGTGACAATATCGAAGGCCCGCCGCATCTGGTCACATACGGTTGTCACCACAACCGCGCCGCCGCGATCGTTCTTTGTCACCTCGGCGATAAAGCCCCGAACATATGGGCAAACACCTTCTCTGCCCGCAAGCGAGAACACCGAACCCACAGAGTCCGGCATCACCCTGCTCGGGCGCAAACCATGCGCTGCGATCCACTCGGCAGGAACATACGGGCAAGTATAGACGATTGTTCTCATCAGTTCGAACGCCCCTGCCCGAAAGCCCTGCCGCGAACCGTCTCGAACAGCGCTTCGACTCTCAATGCAATACGCGCCGAATCGGAGGGCGAATAGTCCGTTTCGATTCTAAGATACGGCGTACCAAGCTCTTTCTCTGCCAGCTCTTTGACGAGATAGGATTCGACGTCGTAAGTGATGCAGGCCTGCCAGATCAGATCGACAACGCACTGCGGGCGATATCCGGCGGCCAGCTCGCGAAGCACGTCCATCCGACGATCGTTCCTGGTCATTACCGAGCACGGCAGACGCAAGTACTTCTGAGCCAGCGCAACGATCGGATCGTCGGCTGTTTCGTCGACGTCTTCCAGTATCGGCTTTACGCCCGTGCAGCTCTCCATACACACCACGAGCCCCCCGGCCGATTCGATAATATCGAGAACCCGCTCGGCCCCGTGAGCCATCGGCACGCCGGTCAACAGCACGCGCACCGCAGGGTCTTTGCTGCAACTATCGCTGCGAGACCTGAATTGCTTGATCGCCTCAGCGTACTGCTCGAAGTCGGCGTCGATGCCGGAGATGATACTCTTGAAATCCAGCAGTTGCCGGCCCGTCAGCGGAGGCGATTCGGATCGCATCAGCGCAGCCAATTCCCGCCGCAACTCTCGTTCACAATTCATGGTCTTGATGGCCTGCCTTATCTTCTCATCCGTGATTTCGACACCGAACTGCTCCTCGAGCTTCGCCCTGAGCTTGCGCAGCTCTGTTATCCAATGCGCCATCGCGTCGTCATCGGTCGGCTTCTGCGGCAGCTCCAGCACGTACATGGGCCTCGTCTGAGCCATCAATTCATACATCTTCTTCTTGCCGTCGCAGGTGGTCTCGGCCACAATAAGATCCGCCATCTCCAGAAATGGATTCGCCCCGCGGAGGTGGTAGCCATAGGTTGATTTGATCAGCGGACAGAGATTCGCGGGCAGATGTTCTTCGGCCGCAGGGATCATCTCCGCAGAGCCGCCGCACAGGCATACCGGCACGGCATCAGCCGCCATGATCAACTCTCGCGGGGTGTATTCGCACATTATGCCGACTATGTGCCTGCCTGCGATCCTGGCATCCGTGGCGTACTGGTAGCAATTCTCAATCATCTTGCCGAACCATGCCAGAGGTCCATTCTCCGGAGCATTCTCGGCCGTACTCGCCGAACCACATTGGGGCGAAGAAGATTCGCCCGGCTCGACGGCTTTGTTACCGTCACCGCAACATTTTCCCATTTCTTGACCTCGGATATCTGGGCGCCGATCACTTCTTGCGGGCGACGAATAGGCCCTGTGCGATCTTGCCCGCGTGCGCCAGTTCCTGCATGAAAGCCATCTCTGCACCCATCGCCTGCATCAACTCGCTATTGAACCCGATTATCTTCAAAGCATCATACGTCAACTGCATATTAAGCATATTCAGGTAAAGGTCAACATACGGCCCGAATCGCTCCGTGTCCTCGGCCGTGACAATCTCGCAGTTGTTTGCCGCAAGAAGGTCGCTGTAGCCCTCGAGGCTTTGCACATTAGGGAACTTCATAAAGGTCAGGAATCGCTCTGCTTCGGCATCCGTCAGACCTGCTTTTCCCTCGATCCAATCCGTGAAGGCGATGACGCCTCCGGGCTTGACGATGCGGGCCGCTTCGCTGATAAGCTTGTCCTTGTCGACGACATAGCACCAGGCGTCTTCGCCCCAGACAAAATCCGCGCTTGCATCGGCCAGGCCGCTGTCACACACGTCCGCCAGCGTGAATTCGATCTTGTCGGACGTGCCCTCCTGTTGGCATCTCCGGCGTCCCTGCTCGACCACCGTTTCGGTAGCATCTACGCCTCGCATCCGGGCCACGTCTCGAAAACGCACGAGAAATCGCATCCCGGCACCGTTGCAGCAGCAGAGATCGACGCCGCTGGTGCCTGGGCCGATCGCGGCTTTCTCCGCCAGATCCATCGACGAGGCGAAGCCGCCGATATGAATCTGCTCGCCCATTATCAGCTCCCAAAGCTCGCCTTCGGGACCGCTGTAGACATTTTGGACCTCACTTAAACCGATATTCTCCATGCTCTTCATTGCAGTTCTCCCTAAGATTCATACTTGAACTGAATTGCCCATACATTGTCCTCATAGTGGTTCTGATCTGGAACTTTCGTCGTCAATCTAACTGTCCGGAAAGTGATTTTCGAACATGAATAAACAGATCGGTAAATTCCTTCGTGATCCTATTTCTTGGCCGAGGCAGGCAAATCTTGAATTCACAGGAAATCTTGCCGGGCCGTTCGCTAAATACCAGAACTCTGCTGCCTAAGACTATCGCTTCATCAACATTGTGTGTAACGAATATGACGGTCGTCTGATTCTCTTGCCACAAGTCGGTCAACATCTGTTGCAGTTCAGTCCTGGTCGAATCATCGACAGCTCCGAACGGTTCATCCATAAGCAGCAGCTTCGGTTCTATCGCCAGCGCCTGGGCGATTGCAGCCCGCTGCCGCATTCCGCCGGATAACTCGTGTGGATAAGCATTTTCAAAGCCCTTGAGTCCGACTCTGGTAAGCAGCTCCTCAGCCCTGGTTTGTCTTTCACTTCGCGGAAGCCCGCGCATCTGCAACCCAAACGACACATTAGACACAGCCGTTCGCCACGGAAACAACGTATAATGCTGAAACACGTGAGCAATGTTATCGCCGAAGCGCAAATCCTCCCCCAAACGCAGATACCCGTCATCCGCCATATCCAATCCTGCAATAAGATTAAGCAACGTAGTCTTGCCGCAACCTGTTGCACCGACAATCGTGACAAACTCTCCCCGGTGCACGAGAAGACTTACATCATTCAGTGCCTTTACTCTATCGCCTGTATCAGAGCGGAAGGTCTTACAAACCCCACGAAGCTCTAAGGCAATAAGCTTTTCTTTCGGATGTTTGTCGGTCCCATCCAGTGTCATTATCTCATATTTCCTTTCCGTGCCAGCGAATGAGGCCGGACATAATTTTTCGCATCATGAGACTCAGAATCGCACCGATGCCGCCAACAATCAACATAGCTGCGATCACAATGTCCATCGCAGCATTGTCCGAAGCGAATATGAGCAAGTATCCAATCCCGGTCTCGGCGCCCGGCAGCATCTCCGCGGCGATGATAACAAACCAGCATAGACCAAGCCCCTGTCGCAGGCCGGTCAGAATCATTGGCATCGATGCCGGTAAATACACGTGTAAGAAAAGTTGCATAGGCTTTGCGCCCAGCGCCCGTGCAAGCAACAGGTAGTTGCGCCTTACTCCCATGACACCATCAAGTGTATTGGTCAGTACCGGGAAGAATCCGCCTACGAAGATCACGAAAACCATTCCCAACTGGACCTGGTCGAACACCGTACGGGTGTATCCGAAGCCGAACAACTGCGGCAGCGTTCCTCTCTTGAAGACGGCGATGGCAAAAGGCAGCCATGCAATCGGGCACAAAGGTCTCAGAATCTCAACAATCGGCTCAAGGCTATTACGGATAATGCGAATTGAGCCCATGGCGATGCCCAAGCCTATCCCTGCCACTGCCGCCAATAGAAAGCCCAGCAACACTCGCAGCAGACTTATGAACGTATTACTCAAGAGCGAGCCGGAGGCATAGTGTTCCCTAAGCGGGTGCACAAGCTGCTCGATAACACGTGTCACCGGCGGGAAAATCCACGGCTGGTTCAGCCAACCGGCCGCAATCTGCCATATTAAGAGTAGGATGACAGGCACAATCATCCGGCCTAACGATGACCGCGCCTCTGAAATTCGAGGCTCACGTCCGGAGCCGTCGCCAGACGGGTATCCCAGCAACTTAGACAGACGCCACGGTTTTCTATTTTCCTGCACGTCTTCGGGCAAGTTTGTTCCTCGCTTTCTCCAAAAGGGACAAGTCATAGGCGACTCGCGGTATGTCACTCGGATCAAGGCCTTTGAGCTTATTCCTGAACACACCAAGGCCGTCCATCGCTTTGTTCCATTTGCGCATAGTCTGATGCCACTGTTCGGAAGGCTCCATCGAGTAACCGCTCGTGGGAATGCTCATTCTCTCGACGGATTCACTTGTCCCTATCCACCGAACCGCAGCCGCCACGGCTTTGTCCAAATCCGCGTTGATTGTTTCGGTACCCTGCATGAGCAACACCAGCAGATCAACAATGGCCTCGGACTTTCCTTCTATGGCCTTGGCGTTGGCTGCGACGCAGCAGCAGGGATGGTCGCGGAATGTACCCGGCGGCAGCTCTTCAAGATCGCATACGATCCGTCCTATGCCCTTCTCGACCGCAATGGCCGGGAACGGATTGTTGCCTGCATAACCGTCAATCAGACCGCTTCCCAGGGACACGTTGAGCTTGCTTCCGCCTTTGACGTTTACCATTTGCACCTGCAGGCCGGTTTGTGCCGGATCACCTCCAAACGTGATGCCTTCGTGCTTCAGTGCTTCCTCAAATACCAGCTTGGCCACAGCCTGCGGATTCTTGTATCCAACACGCAGCGGCTTTTCGGCGGCCTTGGCCATCGCCACAAACTCATTCCACGTCTTTGCCCTAAGATCAGGTCTAACTACAAACATATCTCCTTTATTGTGAAGAGGAGCTATCAGCTTTACCGGCGCCCCGCTGTCGGCCGAAGCAAGCACCGGAGCAACACCGCCAAAGCCTATCTCAATAACACCTTGTGCCAGCGCCGTCGGCATCTTCGAGGCACCGCCAACTTTCATGATTTGGAGGTCCGCAATCTTTTTACCTCGATCCAGCAGCTCGTAGAACTTACGATCCTCGATCACCTTCACATTAATACCACTCTGCCTGGCATATTCGGAGGCATTGTCCATTGCGACGAACAAAGCTGTGTGGTGGTCATGGCCGACATGGCCAATTTTCAAACTTATCGGTGCAACTGGTGTTTCAGCCTCATTCTTTTGTTTGCAGCTTGTCAGAAAGGCTGTGCAGATCAGCAACACGATAAATATGAATATCATCTTTCTCATAACTGATCCCTTCAGAATCATTGTCTAACTGCTTCGCATTAGCCTAAGACATCCGGTCCCAAATTACCACCGACGGAAGAGCTTGAGAACAATGCTTACCATGTCTCTATCCGTAAATGTAGAGTCAAGACTGATGGGTACACCGGCCTTGAATGACCACCCCTTCCCGGACTTCCAAATAAAGCCGGGGACAATATCATGACTATGACCCTTACCCTCTTTATCAAGATAGTTATATTCAATTGCCGGCCAAAAACTCGGGGCGGGCTTGAAAAGAATCGCACCATTTATTTCTCCCACCTCTGCGTCATCGTCGTCGCTCCACAAGTAGTTCGGATTGAAATGCAGGGAGAAATCCTCCCAAGCCTTCGAAATTTCTGTCGATACCTTATAGGCCCCGTCATCACTTCCCAACGAACGGTTGCTGTCACCCGAAGGAAAATAATACCATAAATCCACGGCGACCCCTGGGAAATCGTTCGTTTCCTGAATGAGGTTCCATTTCTCAAAGACAAAGATATTGGCAATGCCCTGACTGTCGTTTTCCTTGCCGGGGATATCGAAATCGTTCATCCAATAGGGAATCCCGAGGGCTATATGATGGTCCTTTGCCCAACCATATTTCGAGCAGAGCACAAGCACTGATCTTTGCTTCTGTTGACCTGAGGTCCGGTTGTGATAGTCGTTATCAACCCCTCTGACCTGGGTCCAGTCGTAGTACTGATACTTCAGCGAAACAGAGAGATGGTCCTTACCGACCACTTTGGCGCTTCTGGTCTTCGTAAAGAAACTCATGCAATACTGCCCACACCACGGATACAACTGGTTTCCCTGCTCTGTAGAGCCTCCACCATTTGTTCCGGCACCTTCTGCGACGACAGCAAGCACAGCCACAAATGCCAACGTCACGAAACTCCTATTCACCTTCATGGAAACGTCCTTTCAAAATCACGTTTTCCGGACACTGCAATAAAAAAAGCGGGCAAGAGAAGCTCATCTCTTTGCCCGCCGGTGCTCGTGGCTCGATTTTGCACTACGTTATAAAGTGCCAGGTTTTCTCCTGTTCGATTTCAAACGGCCCCAGGTCAATGTCCACCAACACCTGGTACTTGCCCTTGAAATCCTTTGGCACTCGCCACGAGTACCGGCAGTTGCCGCCTCAGCCGTACCTGAAGCTGCCGGCCTCAAATGTGTTTCCCATCTCATCCACAATTCTAACTTAGCCTTTCTAACCGCCCGATTGTCCTTCACTGCGAATTTCTCGTAACGCTCCCCGGCTTGACCGAAGATCGCATAATCTATATCAACAGATGAACCGTTTCTGCGCACCTCTGGCTTGATAATAAACGGAGACCCGAGCCTGAGAGCCGTTGTCCTCAAAGCTTTCACCCTGATTCTTGAGAGATTCGCCCAAGGGCCACGGCTGTCAATCCGCCACGTGTGGCCGTCCTGTCCCATCGATATGCTCAGCCGTCTCGGCCTGTGCACTCCAGCACTCGCCAAAGCCGGCTCTGCTGCCGATGTGATCGTAGTATTCTTGAACCAGTTGTTGCGAAGCTGCAATTCAGCGACAGCGTCGCCGGCATCGATCTCTATCCGGCCTCCGCCCCGAGAATGAAGGCACAGAAGCAGAACGGCAGCCGCTATGATGGCGATGGAAATCCATATGTCTCTCTTCTTCATACGCGCTTCGCCTTGCAACAAAGGGCACAATTGTGAGCCCCAATCCACCCGGCTTTTCGAATGTCCTCACCCGCCGATTACACACATCTACTCTAAAGACGCGGACACAGCGATTTCGTTACGTCTTTTCTTGAAACTTTTCTGCAGGAAACATCACATATAAGAACATCTTCCAAGAACGCCTGGGCTATCCTGTATGAAAGCCGGGACAAGCGGCTATACAATCACAGCCTGTCCTTTGCTCACCGTTGAGGCAAGTAAGAAACCAATCGTTCAGTGATGCTCGTTGAGGATTGTTCTCAACTCATCGAGTGCCAGATTTCGGGATGTTTGGCTTCAAACGGTCCCAGATCAATCTCTACCTGCACTCTGTACTTGCCCTTGAAATCGTTCGGTGCTCGCCACGAGGACCGGCAGACGCCGCCTCACCCATACTCGAACGAACCTGAGCCCAGAACTTTTCCGGACTCGTCAAGGACCGTGAATTTCGGGGCAGGTCTTCTTGTGCCGTTTTTCGCCGCACCGGGCTCATACACCTCCCCAGCCTGTCCCTCGATTATCAGGCCTATGGCTATGCTCACGCCGCTACCATTCACATCAGCTTTCACACAAAGCGGCGCCCCTGGTTTCGTGCCGTCTTCAGGCATTCGCGGCGGCACACCCTTGAGGCCGAGCGTCCAGGCGTCTCCCTGGTCGTCGGTCGCCGCCAACGAGGAAAACTTGATCTGTGGACTCGAACTGGGCCACGCCACAGGCAATGGCGCAGGTTCAGGCGCCAACGAAGGCGTGGACTCTGGAGCAAGCGTAGAGGAAGGCGAGTTGCCGGACCGCACAAGGATCCCGACCGCTACGGCCAACACTGCCACCCCCATCACTATCAATGGAACTTTCATTCCCTGGGGACTTTTTTCTTCCATTTGACGACCTCGCTACTACCAAAATAATTCTATCTGATTTGAATATTCCAACATCACAGCAAAATCTTCACAGCGTCCATCTGCCCGCGCTTTGTCACTCTCAATCTACTGCGCAGACATTCTTTGGCTATTATAGCACCACAACGCTGAGAAAAACGCTTTTTTTTCTTTTTTTTTGCTCGCCACCGATAGAGGCATTGTCCATCGCAGACTCGGGCAGAATTGCTCTGAGTTATTGGGACATCTATTGGTGCACAAACTGTTTGCTTTCATTGCCGTATGAAGTAAAATGCGCTTTTATTGTTCGGTACTACGATTCCCATTTTTTAGAATTTGAGGTAGCTCATGGCAAAGCAGGACGAATCCGCCACGGCCGCGCTGAGGAGTTTGCCCTCCGTAGACGCTCTCTTGAAAGACGCCGCCCTTGAAAATTGCGCCTCCGAGATGGGCAGAAGCGTAGTGGTAGATTCAATTCGCCGGACCATTGACCAGGTAAGAGCACTCATCGTTTCCAAGACGGCCGCCGAATTGGATGAAGCGGCAATCCGAGAAAGAATCATTGCCGGCGTCAAGCAACGTCTCGACGCAATTGCGGCGCCCTACTACAAGAGAGCCATCAACGCAACGGGGATCATTCTGCATACCGGCCTCGGGCGGGCGGTTCTCCCCGCCAAGGCGCTGCGCCAGATCCAGGAAGAATTGTCCGGATATTCGGTGCTGCAGTCGGACACCGGAACGGGCAAACGCTCCAAACGAGACGAGGCCGTCGAGCAACTTTTGAAGCAGTTGACCGGCGCCGAGGCGGCCACGGTGGTCAACAACAATGCCGCCGCCACCAGCATCGTGCTAAACACCGTCGCAGACGGCAAAGAAGTCATAGTCTCTCGCGGCCAGCTCGTTGAGATCGGCGGATCATTCCGGCTGCCCGATGTCATGGCTTTCAGCGGCGCCAAACTTGTCGAAGTCGGAGCCACGAACAAGACGCACCCACGTGACTACGCCGACGCCATCACCGAAGAGACCGCTGCGATTCTTCGCGTCCACCCGAGCAACTACAAGATTCAGGGATTTTCGTCGGAGGTGCCGCTCGATGAGCTTGTCGAAATCGCCCATTCGCACGAACTGGCGATGATCGACGATGTTGGCGCAGGGGCACTTCTCGATTTTTCACAATTCGGGTTCGAACCTGAGCCGATGTTGGCCGAATCGATCAGTGAGGGAGCTGACATTGTCACCGCGAGCGCCGACAAGCTGATAGGCGCCTCTCAGGGCGGGATCATTCTGGGCAAGGCCGAACTTGTAAACGCCGTGCGTAAGAATCAGTTTGCCCGAATCGTGCGGGTCGGCAAACTCACCCTGGTGACCCTTGAAGCAACACTGAAACTGTTTCTTGACGAGTCACTTGCTCTGGCAGAAGTTCCAACACTGCAAATGCTCAGGCGCGATGGTTGCGAAATCGCTAAGCAGGCCAAACGGTTGGCCTCTCAGTTGAGCAAGAGCACTTGTGACGCCGAGGTCACAAACATCGCCGGTTTTTCGCAGATGGGCAGCGGTTCGCTGCCGACACAAGAGTTGGCCACGACGCTTGTTGCAGTGCGCCCGGAGAAGATCAGCGCAGAATCACTGGCAAAACGGCTTCGCCAATACGGCACACCGATTTTTGCCCGCATTCACAATGACCAGGTTCTTATCGATCCGCGCACCCTTCTGGCCGGAGATGACGAGATAATAGTCAAGGCATTGTCGGCGATTCTTGGGCAGGCAAACTAAGAGTTATGGATACGGCACAAAAAAATATCACGCTCGGAACAGCGGGCCATATAGATCACGGCAAGACGGCGTTGATAAAATGCCTCACAGGCTGTGACACCGATCGGCTCAAGGCCGAGAAAGAACGCGGAATGTCCATAGATCTCGGATTCGCACCGTGCACGGTCTCCAGCCTGGAGGTTGGCATCGTAGATGTCCCCGGGCATGAGAATTTCATAAAGACAATGGTAGCCGGCGCCACCGGCATTGACGGCGTCATTTTTGTCATCGCCGCCGACGATGGCGTAATGCCGCAAACGCACGAACATCTCGATATCCTCACGCTGCTCGGCGTCAGGCACGGCATCGTGGCTCTGACAAAAGTCGATTGTGTCGAGCCTTCCCGAGTCCAAAAAGCTACTGCCGAGATCAAGGATTTCCTCGTGGGGACATTCCTGGAAAACGCCCCCATTCTGCCTATGTCCAGCATAACAGGCCAGGGTTTCGATACGTTTTACGAGGCCCTCAAAGAGCTTGTGGACACCATCGAGCCAAAGAAGACCGACGGCGTATTCAGGCTGCCGGTCGAGCGGACGTTCTCGGTCAAGGGTTACGGCACGGTGGTCACCGGCATTCCGGTTGCCGGTTCTGTCAAGATCGGTGACGAGGTGGTTCTTTTCCCCCACAACAGCAAAGGCCGGGTGAAGGCCGTGCAGGTTTACAAAAGAAACAGCGATACCGCCGTGGTCGGCCAGTGCGCGGCGATCAATGTCCCTCAATGGGACTACAAGAACGTCGAACGCGGCTGCACGGTTACGCTGGCCAGGTATTTCTCGCCCGAGCAGTGGTATCTGTGCAAGCTTCAAGTTCTGACCAATATAAAGTCGCCCCTCAAGACGGGCGCAAAGATAAAATTCCACACCGGCACCTCCGAAGTTCTCGCCACTGCGTATTTGCTCCAAACCAATCGGGCTGCCGCCGGCCAGACTCATCTCGTTCAGATCCGATTGGATCGGCCCCAGCGGATCGTGGCGGCCCCCGGCGACCGTTTTATCCTGCGCAGTCTCTCACCCGTCGATACCATCGGCGGAGGGATGATCGTCGAGGCGATCGGCGGCAAGCTCAAGCGAAATCAGGAGCAGGTCGTCCGGGACGCTCATGACAGGGCCGCAGCAGTGCCGGTCGAAAAGGATTTTGTCGAGTATTGCATAAAAACCGCCGCGACACATGCCGCCAATGAAGGTGAGCTTTCGATTCGCACCAAGATTCTCCCCGGACCGCTGAAGGAGATTCTCGCCGAACTCAGCGGCGAAGGAAAGGTGATCAGTCTGGACTCGAAGCTTTTTGCTCATCGTGACACGATCGACGACGTTCAGCGCAAACTCCTTGATATTGTCGCTGAATCTCATCGCAGCAAACCCGAGAGCCCTGGGCTGAGCGTCGAGCAGCTTTTAGAAGCATCACGACTGAGAAAGGATGTTTTTGACGGCCTTCTCAGGCTGCTGACCTCTGGCGGCAGACTCGTCGAGAGAAAGCACCGCCTGGCCCTGCCCGAACATCGTGAGATGTTCAGCGAGTCCGAACGGGAATTGCTCATGGCTGCCGAATCGCTTTTCAAGACCCGGCCCTTCAAACCGCCCAAATTCGATGAGGTTGTAAACGCCGCCGCAGCAAAGCCTGAAGATGTTCAGAAAATCCTGAAGATACTGATCGAGCAGGAGCTTCTTATCCGGGTCGACAACGATCTTCTCTTTCACCGTGAGGCCGTCGAGCAGGCCCGTGAGATGTTGACGTCATATATCAACAAGGAAGGCGGCCTGGAAAGCGTCAAGTTCAAGTACCTTCTCGATACGACCAGAAAATTTGCCATTCCCCTGCTGGACTATTTCGACCGCATCGGAGTGACGAGACGTGTGGGCTATACGCGATTATTGAGAACCTGAACAATTACTGAAAGGTCTCCACAAATGACAAGCTTTGTGAAAAATACTTCTGAACGGGCCAGAATGTACTGCTTTGGGAAAGCCGCGATAGCTTGTCTTGCGGTGTCCGTCCTGACCGCCGGGATAATGCTCTTGCTCCAACCCGGGTGAGGCAGTCCTCTGCGGGCTCTTGTAGGGCTGGTGATATATCCCTCCTTCTTTACCGCTCCGGCGTTAGGCCTGATTGGCATCGTTAACGACCGTCGAAAGTTCCTGGCGATCACGTCGGTCGCTATTGCAGTCGCAGTTGTGCTGTATATTTTTGTTTGCCAGTGGCTTTCAATGTCCTACGACAGTATGCTGCGATGAGTTGCGATGGCCCCGACAACTCGAGTATTTGTTCTGGGGCGTCACCAGAGCACTGAAAGGGAAAACAAAATGCGTTTTGGAAGAATATCCGCCGCCCTGCTGATCATAGCCGGCGCGACGCTTGTTGCAACGATTCTGTGCAAGCCCGGCTGAGGCAATCCTCTCGCAATCCTTGGAGGGTTGCTGTTCTTGTTCTCACTTCCTGCTGCCTTGATATTCGGCATCGTGGGGATCATTCGCGACCGCCAGAAACTGCTTGCGATCATTACAACGCTGATTGCCGGTGCACTCGTGCTCGTCTGGGCGTATGTGATCGGTCGCTGAATCCTACGCTGCTGTATGTCCCGGCCCGCACCTGCCTGCTCAAGCTCGACTCGACATAACCCGAGATTTCATTCGTGTGGAATCCTGCACTGGTAGTCTGTGATTGGGTGGCAGCCTCAAGCGCAGCGCTCCCCTGAGCGAAGTCGAATGGGTTGCGGATGACTTCTGGCACACAGACCAACCCCAAAGCCTTCGGCTTATATGTGTTTAGCCGGACAAGCGATATGCGACCCGACTGTCATTTCGACCGGAGTCCCAACGCAAGTTGGGACGAAGCGGAGAAATCTATTCCAGATAGATCTCTCCATTTCGCCTTCGGCTCCAGTCGAGATGACAATTGGGTGGCAGCCTATAGATTCATGGTTGACGGGCTACGAGGCCCATTTTTCCTCTGAAAATCGCGGCTGAGGGCGGCAATGACAAAAGAATCTGGGATTTTTTCATTTTTCTGTTGACCGTGGATTACATATGTAATATTTTATATATAATTACAGTTGTAATCTTAGGAGATGCGATCATGAGAAACCTGCCCAAAATATCCGAGTCGGAATGGCTGGTGATGCGCGTGCTGTGGGCCAAGAGTCCCCTGACGGCCAATGAAGTCGTGGAGCGGTTGACCGGCAAGACGCAGTGGAAGCCTAAGACGGTCAAGACGCTGATCGACCGGCTGATGAAAAAAGGCGCGGTGAAGTTCGAGAAGGAAGGGAGAAGATACAAGTATTATCCCGCAATCGGCCGGGATGAATGCGTCGCGACAGAGAGGAAATCCTTTGTCCGGCGGGTCTACGGACGGACAACCAAGCCGATGCTCGCCGCGTTCCTGGAGGACGCCAAGCTTTCGGCGGACGACATCGCCGAGCTGAAGGAGATCTTAGAGCAAAAGGCGGAGGAATAGGACATGGAATCTTTGAGCATGCAGTTGACGCCCGTCTTCGACTGGCTCCTGCGAACGACATTGCAGGCCGCCCTGCTTTTTTGCCTGATAATGTTAGTCCAGTTGATCCTGCGCGGCAGGCTGCCGATCCGCTGGCATTACTGTCTCTGGCTGCTGCTGTTAATACGCATGGCGACGCCCTGGCTGCCCGAGAGCAAGATCAGCATCTTCAACTGGGTCCCGCGTTCCATCCAGCATGGAGGAATAATAGAGGCCCTCTCGCAATCCAGAGATGCTCGCGGCATGGGCTTCTACATGCGTGGCGGCAGCACGGACCTGCAGGAAACAGAGGCCGAAGCGGCAATTGTCAAATTCGCTAAAATCTTACCCTTGCTCTGGCTGGCCGGAGGTCTGGCTCTGGCGGTATACGTCGGGGCGTGCAACTTCCATCTATGGTGGCTCGTTACGCGAGAGCGGCCACTGACCGATCAGAAGATTCTCGATCTACTGGAAGACTGCAAGGCCGAGATGGGTATCCGCAACATCCTGGGTGTCGTTACAACGGACAAGGTCAGGAGCGCAGCGCTCTTCGGCTTTGTCCGGCCGCGACTGTTGCTGCCTGCCGGGATGGTCAAGACTCTGACTCTCAAAGAAATACGCTACGTTTTCCTGCACGAACTGGGCCACCTCAGAAGGCGCGATATCTACGTCGGATGGCTGATGAGCCTGTTGCAGGTCCTGCACTGGTTCAATCCGCTGGTCTGGTTAGCGTTTTATCGAATGCAGTCCGACCGGGAATTGGCGTGCGACGCCCTCGTGCTAACCTACGCACACAGCGGCGAATCCAAAGAATACGGCCGAACGATTGTCAACCTATTGGAACGTTTTTCTCGCCCCCAGCGACTCCCAAGCATGGCGGGAATCCTGGAAACCAAATCTCAATTGAAAAGGAGGATCAAAATGATTGCGAAATTCAAAAAGACCTCACGCACCCGCGGAGCCGGAGCCATGCTGCTACTTGTAGCACTGGCCTGCATCGTCCTCACCAACGCCTATATCGCGAAGGCAGACTTCACCTTCGGCGAGCCAGTGAACCTCAAATCGGCCATCCCGGTCCTCGGCGGGGACGACGGGATAAGCTGCTTCTCGTACGATGGATTGGAGATGTACGTTTCCGCGACCAGACCGGGAGGGTCTGGTGGCCCGGATAACTGGGTGTCGAGGCGTGCAACGACGGACAGCGACTGGGGCCCCTTGGTGAATCTCGGGCCTGCCGTCAACAGCGCTGAGGACGACTCATATGCGTCTATTTCTGCCGACGGGCTTACGCTCTATTTCGACTCGGCCCGCCCTGGGGGTTACGGTTATTATGACATATACATGACCACACGCACGACGAAGAACGACCCCTGGGGACCTGCTGTTAATCTGGGGCCCAGAGTGAACAGTCCCCGAACCGATGCAAGCGCCTGGGAATCGCCGGATGGGCTGGAACTCTACTTTGTATCATACCGGTCTGGCGGATACGGCAATTCGGACATCTACGTGGCAAAGCGCGCGAGGGCAAACGATCCCTGGGGCGACCCCGTGAATCTTGGCCCCGTGGTGAACAGTCCATACTCCGAACACTGGATTTCCCTCTCGCCGGACGGACTGTTGCTGTTCTTCTGCGAGCCTATTGGAGAACCACTCCGCCCCGGTGGGTATGGGGCTACTGACTGTTGGATGACAAGGCGGGCGAACCTCTCTGCCCCTTGGCAAGCTCCTGTGAATCTTGGGCCAAGAATCAATGGGCCCGCAAATGATATCAATCCACGCATCTCGCCGGACGACAACACGTTCTACTTCGGTAGCGTTGTGGGCCTGGATCTAAGCACGTACTACATGTGGAAGGTGCCGATCATCCCTATCGTGGACTTCAACGGTGACGGTAAAGTCGATGTTGCGGACGTGAGCATCATGGTTGAGCACTGGCACACGGACAATCCACTGTGTGACATTGGTCCGATGCCGTGGGGCGACGGCTTTGTGGATGCCCAGGATCTGGCCGTCTTGGCCAAGTATTTGGTGGAGGACTCTCGCCCTACGGCGCAATGGAAGCTCGACGAGGATCAGGGCAGCACCGCCTACGACAACGCAGGCGTCCAAGACGCCGATCTTCACGGGGGACCCGTCTGGCAGCCTTCCGGCGGCAAGGAAGGCGGAGCATTGCTGTTTGACGGAACCAATGATTACGTCAGCACGCCCTTTATCCTGGACCCGGCGGCGGGATCGTTCGGCGTCTTTGCGTGGATCAGGAGCAGCGCTCGGGGTCAAGTGATTATATCGCAAACCGGTGAGACCGGCACACGATGGCTCTGGACGGACCCATCATACGGCAGACTCACGACCTGGCTGATGCATCCGCCGTTTGATCCGCTGATGTCGGGATCAACCATCACGGACGGCCAATGGCACCACATCGGCATGGTCTATGATTCGGTGGGGCTAAAACGATACCTGTACGTGGACGGAGCGGAGGTTGCCAAGGACTCTGATTACGCGGGCGGGGTCGATGCCGACGGCGGCCTGTACTTCGGCGCCGACAAGATGCTTCAATCGGGGACTTTCTTCTCCGGTATGATTGATGATATTCGCATCTATGATGAGGTGCTGAGCGCAGAGGAAGTCGCGGAACTCGTGCGGTAGGGATTGTACGAGGTAAGACCCGCGGACTGCGAGAGCCAGCCAGGTCGACATGAAAGTCCGGGATATTCTGCGAGCAATCAAGATGTGAAACAGGCCAGTTGGGTGGCAGCCTCAACGCCGAAGGCGTAGGGGATGGTGAACGCAGGAAAAGCCATCCCCAAGCTGCGCTTGAGGCTGCCACCCGGCGATTCCCCGTCATTCGTCGCAGCTTGCGTTGGGATTCCGGCCGGAATGACACGGTCGTGCACTATTTGCGTCATTGCCACGGTCTGCGGAGAGGGCCGTAGCGATTTCATGCACTGAGCATCCCCAAGTCACAATTTACTGGAAATTCTTCATTGTTTCTCATAGAATAAGGCGTTGCAGCACGCAAAGACCGCAGCATTTGTTTCAAAAAATATGGAATTTATGTTACGGAATTCGCCGGCTGTCGTCTATTAGGGTGGGCAGACATTAGGCGTCCGGCGGCGCTTTGTTTTGGCAAGCTGTCGACGGCAGAAATTCCGAAAGGACCTGTATGGAACAGACAACCGAGCGAGGGGCAAAGAATTCACAAACAAGCAACGGCGTCGACGAGGGCCAGTTGATGGCGCGGCTGCAGAAGGGCTACGCCAGCTTGAAGCACCAGATACACAAGGTGATCGTGGGCCAGGAAGAGGTGATCGACTCGATGCTGTGCTGTATGCTCGCCGGGGGCCATTGCATCGTTCAGGGCGTGCCGGGCCTTGCCAAGACGATGATGGTCCATGCGATAGCCGATGCGATGAAACTGAAGTTCAACCGGATCCAGTTCACGCCGGATTTGATGCCGTCGGATATAACCGGCGCCGACATTATCCAGAGGGACCCGCAATCGAAACAGAGGCGGATGGAGTTCGTCAAGGGGCCGATCTTTGCGAACGTGGTTCTCGCCGACGAGATCAACCGCACGCCTCCCAAGACGCAGGCGGCACTATTGCAGGCGATGCAGGAGCAGGAGGTGACGGTTGCCGGCCGGACGTACAGGCTCGATGAGCCGTTCTTTGTGCTTGCGACTCAGAACCCCATCGAGCAGGAAGGGACATATCCGTTGCCGGAAGCCGCCCTGGACAGGTTCATGTTTATGATCTATATCGACTACCCCAGCGCCAAGGAAGAGCACATGATCGTCAAACAGACCACGACGAAAAAGAAGATCTCCGCCCGGCAGGTGCTCGACAGAAACGACATGGTGCTGTTCCAGGAGATCGTTCGAATGGCCCCGGTCAGCGACATGGTGATAGCGTATTGCATCAAGCTGACCCGCGCGACCAGGCCCGACAACGCACACGCAACGGCGATGGTCAAGCAATATCTCAAATGGGGCGCCGGCCCGAGAGCGGGCCAGTTCATGACGCTCGGCGCCAAAGCAAAGGCGCTGATAGACGGGCGCATCACTCCGAGCTTCGAGGACGTGCGGGTTGTCAGCAAACTCGTGCTCAGGCACCGCGTTATTCCAAACTTCAACGCCGAGGCCGACGGCATCAGCGTCGAAGGGATTATAGACGATCTTGTCGAGAATGTGCCGCAGCCGAAATGAGAGAGGCAGGAACTAATCCGGACTTCTTCGAAGTTGGAACCACGAATTAGCACGAATGAACACGAATATAGAAACCACGGCCATCGTCATGACCGGAGTCGAAGGTAATAAATAGAAAATAGTCAATAGTCAATAGTCAATTGAGATGTCAAGACAGTGAAACAGAGCCGCAAGTATCTCGATCCTGTGTTTCTGAGCAAGCTCGGGAACATGGACCTGGTTGCCCGCTGTGCGGTCGAAGGTTTCTTTTCGGGGCTGCACCCGAGCCCGTTCCACGGCTTCAGCGTCGAATACAGCGACCACCGGCAATATCACGCCGGCGACGAGCTGAAATTTGTCGACTGGAAAGTCTTCGGCCGCAGCGACAAACTGTACATAAAGCAGTTCCAGCAGGAGACAAACACAACAGCGTACATACTGCTGGATAGCAGCAAGAGCATGGCCTTTGCCGGTAACGGCGGCGTCAGCAAGTTAGAGTACGGTTCCTTTCTCGCCGCGGCCCTGAGCTACCTCATGCTCAGTCAAAGCGACAGCACATCCCTGGTCCTGTTCGCCGAAAAAGTGATAAAGCGTATCGGCGCCCAATCGAAACGTACGCATCTGAGCACGATTCTGGCGGCTCTGCAAAACAACAAACCCGCCGGGCGGACCAACCTTGCCGGCGTTCTTCGCACCATCGCCGAGACTACAAAACGACGGGGCATCATCATCCTGATCTCCGATCTGCTCGACGACGAGGCCGACATATACAAAGGCTTGTCGCATTTGAAATTCCTCAAGCATGAGGTGATCGTTTTTCACACCATGGACCATCAGGAGCTTAATCTTGATTATGAAGGACTGATCCAGTTCGAAGATATGGAATCCAAAGCCAGGATGCGCACGTTTCCGCAGTCCCTGCGGGACGGCTATCGCCAGCGCGTGGCCGAGTTCCTGGACGACATTGAAAGAACCACCGGCAACCGCGGCATCGATTATTGCCTGCTCGATACTTCCGAGCCCCTGGACCGAGCGTTGGTGGCATACCTGGCCAAGCGAAAGAGATTGATGTGAGTTTTGTGGAGTGGATATTCTTGTTCGGCGGGCTCGCTGTAGCCGGGCCTGTGATTGCCCATCTGCTGGCGAGGCCGCGCTTTCGACGGTTGCCGTTCACGATGCTCCGGTTCCTGCATACGGGCCAGATCGAGAGTCAATCCAGGCGAAAGTTGCGCGACCTGCTGATACTGCTGCTCCGCTGTGCAATAATCGTTCTGATTGCAATCCTTTTCGCCAGGCCGCTTTTGCACGTCAGTCGCGATCCGGGGCAAGCCGGATCCATCTTCTTCCTGGGACTCGACAACTCGATGTCGATGGCCTACTCCGACCCAGACGGCAGCTATTTCGACAAGATGGTGGATTCGGCGGTTGATTACATCCGCACGGCGCAGGCCGACCCCGGCGCGCCGGCGTTCAATGTTTGCGCCCTGGCCTCAGGAGACTGGGTGCGGGATTTGAGCAAGGAGCAGGCGCTGGCTGAGGTTAAGGCAATGAGAATCGAACCTGGCAGCGCAAATGTCGGCAACTTTCTCTCGGGTTTGAGTCAAGCCAGTCGCACGCAGCACTCAGGCGAGGACATTTCAGTGACGGTGCTGAGTGATTTTACACCAAACATCCTGAGGCAGTTTGTCGGCATAGAGGAACCTGTAGCTGTCGCCGGAATTGACCACAAGCAGGTCATCTCGTCGAAACCCATTGACAACGCCGCAATAGTCGACGCCCACCTGGTTGGATTTGTAGACGGAAAGCTAAGTGTAAATGCTGCCGTCGTCAATTACGGCCAGGTCGAGCAAAATCGACGTTTGACAGCGAATGTCCGAACGGAAAGCTCGCCTCCCGTAGAGATAAGCCTGCCCGCAAATCAGCGTGGAATTTATCAGGTGCAAATAGATCTTGGCGCCGCCGGGCAAGAACAACAATTCTTGCCTGTGGAACTGAGCTTATCGGGCGACGACGGCCTGGAAGAGGACGACACATTCTACCTGGCGGTTTCCGTGCCGGGGCGTAAAGACATCAACGTTCTCCTGGCCGGTGATAGCGCGAATGAAATGTTTCTGGTCAAGACCGCTATGGATACCCTGTCGCGAATGAATCAATACAACACATTGAACGTCAGACAGGTTTTGACCGCCGATCTCGTCCGGTCGGATTTTGGCTCGGCCGATGTTGTGGTGTGCTCGACAATTGCCGAGAGGCTGAGCTACCTGTCCTCGAGCGTGCAGACTTTTGTAAATGCCGGCGGCAGATTCGTCTGCTTTGTGACAGAGACGATTGCGCAAGAGGCAGCAAGACAGTTGTGGCAGCGGGATGTTCTCGCCGCGTTGCCGGGCAGCTGTTTTCACGAGCGAACATACCTGGAGCCGAAACCCTGCGATAGCCGGGCCTTCGGCGTCGACAACGTGGCTGCGAAGTCACTGACCAACTACCGCGTAGAGGAGATTCTCCTGAAAGGCTATCTGGAATGTAAGGGCCATGCTGACAGCAGATGTCTGTGGAAATTACAGAACGGTTCCGGCTTCATCTACCTGAAACGTTACGGTCGCGGAATGTCCATCCTCGTCAATACCAGCGTTGATGACTCGCTCGGGTCGCTGACCAAATCGAATGCGTCGGTTGCTTTTTGCCGGTATTTGCTGGGCGAGAGCAGCCGAGTCTCCGAGCACAGTTTTGTGCGTGATGAACGAGTAATGCTGCCGATTTCCGATGCCCAGGCATCCTCCGCCGAGCGCAAGCAATTCTGGGTCGAGACCTGCGACGGCAAGAAGCGCCGCGCAGCCGTAGTGGACTCTTTCCTGCTTGTCCCGGACCCGGCGGGCATCGGATGGGTCAAGACGCTGGATGAGCCAGCAACGTATGCAGGTGTCAATTTGCCGCAGGGTGAAACCGATATGGCCAGGCCGGTGGCTGGTGAGCTGGCCGGCATCATGAGCCGTATTTTTCCGGAGGATGTCGATAAAGACGTTGCCGAGGCCGGAACATTCGATGACACTAAGCGCATGCCTCTGTGGAGAATTTTTGCCTGGCTGATTATCCTGCTGCTCCTTCTCGAGCCGGTCGTTGCGAACAGACTGAAGCGATAGATAAGATTTGATATGCCTGAAACAACCCAAGACAAACTAGACGCTCTTGTCGAGCGAGTTGGAAAGGTCAGGCGATGGCTGGCGGCACTGGCGATCATGAGAATCGCTGCGCTGTGTCTGATTTTTACTTCGGTTTATATCGGCGTCTATGCCTGGCTTGACCATCGGCTGAATTTTGGCCAGCGCGGCAGAGTCATAGCTCTCATTTTGCTGCTGGCAGGTATTGCCGGCCTGCTACACCGGCTGACAAAACTGCTGCTGAGCCGCGTGTCGTGCAGCGGCGCGGCAAATTACATCGAGAACAGAAGAAGCTTCAACCAGCAGCTTGTCACGGCTATGGAATATCACGAGAACAAGCAGGAATATCCGTATTCCAGGGCTCTGGCCGAGCATCTTGTTCTGCGTGTAGACAAAGACTGCAGTGGATTTCGGTTTGATTCGACTGTTAAGAAATGGCAGGGATATGTTCTCGGGGCGATCATCCTGTTTGGGCTCGCCACTGCGTGGTTCTACATTCGTGACAACTATGTTTACTTTTCTTCATACTTCGCCCGGCTCACCCAGCCGGCGGCTTCTGTTGAACCGTTGTCGTCGACGAATCTGCGATCAATCACCGAAGACATAATTGCCGAACCCAATTCTGAGGTGACATTTACGGCGCAAATTGAAGGTCGCACACCGGAATTGGGAAGACTCGTGCTGGTTAAGCTCGAACCCGATGCCGCAGAAGGGGACGGTGAGGCCCCCAAACCCGAGGAAATGCAGGTGAGGCCGACTACCGACGCAGACCGAACGCCGCGATTTGAAGCGTCCAGAAGCTTCTCGGAGACGGGCCGGTTCAAGTACCGTTTCGAGACGGATTCAGCCTCCACTGACTGGCATGAGCTGAGCATTTGCCCGGCGCCCGAAATAGAAAGTATGACAGCCACGGTGGCGATGCCTAAAAGGCCCCCGAGAAGAACGTGGGTCAAGCCTTATCATGAGCAGATTGAGAACAATACTCTGGAAGTAGTCGAGCGCAGTACTGTCGCGCTGAACGTGCAAGCTACCGAGAAGCTCAAAGAAGTTGCGATAACCGGGCTGGACGGCAAGACTATCACCAAACAGTTGAACGGGGCACAGCAGTTCACCTTCCATTTTAACGCCGACAGAAGCGGCTCGGTAAAGTTCGATCTCGTCAACGAGCAGGGTCTGGCCAATGACGATCTGCCCGATCTCGAAGTTGTTGTAAGAACCGATGAGCCCCCGAAGTTCAAGCTGATCTGCCCGGAAGGTGATTACCTGACGACTGATGTCGCAAGCGTGCCGATCACGTTCGAGATAACCGACGACTTCGGCCTGGATTCTGCAAGGATGTGCCTGGAGATACCGGGTCACCAACCAACCGAACTTCTGATTCCGATTGATGAGGCAGTCAAGAGCAAAGAATACAGTCATACGATCGAATTGGAGAAATACGAATTGACCGTGGGCGACAGCATCCTTTTTTACGCTGAGGCGACGGATATTGACACAGGCTCGGCTCAGGCGAATCGGACCGCGAGCAGCGAGGTGTACTTTATCGAGATCAGGCCCTACAGGCAGAACTGGCGTCCCCGGCCCGGCGGAGGTCCCAGCCAGGGAGGAATGCCACCTCCGGTCGAGCTTCTCAATATTCTCGAATACACGCGAGCGATACTAAAGAAGACATGGGCCATCGCCGGCAAGCCGAATCCAACCGAGCGGGATCGATCCGCGATGGACTCTATAGACAACGATGTCCGGTACTGCGCCGAGCAACTGGCGTTTATTCGCGATGATTCGGATTATGGGTTTAACGACCGTCAGAAGGCGGTTCTCAATGTCGTTCTGCAATATTACAAACAAGCAAGCAAGCACCTGACTGAGTACAATGCGCGTTCGGCGATAGGTCCTGAGAAAGATGCTTACCGCATTTTGCGCAAATTCATACTCGAACTCGAACTCCTGCGGAATCCACCCATCACAGGTCAGGGCCAGCAGCCGCCGAAGCCTGACAGCGTCAAACTGCAAGAGAAGCCTGAGTTCTCGGAGTATGAAAAGGAACGCATCGAGAGTGAGATAAAGAAGGTGCAGCAAGAACTGAAGAAATTGACGCGGGAGCAGAAGAACTTGCAGTACACTTTCGAGAACTTACTGAAACAGCAGGCCGAAGAGACAAGTTCTGCGCAGAAGACCGCGAATGACAAATCGTCAACCGACAGCGGCCAGGAACAAAGCCAGAACAAGGAGAGTAGCCAACAACAAGGCAAAGCAAGCGCCGGCCAGGAAAGCAAAGGCTCTTCAGGCAGTCAAAGTGCCAGTAGCAAGCAGGAATCCGCCGAAAACCCGAATGCGTCGAAGAGTCAGAGCGCCGGGAAGGGCAAGAGCACATCGGGCGATCCCAAGGCCGGTGACGAGCAGGATTCCGCCGAAAACCAGAGCGCGTCGAAAGGTGAGAGCGCCGGAGAGGGCAAGGGCGCCTCGGGCGATCCCAAGGCCGGTGACGAACAGGCTTCTGCCGAAAACCAGAGTGCGTCACAAAGTGAGAGCGCCGGAGAGGGCAAGAGCACCTCGGACGGTCAAGCTCCCGGAGACCAACAGGATTCAACCGAAAGCCAGAGCGCGTCACAGAGTCAGAGCCCCGGAGAAGGCAAAGGCGCCTCGGACGGTCAAGCTCACGGGGACCAGCAGGCTTCAGCCGAAAACCAGAGCGCGTCACAGAGTCAGAGCCCCGGAGAGGGCAAAGGCGCCTCGCAAGGTCAAGCTCCCGGAGACCAGCAGGATTCCGCCGAAAGCCAGAGCGCGTCACAGAGTCAGAGCCCCGGAGAGGGCAAAGGCGCCTCGGAAGGTCAAGCTCCCGGAGACCAGCAGGATTCCGCCGAAAGCCAGAGCGCGTCACAGAGTCAGAGCCCCGGAAAGGGCAAAGGCGCCTCGGAAGGTCAAGCTCC
This sequence comes from Phycisphaerae bacterium, assembly GCA_016782865.1. Taxonomy (GTDB): domain Bacteria; phylum Planctomycetota; class Phycisphaerae; order Sedimentisphaerales; family Anaerobacaceae; genus SG8-4. Next base: position 48,451 of record JADHXR010000023.1, read on the forward strand.
CGGAGACCAGCAGGATTCCGCCGAAAGCCAGAACACATCGGAGAGCGAAAGCGCCGGAGAGGGCAAGAACGCCGCGGGCAGTCCTCAGAGTGAAAGTACAGGAAAAGGCCAAAATGCCTCTGGCGAGTCGCAGCAAGAAGCTGATGAGAGCCAGGGCGACTCTGAAGGAGAGAACTCCGGAAAGGATGCGAGTGCGCAGGGTCGCAGCGGCAGCGACGGTGAAAGTTCCGCCGAAGCTCAGAGCGGCGAGCAAGGTCAGCACGGCGGCCAGCGTACTGCCGCCAACGCCGAAGCCAGGCTGAGAATGCTCCAGGCCAGGCAGCGAGCGCTGCAGCAGCAGGTTGCGCAGTTGAAGCGGGACTTGGAGCAGTTACCTGAAAGCCCGGAGAGCGACCGAGGCGAAGGAAGGACCGAGGCGCAAAGGTACCTGGACGAAGCTGTTGCCAGGATGGACGACTTTCTGGAGAAACTTGCCCAGGCGCGCTACCAGGCGGACATGGGCCACAGGGATTCCGAGGAGGCTGTCGAGCTGATGGAGTTGGCCAGACGCCGGATGGATCTGGCAACGCAGGCGCTCGATGGCGAGCTTACGTTGAGCGACGAAGAAAAGCTCGCGCAAGAAGCTCAGAAGATGGCTGAGCAGCTTGCCGAAGATGCGGACGCCCTTGACGAATCTGTCACGCCTCAAGAGGAGCAGGACATGTTAGCCCTGCTGGAAGCAGCCAAACGCCTGCTCGAGACGATGCCGGAACCGCAATGGGCAACGATAGACCAGAGCAAAGGCACCAGGTCGGCGGCAGGTCTCGTTCTTACCATGGGCTCGGGCCTGGCCCCCGCCGAGGCGGCGAGGCAACTGGCTCGACAGTTCTGGTCGATTTCCATAGACGCCAGGAAACGCCGGCAGCAGTTGAGCGAGGACGAATCTTCCGACGTGAAGTTTTACGGGCAGGAGAATGAGTTTTTTGAAAACGCGGCGAAGTTCGACCCCGAATCGGTGCAGGAATGATATTCGTTGACTATCCGGGACATTTTATTGCAGGTTTGCTTCTGGCAGTCTTTGCAGCGCTGATCTTGCTCGCCTTTCGTCTGGGCGAGCAGCAAAGCGCAAAACTGCGACCGTACAGGATGCCGCTGATTCTGCTGCAATACGCGTCGATTGTAATCTTGCTGCTGATACTGTGGAATCCGTCGCGAGCCAAGGTCAGCGAGACACTATCGAGCAATTCCGTACTGGCAATATTCGACACCAGCCAGAGCATGTCGGTCGTCGAAGACGCACAATCGACCAGGCTGGACAAGGCGCTCAGCTTATTTGAAGAGAAATTCCGCCCCCTCGACAAGGACGGCGCCGGCTATAGAATCTTCGGATTCGACCGTCAGAGCTACCACGGCGGCTCAGCGGATTTCCTGCGACGCTGGGGCCCGCAAACGGACATGCACAGCGTCTTTGCAACGCTGGGCAAATATGACGTCACCGAAGAATCCCCTGCCGCAGAGGGCACGCCTGATTCTTCCGGCGAAGTTGGGCGTGATTTTGACAAAGAGCAACCAGTTGAAAAGAGCAAAGTCGTAGGGGCGGTCATTTTCACGGACGGACAGGCCGATGACAAGAACATCAACACATATCTGCCGCTGCGCAACAGGGATTTCCAAACGGTCTTTGTCGGTGTCGGCTCAAGGGGCAAGCAGGCCGACATCGCAATAACATCAATCAGCGCTCCGGCGCGGATGGCGATTGATACAGCCTGCAATATCTCAGTGGCCGTTGCCACCAGAAACTTGTATGACAAGCCTGTGACAATTGAGCTGCTCAAAGACAAGCACGTGATAGATTCGAGGGAGATTCCCGGCGACCGATTCGCGCAGAGTCGCCCGCAGCAGACTTCTGCAGAGACCGATGTGACGGTGGAGTTCACTGTCGGTGCGGACCGACTCGGCAGCTACGCCTTCTCGGCCCGGGCAATTGCCGCCGGCAACGAAGTGAACCAGGCAAACAATGTTCGCAGCACGATGATAGAGGTCGTTGAAGAAACCAGGCTCAGAGTCCTCTTCTATTCACAAGTGGCGAATTTCAATATCGGCAAAGTCCGGCAGGCTCTGGCCAGAGACGACAAGATTCAATTGGATCTGAGCCTGGATGTGATCAGAACGGCAGCGCTCGCCGAGAAGGCATCGAAGATGTCCGGCTACGTCAAGTTGCCGGATGACAGGCGCCGATTCTACGAGTACGACATCATAATTCTCGGGCCCTGCGACCTGGAGGCTCTGACTAACGTCCAGGTTGACAGTCTATACGGCTTCGTCGTCGACAGAGGAGGCGGACTTATCCTGCTCCCGGGCAAAGCCGACTTCGGACCACCAGCATGGACACACAGAAAGGCCAAAACGCTTGTCCCCGTCGTCTTCGATCCCGACGAGCCAACGATCTGGCCGGCCAATCCGGGACAAATCGAGCTGACACTCGAGGGAATCGACAGCAAAGTGGTCGGCCCCGAAACACTGAAAGACTATGACGGGCAGACGTTGCCGTGTTATCGAATCTCCAACAGCAAGCCCGCCTCCACCACACTTCTCTCGGTCAAGGATACGCCCGTCGTTTCCATTCATCGAGTCGGTCGCGGCGGGGTCTGTCTGCTCAACGCTTCGCAGCTCTTTAGGTGGTATCGCGAAGATCTCCAGGGGGGCTTGCTCTACAAGATCATGGCGGGTCTGACGGCCCATTTGGGCAGGATAACAAGCCGTGAAGCTGGTGTCGAACTATTCGCCGAGCGAGCCGCCGAGCAGGCAGACAAGCTGAGGTTCGAGGCGTACGTTTGCGACAACTCGTTTGATCCTGTCGGCGGCGCCAACGTGCTGCTCAGTCTCGGAGAAAACACCGTGAGCATGCAACACACCGGCCAGGGGCATTACGTCGCGGAGGTTGAGAACATCAAGGACCAGGCAATCGTAGCGACGGCCCAGGCGGAAGCTGGCGGTGTCTTCCTCGGCGAAAAAACTATCGCCGCGAACTTGCCGCCCGTCAGAGCCGAAATGACCAATATCGAGCTGGACGAAGAATTCCTGCGGGCGCTCGCAAAGAAGGTCAATGGAAAGTATTTCCATGCCGACGATGTTGATGAGAATCTCACACAGATGTTTGAGGCCCAGACAGTCGCGGGTAGCTCGCGCCGAATGACGAGTATCTGGCCCAATTGGCTTGTGCTCGCGATCCTCTGCATATTACTCACTACAGGCTGGTTTCTCAGGCGGTCAATCGGTCTTGTTTGAAAGGTGTTAACGGCTGACATGAAAAGGATAATGGCTGCGATCATGCTGACGATGGCAGGTGCATCGGCGATCTTCGGGACGTCGAGCGCGGGGCCAAATCCGAACCGAGCAGAAAACAACAATACGCATGCGTTGATTGTCACCGGTATAAATAAGAATGCAAAAGACCGCCAGACCAAGGACAAAGCTGTGGTGGACCTCCGCAATTTTCTCCTCAATAACGCCTCGGTCAAACGTGATCGGCTGGCCGTGCTGGCGAATAGCCGGTCGCTGGCCCGCACCGCATCAGACGTATCAACGGCCGAGAATATAGAAGAGCGGATAGACGCATTTGCCGCCGCCGTAAATCCTGCAGACAGATTTGTATTCTACTACGTGGGCCAGGCAAACGTCGTGGCCGATGAGCTGCGTCTCAATCTGCCGGGTGCCGATATTACGCACGAACAGTTAGCCGAATGGCTTGGCCGGATCAAAGCATCTTCGATATTGATCGTACTGGACTGCCCTGGCGCCGGCCTGGCGGTCAAGGCTTTAGCCGGAGAAGGTCGGATCGTCGTAGCCGGCTGCACGGCCGATCAGCATTACAGTACGCGATTCAGCGCGTACTTTGTCCCCGCCCTCGGTGAGGATGAGAGTGACACGGATAACGACGGCAAGGTCTCGCTGCTGGAAGCATTCACATCCGCTTGTAGGCAATTGGATGATTTTTATCGCAGCATGGGCCTGCTCAAGACTGAGACACCTCTGTTGGAGGACAATGGAGATGGCGCGGCGAGCGACAAGCCCTGGAGATTCAAACAGGACAAAACCGATGGCGCCCCAGCCTCGAAATTCTTTCTTTCGAGCAAGAAATGAGGAACAGTTATGTCATGTACGGAACGGTGCGAAAAGATAGGCCGAAGGCAATTGTTGAAAAAAGCAGGCGGCCAAGCTGTCGGCGCGGCATTGGCGGCGACCGGGTTTGGCTCGACAATCCAAGCGGGCGAGCCTGACAACGGCCCGGACGACCTCGATAAGTACGACTTCCTGATGCCCAGGGTCAAGTTCACACACGAAGAACGGGAAGTCGACCGATGGAATGTCCGGCCGGGCGGAGATGCGAACCTGCTGAGAGAGCTCAGTTCGGTGATCCGGTGCAGAGTCAAACCAATAAGACGAGCATACGACTGGCAGCCTCAGTGGTCGGCCGAGGGCCAGCTCAACGCAGTAGTCGAATTTGACGAACTGAAAGACCTGGAGAAATATCCTTTTCTTTTTATGACCGGAGAAAACCATTACAGGTTTGCCGACAGACAGAAGGCCAATCTAAAAGAATACATCCTTCGCGGCGGATTTCTGCTGATGGATGACTGCGTTGTCGCAAGCGGCGGTGATTTCTTTTACAAGAGTTCTTATGCACTTCTGGAAGAGGTCTTCTCCAGCGGAGCAGTCAAGAGGATACCGCCGGAGCATGAAGTGTTTCACAATGTATACGACCTCGGCGACACCGGCCTTCCGTTAATGCAGCAACTGACTCCCATACCGGTGCCGGGCTTGAGACAGCCCAGGCAATCGCCAATACCACACATGCACGGACAGAACCACGGCGCCAGGGGAGTTTTTATCGGCGATCGCCTCGCGGCATTTCTAAGCTCGACGGATCTTCACTGTGGCTGGTGCGATAGTCGCGGCCAAGTATTTGGCAGGCACAACTACAAAAAAGCCATTCAAATGGGGATCAACATCATCATGTACGCCATTTCGCACTGAGTTGCCTAGCGTCGAACGCCCAGAGCATTCACGTGACTCGCAAAAAGGCGCTGTCTCAACTGCCTTGGATATGTTATAATAAATGAAGATTACCTGTGTGATGGCTAGGAGTTTCATCCTTTTGGGAGGCCCTCGAGAGTCAAATAATCTAAATCAACAGTGAACCAGGTATTAGAAGGTGTTTAGACATATGCGAGTTCTTCTGCTTGCTCTTGTTGTGACTGTATCTTCATCCGGTCTTGTCAAGGCCGACTGTCCTGCCGCTGATCTTAACGGCGACTGCCGGGTCGATCTGTTGGACATTCAAGCCTTGGCCGGGCAGTGGCTGGCCCCGTCGGAAAACTGCCCCGATGCCGGTTGCGCCGATCTCGATGGTGTCGACGGAGTAAACATGTCGGATTTTGTTCTGCTGAGCCGCCACTGGCATGAGGTAGGCATCCCTCTGGTGATTAACGAGGTCATGGCGTCCAATAGCACCTCTGTCCGGGACCCACAGGGGGAATATGATGATTGGATCGAGATATACAACGCCGGCACCGGTCCTGTCAATGTAGGCGGCATGTATTTGACAGACAATCTGGAGAATCCCATGATGTGGCGGATTCCAAGCAACAACAGACCGGCTGCCACTACAATCCCCGCGGGCGGCTACCTGTTAATATGGACCGATGACGATGTCGGCGATGTCGGCCTGCACGCAAATTTCAAGCTCAATGCCGATGGTGACCAGGTGGGCCTGTTTGCAGGTGACGGGAGTACTTTGATCCACAGTTTGGAATTTGGCGGCCAGACTTCGGACATGTCGTTCGGCAGCTACCCCGATGCTGCCGACAATTCACGATTCCTCGCCAACCCCACGCCGGCAAGAGAAAACGACGGTGCGTATCTGGGCGAGGTCGAGGCGCCGAAATTCAGCCACAAACGCGGCTTCTACGACAGGTCTTTTCTTGTAACGCTCGCCACGGAAACAGAAGGAGCAACCATTCACTATACGCTCGATGGCGCCGTTCCCTACGAATTTATCGGGCGATTTCCCTCGGGAGCGGCCTACACCGACCCCATCTTCATTCGCAATACTACCTGTCTGCGGGCCAAAGCCACAAAACCGGGCTGGAAAGAATCGGCTCTGGAAACCGTCACCTACGTATTGAATGCCAGCGATGCCGTCAAATCGCTGCCGCTGATCTCCCTTGTCGGAGACGAGCACAAGACGTTCTACGAGCCGGACGGCGTCATGGCTATCGTCGGCGGGTCGTACGGCGATACGTGGATCTCGAGTGGCCCGGCAAGCCACAACAATCCGATGCGCCGAGGAATGGAATATGAACGTCCCGTGTCGTTCGAGTGGATCCAGCCCGAGGACAACTCAGGCTTTCAGGTAGATTGCGGACTCCGCGTTCACGGAAGTGACTATATGCGCCCGCGGTATCGCCGGCAGGACGGCTATTGGTCGGGCAACGGAAAATTTGCCTTTAGACTTTACTTCCGCGACAGGTACGGCCCGAGCCGGCTGGAGTATCCGCTCTTTCCGTTTGAGGTCGAAAGTTTCAAGAGTATAGTCGTCCGCGGAGGCCACAACGACAGGGTAAATCCCTTCATCAAGGACGAATTGATGAGGCGCCTGCAGAAAGATATGGGACATGTCGCCAGCGGCGGAACGATGGCCAATCTCTTCATCAACGGCGAATACAAAGGCTATTTCAACCCTTGTGAACATATCAAAGATGCGTTCTGTCAGCAATGGTACGGAGACAACGAGCCGTGGGACGTGATGACCATGAGCGGCATGCGGGACGGGGACGCGGTCGCCTGGAATGCCCTGGTGAATTACGCACGCACCAACAATCTGTCCAATGACGGGCATTACCAGTACGTCAGCGAACGGCTCGATATCCCGGCGTTTATCGACTATCTCATTCTGCAGCTCTGGGCCGCAAATTGGGATTGGCCGCAGAACAACTGGTCCGCGGCGGCCGAGCACTCGGACGAAGGCATATGGAGGTTCTTCATCTGGGACGCGGAAGGCACCTTCGGACCGGGCGATCTCAACAAGTCGGGTTTCACAGATTTCCCGAGTTGGGCCGCCCAACCCAGCGGGCTTAACAATCTCCAGACTCCTATCGCCTGGTTCTACCGGGCACTCAAGGCAAGCGACACCTTCAGGCGCCAATTCGGTGACCGTTTGTACAAACATTTCTACAATGACGGCGCGCTGACGGAAACCAACATCAGCAGGCGATTCCTGGAACTCCGCGATCAGATGCTGGGCGTCATTCCCAACATGGATATGTACACACTCAGCGGCTGGGTGCCGAACCGCCTGGACATCTTCCTGGACACATGCGCCCGGGAAGGTGTGTTCACCTCCGAAGGCCCGGTTTTCAACGTCAACGGCACGCCCCGGCATGGCGGCCACCTATCGAGAGGCGAGGCACTCGTCATGACGAATAAAGGCAGATTTCAAGTCATATACTATACCCTGGACGGTTCGGATCCACGTCCTGCCGAGACAGCACAGCCGGTGGGCACAACCAATACTATCCTGGTGCCTGAACATGCCGACAAGCGGGCGTTTGTCCCGATACGATCAGTAGGCGACAATTGGAAGGCAAGCGGCGTGTTTGATGACTCGGCCTGGTCCTCTGGGACCGGCAGCGGCGTTGGTTTCGAAAGACGACGAAGTCAGATCTATGGAAACCTGATCAACCTGAATGTCGAATCGCAGATGTTTGTCAAGAACGCTACATGTTATATTCGTATTCCTTTTGCCTTTGACGGCGCGCTCGGAAATCTCAGCTTGATGACGCTAAGGGTCAGGTACGATGACGGTTTCGTCGCTTATCTAAACGGCATCGAGATAGCCAGACGGAATTTCACCGGCACACCGGCCTGGAATTCGCACGCCGACGACGTCCGCGCTGACGCCGAAGCCGTACAGTTCGAGGGCATGGACGTTTCCGCCTCGCTCGGCGTTCTTCAACAAGGCAGTAACGTGCTGGCTATCCACGGCCTGAATTCCTCGGCCATAGACTCGGATTTCTTTATCTCTGCCGAGCTTCTGGCAGGTGAAACCAATCTCGACGACAGCAGCCGAGCCAACGTTTTCCAATTCACCGGACCGATCACCCTGCCCCACAGCGCCAAGGTCAAGGCGAGAGTATTGACGGGCAGCACCTGGAGCGCGTTGAGTGAGGCGACCTTTGCGGTAGGCCCCGTCGCAGAGACTCTGCGGGTCACCGAGATTATGTACCACGCTGAGGACCCGAACGAAGAGTTCATCGAGCTTAGAAACATCGGAGCCGAGACAATCAACTTGAATCTGGTGAGCTTCAGCAACGGTATTGATTTCACTTTCCCAAGCATAGAGCTGGCGGCAGGCGAAAACATCGTGGTCGTCCGGGACCCAAACACCTTCGAAGAGCGATACGGAACAGGCCGGTACAGTACGAAGGTCAACATCGCCGGCCGATATGCAGGCAAGCTGGACAATGCCGGTGAAAGAATCAGGCTCGAAGATGCAATCGGCCGGACAATCCTTGACTTCGATTACAAAGACGCCTGGCGCTCCATTACCGACGGCGGAGGTTTTTCACTGACGGCTGTCGATCCGACTAACCCTGATCCGAACAGTTGGAACGAAAAGGGCTCCTGGCGAGCAAGCACATACACCGGCGGTTCGCCCGGACACGATGACAGCGGCGGCATCCCCAATCCGGGGGCTGTTGTGATCAACGAGATCCTGGCTCATTCTCATGCTAACGCCTCGGATTGGATTGAGCTGTATAACACTACCGCAGAAGCTATCGACATTGGCGGCTGGTTCATCAGTGACAGCAAGAGCAATCCGACCAAATACGAGATTGCACTCGGTACAACGCTCGGTCCGAATGAATACCTCGTGCTCCGCCAGGACATTCATTTCGGCAATGCGAACGCTCCCGGCAGCCACTTGCCATTTGCCCTGAGTGAGAACGGCGAGCAACTGTATCTGACGTCGGCGCAGAACGGTGGATTGACAGGCTATAGGACTTTGGAGGATTTCGGCGCTTCGGCAACCGGCGTATCGTTCGGGCGCTACTACAAGCGCAGCACAGACAGCTACGACTTCGTGCCGATGAGCCTGGCCACACCCGGTTCGGCCAACAGCGAACCTGAGGCAGGCCCGATAGTCATCAGCGAAATCATGTACAATCCCGATTGGCCCGTCGGCAGTGCGTATACCAACGATCAATACGAATACGTCGAGCTTCACAACATCACCGCAGAGCCGGTAACGCTGTTTCGCCACGACAAAGGCCAACCGTGGAAATTCACCGACGGCATCGACTTCACATTCCCGGACGAGCTGCCCGTTACGATTGCTGCCGGTGAATATATTCTGGTGGTCAGCAATCCTGATGCGTTTTCCTGGCGTTATCCACGCATGCCTGCAGAGAGGATCTTGGGGCCCTACGACGGCAAGCTTAGCGACGCAGGCGAGAGGCTGGAGCTTTCGATGCCCGGAGACGTCGCTGGGGACGGTCAGCGGCATTACATCCGCATCGACAGAGTCAACTACAGCGACGGCTTTCACCCTGAGGACAGTCCGGGCTCAAGAGACCTTTGGCCCGCCGAACCGGACGGTTATGGCAAGTCGCTCACACGCAACAGGCTCACCGACTATGGCAACGATCCCGACAACTGGATCGCAGCCTTACCGTCGCCCGGTGAGTAAGCGAGAGGATCTCACGGATAATACGTTGCTCCAGAGATCGCTTGTCGGCCTTGTTCGTTACCCGTAGTAATTCGACATGTGGGCTCCAACTCAGAGCTACGTTGTCATGTCAAACGCAGTCGCCATGGCAGCCTAAGGCATACTTTTTGCGCTGGTGTCATTACTGGACTTTTTCTTGACATTCTTGTCTAACTTGTTTATAATAGCAGAATAGTATTATAGAGGAAGAAGTGAAATTGTTTTCATAATACCTTTTTTCCTGCAAGGAAGTGAATGTGCTAGTCGTCCATCTTGGTCAAGGCGCAACTTTAAGTGAGTCACTCCAATACGGTGGTTATTGATTGGCTGAGAAGAAGGACAGTGCAACACAAATTACAATTAATCAGGGCCATTGTTTTACTCCATCAACCATGCCCTTGAAAGGTTTCAGTGGAAGGGAGAGGATATGAAAAGATCAATCGTATTAGCTTGTATGGTGGCCGTAGGTGTTATAACAGTCTCTGCAAATGCTGATGTCTACACATTCCAGCCCGATCCTGCTAATCTGGACAACCTTGAACACAGTAAGTATTACGCTTGGAAAATTGACTTTAGCCTACCAAGCGGAGAGACCATTGACAGTGCGAGTTTGTTTTTCGACGACATTTATAACTGGAATGATGACGATAATGTACTATACGTTAGCCTCTTGGACGGTAACTGGTTATGGGATGGTCTTTCAACATTTTCTGATGATCAAGGTGGCGGAGATAACACCTTTGATTTTGGCGGGGCAGTTTCTTTGGTGAAATATGAAAACTTACCTGGTGGTTATGATAATAGACAAGATATAACATACATTTTTGACAGTAGTGAAATTGGCACGCTTAACACTTATGTTTTGTATGACGACAATTTTGGCATCGGCTTCGACCCGGACTGCCATTTCAATAATGATGGTGTCACACTTACGATAGCGACAGTTCCCGTTCCCGGAGCCGTCCTGCTCGGTAGCATCGGTGTTAGTTTTTCCGGCTGGCTCCTGCGAAAACGCAGAATGCTGTAATTATTCTGCTTGTTTTGGGTAGGGTGATGTTGAGAAGTAGATGATAATATTCAGTGACTCAACTGGACAGGGGTCTGATTTAGCTACCGACCACAACGTCCAAAGCCCTTTTAGATCCTTGTTCTTTAGAGGAATCGCTTCGCTGCTTGTTCTATTTTGTGTCACCATGAAGAGCATGAAGGGCTGGTGCGGAATCGCTGCCTTGGACTTGGGTGACGGCTTGGCTTTGCGAATTGGTAGGCCTTTTCAGTATGGATATTAATCAGATGGAGTTTATAGTTCTTCCGGCTTCGCCACTTAAAGCTTAAAACCTGAAACCTGACACTTGTTTAACCATGCCGTTCATAAAAGTGAGCGAACGAGGACTGGTCGATCAAACGGAGTTTGAAGAGACAAGTCCGACGTAGCACACGCAGATCCCGAAGAGATCTGGAACGGCGGACCCGCGCCCCCGGCGAAAGCCCATAAGAAACAGAAACTTCAATCCGATTAACCCACGAAGAATCAAGGTTCTAAATGCAAATGCCGCTCAACAAAAAGCCAAGCCGCACACGAAACCGCGACCGCCCTTCATGCCCTTCATGGTGGAAAATAACAACCCTACGACCTCAATGAGTCCTCCGCTTTCAAGATATAACTGGCATGAGCTTAAGAGTGTGGATCAACTGAGGCCTATTCACGAGGCACAACTGTTGACCTACCTCAAGCTGGCGGGGCTGAAACAGGGTTACTTGATTAACTTTAATGTCACCCGGCTTGAGGAGGGTTTGCAGAGTCTTGTTCTTTAGAGGAAGCGCTTCGCTGCTTGTTCTATTTTGTGTCACCATGAAGAGCATGAAGGGCTGGTGCGGAATCGCTGCCTTGGACTTGGATGGCGGCTTGGCTTTGCGAACTGGCAGGCCTTTTCAGTATGGATGGTAATCGGATGGAGTTTCTAGTTCTTCCGGCTTCGCCACTTAAAACTTAAAACCTGAAACCTAACACTTGTTTAACCAAGCCGTTCTTAAAAGTGGGCGAAGGAGGACTGGTCGATCAAACGGAGTTTGAAGAGACAAGTCAAACCTTACGCCCCGGCGTCAGCCCATAAAAAACAGAAACTTCAATCTGATTAACCCACGAAGAATCAAGATTCTAAATGCAAATGCCGCTCAACGAAAGATAAGCCCCACACGAAACCGCGACCGCCCTTCATGCCCTTCATGGTAGAAAATCGATAAAACAAGCACGCTTTTTTCCTTCTGTCTTTACAACCCTTCGAAAGTCGAAGAAAAACAATAATCAATAATCAATTACAAGGGCCACAGATGGCACTGGGAAAGTAAAAAGGACAAAGGCAAAAGGCAAAACAACCACGGATTTCACAGATGAACACGGAGAAAAGATCAATAACCAACTGAATTAGACACGGATTTCACCGGTTAACACGGTTTTCTATTCACCACGAAGAAAGACAAGAATCGACAAAATCAGACGGGATTACAGGATAAAGGCGGGATAAATGAGGCCCTTACAATTTCTCTGCAAATCCTGTAATCCTGTCCAAAAACCCTTTGAAGATTTGTGTAGATTCGTGTGAATTCGTGGCTAACAATATCTCTGTAAATCCTGTAATCCTGTCCGTGTGCGTTCACAATTCCAAAGGTCACTTTTTTGGCAATGAATAAGGTTTTATAGTATTAGCGTGATTATGATAAGAAGTGACATTAGGTCTCATCTATTGAGAAACGTCAAGTTGGTGAGGGCAACAGTGAAGGGG
>JADHXR010000122.1 GCA_016782865.1 Phycisphaerae bacterium
CTTTCAGGTCGGTGACTCTTCCGGATAAAACAAAGCACGCCACCAAGGAAGAAACGACAAGCAAAGCCGCAGCCACTCTGCTTACTTTGCTTTTCACGATCATTTTCAGAATACTTGGCTGTTCGGTTGCGGCCTGTCTCTTCGACTTGTCCATAGTTCTCAGCAGCTTATCAAGAATCCTGCAATGTATCGGGGCGCTGGACTCGACGGCTAATTTCCTAATGGACTGCTCTACGTCTTTGGCTGATTTCATTTTTCTTCTCTTCATTCAGATAAAAGTGTTCGAAGCTTCTCCAGGCCGTACCGATACCGGCTCTTTGCAGTATTGATCGAGATCCCCTGCAAGCCGGCTATTTCTCTGAACTTCATGCCGCCTCGAAGATGCAGCATTATTACTTCTCGCTGCTCATATCCAAGCTGGGCCATCGCATGATTCAAATTCCTTGCCTCTTCCCCGAAGATGGCATGGTGCTGCGGCTCACTCGTATCCAAAGCCGTCGCCGCCGCTTCATCCAGTCCGCAGGGTTGCAAGTGCCTTACTCTGAGCTTGTCACGTGCAAGATTCACAACGCAGGTCGCGAGAAAACTCTTAAGGCTTCCGGCGAGCTTAAACTTCTCTCTGGACTCGATGAACTTGCAGAAAACATCGTGCACTACGTCCTCAGCCGCGTTTACATCTTCCAAAAGAGCCGCCGCCAGGGCCAGCAAATAGTCACCGTATTTGCGATAAATCCGGCAAAGAGCCTCACCGTCGCCGCACTTGAACTTCCATATCAACAGCTTGTCTTCCAGCATTCAGTGCTTTCTCGACCAAACAAAGAACGTTCTTCACCTGTTACACGAACCGATACCGTGTTTTGGTTTGCCTGCAGTCAGAGATTTCTCCCATTCTTACGGTTTTCTGCAGAAAAGAAATGAAAAAGACCGAGCCAAGAACAAGCCCGGCCCGGCAGCAGACATGCCCATCCGGCTCTTTCGGTCTTTATTGTTGTCTGCGCACGATATGAACGGTCATCGGACGCATTTGTTCGGTGAACGTAATCCCAAACTGCTCCCTGAACCACTTTCTGGCGATTGCGATCGATTCGTCGCCGCGCCAATAAGGGGACACACTGCTGACGGCAACGCTTTCGACAGATTGCCCTTCTGCCGGCTCGCAAGGCAGGCCGGTTTCGTCGACGATGATGATCTTGTCGGCAGACAGATGATAATCCTGATAATAAACGAAGCCTTCAAAAAGCTCTTTCACCGATGTCCGGCCATGACCGGAAGCCATACCGGGCATCGTATGCCGGGCATCGCCCCGAGAAACAGGGGCCGTTACTTCTTGCCACGGCTTTAGGGGGCGGCCGTCGTAGCGCGCCACCCAGACCTTGCGATGTTCGGTGACTTCAATGATCTCAAGCCCCAGAGCGTTCAACACAAAGTCAGCCCGCTCTCTGGGAGTATGCGCGCCTTTGGCGACGAGGTCATAGTTGAGCTTCATTGTCCGTAACTCTTCGGAGACGCGCACCGAACCGCAGGGCTTGACATTGGGGCGAAGGAAATCCTCCAGTGTAGACTGGACAGGCAGCACCCAGTAGCCGGTGGCATCCGTCATGCCGGGCAGGCGCATGGGTGCACGTCCAGGGATGTTCTCGTCACTTTCGCGCGGCAAAAGCTCCATCGTTTCCGGCAGCGGGTGTTGCCTGTAGTAGGCGGTAATTTCACGCAGACGCGCGTCCCACGTTTCAATTGATATCGGGTCGATGTCCGGACCGCAATTCACGTTCTCCGTCACCGGCGGAACATAATCGCGGATATTGGCAGGGACCTCCCGATCATAGGCACACTGGATTTCTTCGGCGTCAGGCTGTATTCGTACGAATTCGATTTCCGCAAGCCCGATACGCGGATTTTCAAAATCGCCGCCGAGAGAATCGGTGAGCGGGCCGAAAACATAATGTACGTCGGAGACCGCATCGACAAGGACATCAAACCGGCGCTGAAGATCGGCATGCACGCCGTCCTGAAGGACGCCTACACCAACGCCGGCAAAAAGCTACCCGAGGGCGCTCGGAGAATAGACCACATCTCCGAACTGCCTGCCCTGATAGAGAAGATCAACGCTACAGCAACGTCAGGCTGAGACTTCATTCATGCACAAGGGGCTGTTGAAAAAGTCCCATCTTAAGACTTGAGATTGCCGCGCGATTCTTTGAATCGCTCGCAATGACATGAAAATGCACCACCTGTCATAGGAGGAGCGCAGCGACGAAGCAATCTCAAGTCTTTCAGCAGCCCCAAACAGGAATCTGTGAAAAAGGCCGAGCTAAGAATAAGCCCGGCCCTCTTGGCATGTGTGCACGTTCAATGTCCGATCCGAGAATCGCCTTCCTCCCGCAATTATTCTTTGGCCCCGTGCTTGCGCAGCAGTTTAACGATTTCGGTGTGCCTTTTCTCTTTCGCATACCACAATGGGACATGGCCCTCGTTGGTCGTGGCATTAATATCTGCTCCGTTAGCAATAAGGAGTTCAACCATTTCCTTATTACCCTCTCGTGCGGCTCTGTGTAACACGGTATAACCATCGTTACTACGTGCATTCACATTTGCGCCTCTATTCAAGAGTAACTGTGCACTCTTAATTTTGTTGTTGTTCACTGCGTGCCCAAGAGGTGTTCCACCGTTAAATTCCTTTGCTTCAATATCCCATCCTTTGTCAAGTAGGAATTCCAACATATCAACATTCCCGTTCCATGCAGTATAATGCAGGGCTGTATTGCCCCAACGATCGTCCCTTTCATGGATGTCAGCTCCTTTAGCCAACAGGTATTCAACAACTGGCTTATGTCCGATTGCAGCATATTGAATGGGTGTGGCCATGAATTTACCACCCTTCCCATTAATATTGGCGCCATTCTCAACAAGAATCCTCGCTATCTCTACATGGCCCGATTGAGCTGCACGATGCAGGGGTGTCCCCCCATTCTTGCTCTTTGGGTCAACACTGGCGCCCTTGGAGATTAGAAGTTCCACCAATTCTATGGAACCAGACAGAGCTGCGTGATGCAGAGGAGTTTCGTTAGACAGAGCGGGGTGGCCCCGAGGAGTCTCGCCATTATTCGTTTCTGCATCAATATTCGCACCCTTTGCCAGAAGGAATTCAGCTACATCCTTCTCGCCCGTCGATGCTGCCCAATGCAGCGGTGTCCAACACAGTTCGTCCTTTTCATTTACATTGGCTCCCTGCTCCAGGAGACGTTTCACCTGCGCCAAGTCACCGATGCAAGCAGCTTTGGCCAAGTCGGACACATCGGAGTCCCTGCTAATTAAGAACTCAAGCTTATCTCGATGTCTTTCTGTTTGATGAACGTCCCTAGTTCCAGGATAGACCGCCCATCGAAAGGCTGTCCAGCCATGTTTGTCTCTTATGTCGATTCGAGCTCCATTGTTAACGAGGACCTTCACGGTCTCCACATCTGCATCCCAAAGCGCATAGTGCAATGCTGTATATCCATACGCGTCCTGGACGTTCACATCGGCACCTTCTGCAATAAGGAGCTCGACGATGTTGCGATGATTCGACCAACAGGCCGCCTCGAGGGCAGTCTCATCCGCGTCAATGGCATTGATATCAGCTCCTTTAGCAACCAGAAGTTCGACCACCTTGTAATGACCGTTGTTAGCTGCTACGTAGAGAGGCGCACCGCCCCATTCGTTCTTCGCATTAACGTCAGCGCCATTGGTAATCAGGAGTTCTGCGATATCTTCATGTCCATACTTAGCTGCCTCATGCAGAGGCTTTATACCTTTACGCGGCGAAGGCATCATATCTGCGTTGACATTGGCCCCTGCTGAAATGACCTTCTTGACCTGCTCGATATCGCCCTTTTTTACAGCCTCAAAAAGTGATTTGGTCTTCTTTGCTTGTTCAACTCGCTCCATCATAAGCTTTGTTGACGGGATAATCGTACTCGCCGGATACTCATCGAGAAGTTTCTGAAATGCAGATAATGCCGCATCGAATTGTCTCGCTTCGAAATAGGATTGCCCGATCCAGTATTGAGCATCCTGAGCGATTTTGCTGTTCGCTGACAGGCTTATGACTTTCTTGTATTCGGTAATGGCGGCATCGTAATCGGCGAGTTTGCGTAGCTCATTTGCCTTTTCGAAGTGCTGTTGAGCTTTTGTATCTGTCTCTGAAGCAATATCGGCCAAAATCAAAGACGATATTCCGGGGACGGTTGCCAAAATCAGGCATACTGTTAATGAGATTAGTCTTTTGTTATTCATTTTATTTCCTCTTACTTTCCGGCGCTGATTGATTGCGCCATATTCATTAATTGTGACATTTCGGTATTACCGATTAAAACATAAGAACGAACATCATCCCTCCATGCAAGAATAGTCCCTGCGGCTTGTCCCTTGTTGCGATATACGGCATATTCCCTGAAATCCTGGGCTGCAAGCCCGCGCTGCCCATCCAAAGGTTGCTCAAACAACGATACCGAATTGATACCATCAATATACAGCAGTTGCATGGCGTCACGGCCCTCAATCCTTCTGATCTGATCGAGTGAATAACCGGGATGGAGCCTCGGGGGTGCTTGCAGCTCAAAATCGGTGGTTTTTCGCGCTTCGGAGAGGGTCAGTGTGTGACCATTGGAAATCACGGGAGCTTCGGGCGAGCTGATTTGGCGTCGAGATGAAGGGCCTCTGACAATTATGCCGGGACGCATATATTCGTGCCCATCATCAAGAAACTCATAATAAAGGATGTCATGCTGGCTCACACGCATCCGTGCCGGCTGTGGCCTGGCCGGACTCAGGGAAACATGTCGAGCGACGACATCCCGGTGCTCTCTTAAGTACAGGTTGATGGTAGCTGAATCATCAGTCCGAGCAAGGGCGATATCACGCCGGGCCAGCTCCAGTTCATCTTTCAGGTCGGTGACTTTTCTGGATAGAACAAAGCAGGCCACCAAGGAAGAAATGATAAGAAATGCCGCAGCTAAGCAACCAGCTTTGTTCCACAACATAATCCTCCATATATTCGGCTCAAATGTGGCCGAAGTTGTTCTTTTTGATTTCTCCTGTGATTCGAAAATATCGATCTCTTTCTTGTGTGTTTGTTTCCATTTATTGAAATCGAACTCCGGTTTGTCCCGGCTGATGGCACGACAGATTAGTTCGTCAAGATTTTTGTTGTTTCTATCTGCATTCATAACCGGTTCTCCGGAAAACCATTTCTCTTTAAATAGTCTGCCATTTTTCTTTTTGCCCTTGTCAATCGGCCGTTAATCGATGCCTTTGAAATTCCCAAAACAGAGCCTATTTCTTCGTAAGACAGGTTGTTGTAATAGCGTAGGACTACCAACTCTCTCGCCGGGGCCGGCAACTGCTCGATCGCCCGGCGGATCAACATGCCGTTTTCATTGTGCTCGCTGCCGGAGGCCGCTTGTGAAAGATCTGCGACGTTGGCCCGCCTGGCTTTGACTGCGACCATATCCTTGGCAACGTTCCTGCAAATCGCGGCCAGCCACGGGGCGAATCTCGCTCGGTTCTTCAGCTTTCTCACGTTGACGAGTGCCCGGGCGAAGCTCTCCTGGGCGGCATCCTCAGCGAGTTGATGATCGCTCAGGACCGAATACGCGATTGCCACCATAGGGCCGTAATACCGCCGGCAGAGTTCGCCGAAGCTTTCGATATCGCCGTCAACAGCCGCGTTAACTAATTGTCTTTCCAGATTGTCCTGCACGTGCTAAGGGTCGACCTCCAATATTGCCGATCAGCGTTCGTTATACTGTCTGGCCAAAAGTGAAAAATGAGCGCGAAAAATATTCTCTTTATTCTTAGCTTGGTGCCCATCTCGGCGTTCTGAAGCGAACTCGGCGGTTAATAGGAATTGAAAAAGCAAAGCCAATCTGCCGGCCTTCGGCCGGAAATCCGAAGCACTAAACCCTAAATCCTAAACAGGTCGAATTCGCAGAGGCATTTTGAAGAACAAAGCCAATCCTCTGGGCCCGGTTCTCTATTTGCTGATACAGTACAGGTTCTTGACGCCTCGCAGAAACATTTGCCCATCACTGATCGCCGGCGAAGCTCGCATGTCTTCGCCTATGTCGTTACGCGTGACAACCTCGAATTTAGGCCCGGCCTTGACGACGGTCATTAGCCCCTTGTCCGATAGGAAGTACGCCAATCCATTTGCCGTTACCAGCGAGGCGCTGAAGTGCGGGCCGAGACGCTCTCGCCAGAGGATCTTGCCGCTCGTTGCCTCGTAGCAAGTCGCAGCGCCGGAGTCAGATACGCCCAGGAAGTAAGGCCCGATCGCGATTGGGCTGGGAACATACGCGCAATCCTTTTCCTTCTGCCAGGCAACGTGCGTCTTGGTGACATTGCCGCTGCCGTTCGGGCGGATCGCCTGGACGAAACGGTCGGGAAAGCCACACGTCATAAACAGCAACTCGCCGTTAAAGACAAGCGACGCGACATACTGCTCGGTAGGACCGTCTATTATCCAATGCTGTTTGCCGGTGTCCGGATCGTAGCTGGCTACGCATAGGCTCCCGGAGAGTATCATCTGGTTTCGCCCGTCGATATGACGGATGATCGGGGGGCAATAGCTGCGTGTCTCGTTAGGACGTGGCGTTTTCCAGATCGTCTCGCCGGTGGTGCGATCCAGGGCGGCCAGATAGGCAGGCCCATCATGATCGCCGTTGACGATGACCTTGTCTTCCCAGAGGATAGGACTCGAGCAGTAGCCGTGCATGCTCGAGAACACTCCCGGACGAACCGACCACAGCTCGTTACCGTCAAAATCGCAGGCCGCGACGAACATCTTATCGCGATCGAGGAAGCTGACATACACCTTCTCGCCGTCCGTGGCAGGTGTAGAGGACGCGCGGCTGTTCAGGCGATTGATCTTCTCCAGCGGCGCCTCAAGAATGACGCGTTGCCAAATCACTTTGCCGTTCGTTCGGTTCAGGCACAGCAGCACGCGCTGTTGCTGTTCTTCGGCGGCCGTGACGACAAAGATACGGTCGCCCCAGACAATGGGAGACGCATGCCCTTTGCCCGGGATGGGGACTTTCCACACAATACTTTCTGTCGCACTCCATTTGACAGGAACGTTCTTTTCCAGGCTTGTACCGTCTCCGCGGGGCCCTCGCCATCCAGGCCAGTTTTCACACAGAGCCCGACCGGACATCGCAGCCAGAAGCATTATCCCGAAGAGCAACTGCACAACATTGTGCCGAAGATTGACACTGCACACTCCGCCCATCAGCGAGCACCTCCATGAAAATGAATTGAGCACCCGCCGGTCTTATCCGAACAGCCCGGTACTGATGTACCGTTCGGCCGTGTCGGGCAGGACCACGACGATCAATTTGCCAGCATTTTCTTCGCGTTTGGCTACTTTAACCGCTGCCGCCGCTGCCGCGCCGGATGATATGCCGGCGAAGATGCCCTCTTCTTGGGCCAGGCGTTTCGCCATATCAAACGCCTCAGTATTGCCTATCTGCACGACCTCGTCAATAACTTGCCTGTTCAGGACGTCCGGGACGAAACCGGCCCCGATGCCCTGTATCATGTGCGGCCCGGGCTTGCCCCCGGAGAGCACAGGCGAATCGACAGGCTCAACGGCTACGATCTTGACCGAAGGCTTACGCTCTTTGAGCACTTCGCCTACTCCGGTTATTGTGCCGCCGGTGCCAACGCCGGCAACGAAGATGTCCACGGCGCCGTCGGTATCGGCCCAGACCTCTTCGGCCGTGGTTTCCCTGTGGATCTGCGGGTTGGCCGCGTTCTTGAACTGTTGGGGCATGAAGGCGCCTTCTGTGCTTTCAACAATCTCGCTGGCCTTGTTAATGGCGCCGGTCATACCCTGCTCGGCAGGCGTCAGTACCAGCTCAGCCCCGAAGAACTGTAGTATCTTTCGTCGCTCGATCGTCATGGACTCCGGCATGGTCAGGATCAGTTTGTAGCCTCGGGCCGCGGCCACCCAGGCAAGGGCGATGCCCGTGTTGCCGCTCGTTGGCTCGACCAAAGTCATGCCGGGCTTGATCTTGCCCTCGCGCTCAGCAGCCAACACCATGCTTACCCCAATTCGGTCCTTGACATTGCTCACCGGATTGAAGTACTCCAGTTTGCCCACTACTCTGGCCTTGCAGCCTTTGCTGACTCTGTTCAACTGAACCAACGGCGTTTTGCCGATCAGCTCTGTCATATCTCTTGCTATTTTCATTTTCTAAGTCCTTTAAGAAGAAAGTGCATTGTCACCGTCTATTGCAACGATATCATCTGTGACCTACTTATCAAGAATTTTCGGCGCCAAACTGGCCTCCATTGATCGCGATCCCTATTCAAGTGCGCTTGACCTGGTCATTTCTTTCGGCGAACCTTCACATGGAAGTGGTCGCCGCTTTCTTTCACTTCCACAACTTCCTGGCCCTGGCCGGCAAAGCTCGCAGGGACGTTTCGGACAGACTCACCCTCATCAAGCAGCACATCGAGAACAGCGCCGACTTCGATCTTCTCAAGTTCGAGCTTGGCCTTTACAAAATTCAAAGGACATGCCACGCCGCGCAAGTCGGCAGTGTGCGTTTTCTCGTCTGCATGCTCGGCGGTGACTTTGCGCTCGATCGGTTCGATCTTGAACTTCAGGCCCGCATCGAGTGACAAGAACAGTTTTTCCACCCGCTCGGTCAGTTCCTGAACCTGATGCAAAAGGTCATCCAAAGATTCTCTATCGCCCATGCGCCAGTCAATTGCATCATCGAGCAGTTGCGCGCTTGTAGATTTAACCCAGCCGGGCTCGATCAAATGCTCACTGAAGGCGGCGAATATCTCTCTGTCTTTTTTGGGCTCCAGACCTACAGTGACCAGAAGTGCCCTTGCTGAGGCGACAATCGCCCTATAAACATTTTCACCGGCGGCCGGGCTTGACTTGAGGGCGTCTTTCGCCTCGTCGATATCCAGCTTGATTACATCCATTACGCCTGCGCCGCACTCACCGGGACCTCGGCCGGCCAATGAAAACGGCTCGTCCGACCCGTAGTCGTGATAGAAATCATCAGGCAGCGACTCGGCACTGATGTCACCATATTTTGCGGTCAGGCTCTTAAGCATCTCTTTGTCGGCGGTTCCGTTGCTCAAAGCCTCGGCCACCAAATCGGGGATTCGTTTGGCCGGGACGGCGCCTATCGTTTCAGCTAAACGTGCATCACCCTCAACCGTTCTTGCATCGACCAGCACATCATAGAACGGCATCAGCCTGCCGTCTACTCTCTTGGCTTTGCCCTGGAATCCTATGTCGGCGATATAATGATTGGCGCACGAGTTGGGACAGCCGCTGATTCTTATGACCGTATCGCAATCTTTGGTCTGACCGAGTTTCTTCGAGATCGCATCCGACAGCCCCCGCGAAAGACACAGTCCCAGCTTGCAGGTCGCAGCTCCAGTGCAGGCGACTATCTTGGGGCCGCCGTCACCGAAGACATTGATGCTGAGCTTTTTCAGCTCATCGTTGACCTTATCGACGTCCTCGGGCGCAACGCCCGCAATATGAATGTCCTGCAGTTGGGTCGTTCTGACAAGACCCTGCCCGTACTTAGCTGTGATTTGGCCCACCGTCGTCAGGTCATCGGCGGGAATGTCACCGTTCTTGAGCCACAAGCGTACCGTGACAGACCCCTTCGGCGCCGGATAATCCGATGCGATATCACGAATCTCCGGCGCCTTGTAAGGCAGTCCCTCGGCGTTCAGTGTGTCTCGTTCTTGTCTATACAATTCAATGAATTCGTCGGCCCCTACCCTGGCCAGAACATATCGCAGTCTCGCCTTGTGCTTGTTGGCGCGATCGCCGTGCTTGTCGAACAATCTTTTGATGGCCTCGGCTACTTCGAATATCTCTGAGGCTTCTATGAAATCCTCGATCTTCACAGCCACGCCCGGATTAGAGCCCAGTCCACCTCCGCCATAAACCGCAAAGCCTTTGACCCCATCTTTGTTGTGGGCAAAGAAGCCAAGGTCCGCCACCGAGGCAAACGCACAATCGGCCGGGCAGCCCGAGAACACTATCTTGTATTTTCTCGGCAGGTTGAACGAGCTTCTGTCAGCAAGAAGATACTCTGCCGTCGCAATCGAATGGGCGGTGACGTCGAATTCTTCATCGGGACAAATGCCCGCCCGCGGACAGGCGGTGACATTGCGAACGGTATTGCCGCCGCCGCCCCGCGAGGATAGACCGGCTTCGAGCAAACCCTCCAAGACATCGGGAGTTTCTCCGATCTCGACCTCATGAATCTGAATGTCCTGCCTGGTTGTAATATGGACAATTCCGTTGCCGTGTGCTTTGCTCAACTGGGCGATCTTCTCCAGTTGAGCAGGCAAAACCAGCCCGGCTCCGATACGTATTCGAACCATGAACTTACCCTCGGCTCTTTGCTCGTAAACTCCCATGGGCACGCGGTACCCCCTGAACGCCACGGCCGACGTTTGATCTGCGAGGAACTTCTCAACTTTGCCGCGATAATTGAGCGTGTCTTCTCGAACAGTTTCGGGGATGTGCAAAATCGGCTCTATTGATCCGCTCATTTCTGATTTTCCATAATTCTTACGGGGACCTTGGTCACCGCACCATCTTCAATTTGAAAACCCTTGACCACAGGGCCGTTGTTTGGCTGCAGCGAAAGGATCACATACACTACATCAGGTGTAAGAGCCAGCCGGATGTCCTCAGCCGAAGGCCGGGCGGGCGTCTCGGGGTGGCTGTGATAGATCGCCAGCATGTCCAAAGACGATGAGCGAATATCCTTGACCGCCTCAAACTGCTGCTCGGGCTCCATCATAAAATGGTCACAGCGATGCTCGGCGTTTGCCATCTTGTAAAGCTTCTCGGCCCTGCCGTTACGACCTGCCAGGATGCCGCAGCATTCGATCGGAGCGGCGGCTCTGGCCTGCTCGAGCATATCCTCGAATATATAGTCTGGAATCTCTAATTTCAGCATTCGCAGTTGTCCAGATCACAGACGACCTGCTCTTCATCTCTTAGCTCGGTGATTTTAGGATTCTCGCCGCAAAGCGGACACTGCGGATTGCGGTTCAGACATACTTTGCGAAAATCCATGCTCAACGCGTTGTACGTCAGCAGGGTGCCCGTCAGTAAATCGCCCAATCCAAGCAGGTACTTAATCGCTTCTGTCGCCTGCAGGGAACCGATCACGCCGGCCAGCACGCCGAGCACGCCGGCCTGCGAGCAGGACGCAACGGCATTGGCGGGCGGCGGGCCATCAAAAACGCAACGATAACAGGTAGTCTCGCCGGGCAGCACCGTTATCAACTGGCCATCGAAGCGAAGAATCCCGGCATGCGAAAAAGGCACCTTCTCAAAAAAGCAGGCATCGTTGACAAGAAACTTGGCGGCAAAGTTGTCCGTGCCGTCGATTACAAAATCATAGTCCCTGATGATCTCCCTGATGTTGTCGGCCTTTGCCCATTGTTTGTAGGTCTTTACCCGGGTCTCGGGATTTATGGCAAGCATTTTGGCCTCGGCGGATCTGATCTTCTCGGCGCCAACGTCAGCGGTATGATGGATAATTTGCCTTTGCAGATTGCTCAAGTCGACGTTGTCACCATCGACAATTCCAATCGTTCCGACGCCCGCGGCAGCTAAATAAAGCCCCGCCGGTGCGCCGAGACCGCCTGCACCGATGATAAGAACCTTTGAGGCGAGCAGCTTCTCCTGACCGGTGCCGCCGACCTGCTCGAGGATTATGTGCCGGCTATACCTTTCTATCTGCTTGTCGGTTAGAGACACGTGCCGCCTCCCATATAGTACAGGAATTCCACCTTATCGTCGCCCTTGAGCTTTGTCGTCTCGAACTCGGATCTTTTCAGAATCTGCCCGTTAAGCTCGACCGAGACCATCTGAGGCATCTTCACGTCCTCTTTGGTCAGAAGCTCACTTATCGTCAGGGTGTCGGTTATATCAGTATTCCTACCGTTTACTACAAGATTCATTATTTCTCCTTGAAAGCCCGTTCTATCGCCTGCTCGAAATCGGCCTTTATGTCCTCAAAATCCTCTATCCCCACCGAGACTCTCACCATATCGGCGGTAACTCCCATCGATCCCAGCTCGTCGGCATCGAATTCGCCGAATATGGTCGAGGCCGGGTGCAACACCAGGGTCTTGGCATCGCCAAGGTTGGCCAGGTTCTTGGCCAGCTTAAGAGAATCTATGAACTCGAAAGCCTTCTCTTTGTCGCCTAAGCCGAAGGTAAGCAATCCACTGGCGCGACCAGCGAAGAGTTTCGTGACCCTATCGTGGAACCTGCTTGTCTTTAGACCCGGGTAGTTTACCCAGGATACCTTCGGATGAGCCTGCAAAAACTGGGCGAGTCTCTCGGCATTTTCGCAATGTTTGGCCATCCTGCCAGGCAAAGTCTCTAATCCCTGCAGCAGCAGAAAAGAGTTCATCGGGGCGGGGCAACCGCCCAAATCACGGTAAATCACATTCCGCAGATACCACAGGAACGCCAACTGGCCCACTCTTTGCGAGAGGTTCTTGATCTCATCGAACGGCCCTTCACGCCAATTGTAGTTGCCCGCGTCGATTATCGCCCCGCCGATGGCGGTGCCGTGACCGTTGATGAACTTCGAGGTCGAATGGACCACAATATCGGCGCCGAACTCGCCGGGTTTGAAAACAGCCGGCGTGGTGACGGTATTATCGACGATCAACGGTATCCCGGCCCTGTGGGCAATTTCGGCGATAGCCGGTATGTCGGGCACATCCATCCGGGGATTGCCTATAGTCTCGATGAAAATCAGCTTCGTCTTATCATCGAGCGCGTCTGCAAAGTTGCTCGTATCGGCCACGTCAACAAAGGTCGTCTTTACGCCGAACCTGGTCAGCGTGTTTTGAAACAGCGATACCGTTCCACCGAATATCCCGGCCGCGGCAACTATTTCATCGCCAGCTCTGACCAGGGCCATTACAGCCGACGCGATGGCCGCCATACCGCTGGAAGTGGCGACACAGCCAATCCCATCCTCGAACTCGGTAAGTCTGCTCTCGAGGGCGGTCGTAGTCGGATTCGCGATCCGGGTATATATATAGCCCGGAGATCTGCCTGCGAAGGCGTCCGCAAGAGCCTGGGCGGTCTTGTAGGCGTACGACACTGTCTGGCAGATAGGCACCGCCGAGGCGCCGCTGCCGCCATCGCCCGCAAAACCTCCGTGTATAGCCAAAGTGTCAACTTTCATCGTCGTCGATTCCCTATATCTGGTAGTCCAGTAAAGGCTTGGTGTGAATGCCGCACTCACCGCCGCACTTGCTCGTGCCGATCCATCTGCCGGCCCGCTCGTCAACGCCCTGGGCGATCTTCGTGCACGGAGCGCATCCCAGAGACCTGTAACCTTCCAGGTAAAGCCGGTTTACGGGCACCTTGTTCAATGCAAGATACTGCCAAACCTCTCGCTCGTACCAGATCAGGATGGGATTGAGCTTGATCAGTCCCTTGTCCAGTTCCTCGACCTCTTTGTAATTCGTACGGGTCCGGCCCTCAGTGCAGCGAAGGCCCGTTATCCAGCAACTGACATTCATCGCCTTGACCGCATCGCGGGTCGGCTGGACTTTGAGAATCTCACAGCACTTGTCGGGATCTGTCTCGTACAGCTTCTCAGGAATCTCCTGATCACTGCTGAAGACCCGCAGCTCGGGATATCGGGCGACCTCTTCGGCCATAAACTTCTTGGTCTCGGCGGGCTTGAATCTCGTCGTCACAATAAAGCCGCGAATATCAGGGCTCACACGCTTGGCAAGGTCCCAGATAACGCTGGAATCTTTACCCAGACTGTTGGCTACGACAAGACCGTCCCCGAATTCCTTGTAAGCTCGATCTATCAACTCAAGCGAACGATCGACCTTCTCTGCAAAATTGAGGTTCTCAACCAGTTCCACAACATTCTCTGTAACTTCTTCAATTAACATGACCTTAAATCTCCTTGTAACTTTAATCAAAGTAAACTGCTAAATCTGATATTCCGGCGCTTTCTTTTTGCCAAAACTCAAGCGATTCCACATTCGTTCATGCGCATAGAAAGCCCCGATCTTAATTGCCGTGTCCAGAACACCAATTTGTGCCGCCAACTCAAAACTTCGAGTCAGAATCCAGGCAACCGCAAACGTAACTACAGTGCCACCGGCACGCCACGTTATCGCCTTCACTATGCTTCGAAAATGTGATTCCATGAGTTATCACTCCCGGCCTAAATGCAGTAATTAACCGCAGAACTGTCTCTGGCGGCACGCTCGAATTGGACGAGATCGGCAAACGTCCTGCCTTCACAAACCTCACAGACAGCGTTATTAACCTGCTCCCAAAGCTCCTTGAACGCCTCATTGCCCAGAAAAGCCGCGTTCGCGCCACCCTCAGTAACCTCCGGGACAAGCGAAATCGGGCCCTGGATGTACTCGATCACCTCGCGCACCGTCAGACTGGCCGCATCCCGGGCCAGCAAGTACCCCCCCGTATTGCCCCGGCGAGACTCGACGTAACCGCCGTGTTTGAGCTCGTTCAGAATGATCTCGGTAAATCGAGGCGACATCCGCTGGGCGTCGGCTATGCTGCAGGTCTTGACCGGCTTACCCGTATTGCGCCAGGCAAGCTCGAAAACGGCTTTGAGTGCGTATTGACATTTCTTGGATATCTTCATTCTGCAATCTCAACCATCACTAAACCAATCGGAATGCTACTATATCGCAAGGATGTTCGTCTGTCAACGGCTTTTTTGTAAAAAAAATCAAAAAATCTTGCGTTTGCCCGTAAATCGCCTTCCTGGAGCATTTTTTTCGATTTTTCAGCCAACATAAGTTGACAAATTCGTATACTACCCTACTAATGACATGAGAAATAGCATTGAAAGACGCTTGGTTGAACCCTCGAGATTTCGATAGCGATGTCGTAATGACGAATATTGAAGAGAATACTGTAGGTATAGTGCAGACCGAGACTCTGCGGGTAGTTGAGGCCGACAAGCCCCTGCAGTTGGAGTGCGGCAAGACTTTGGGCCCGATTGACATGGCCTACGAGACGTATGGCGAGCTTAACGACGCAGGGGACAACGTCGTGCTGATTTGCCATGCCCTGAGCGGCAACGCTCACGCAGCCGGTTTTAACAGTCCGGACGACAAGAAGCCAGGCTGGTGGGACATAATGGTAGGCCCGGGCAAAGGAATCGACACGGACAAGTACTTCGTCATATGTTCGAATTTCCTTGGCGGTTGCAGCGGAACAACGGGACCGTGCTCGATAAACGCAGCGACAGGCAAGCGGTACGGCCTGGATTTCCCGGTTATCACTGTAGCTGACATGGTAAAGGTCCAGAAGCTCTTGCTCGACAAACTCGGCATAAAAGGCATTCTGGCCGTGATTGGCGGTTCAGTGGGCGGAATGCAGGTTCTGCAGTGGGCGATTGCCTACCCAAACTTTGTCAAAGCCGCGATACCGATTGCCACCACAACACATCTCGGAGCCCAGTCGATCGCGTTTGACGCGGTGGGCCGAAATGCGATCTTGGCTGATTCGAATTTTGCCGGCGGCCAGTACATGGAGGGAAAAGGTCCCGACAGAGGTCTGGCGATAGCGAGGATGATTGGGCACATAACGTACCTCTCGGAACAGGGGATGCGCGAGAAATTCGGGCGCCAACTGCGAAATGCTCAAGATTACAGTTACGACCTCAATCCTGAGTTTGCCGTCGAGACCTATCTGGATCACCAGGGGCAGAGTTTCGTTGAGCGATTCGACGCCAATAGCTATCTGTACTTAACCAGGGCGGCCGATTACTTCGACCTGGGCAAAGATTACGGGTCATTGAAGAAAGCTTTCGCGAACGCCGGTTGCAGATTCCTTGTAATCAGCTTTGCAAGTGACTGGCTGTTCACGCCCGCCCAATCGAGAGCGATGGTCGACGCACTCGTCGCCAACAACAAGGACGTCAGCTTTTGCAATATCGCTTCGCCTTACGGTCACGATGCATTCCTGCTGGAGCCGGAGACACTGGGCGCATTTCTCTCGGGTTTTCTATATTCAACGCATCGGCCCGGCGTAAAAAGAGAGAACGGCGGCACAACCACCTGCGACATCCGGGATTCCGAGCACGCCCGCCGGATCCGTGTTGACTACGAGGTGATCGAATCGCTGATAGAGCCGAACAGTACGGTTCTGGATATCGGCTGTGGGGACGGCGAACTTCTGGCAAGACTCATGGCCGACAAGAACATAAAAGGCGGAGGTATCGAGCTGGACCAGGATCTTGTGTTGGCCTGCGTAGATCGCGGGCTGTCAATCATTCAGCAAGACGTCGAACAAGGCTTGGAGAACTTCGCCGACAAGAGCTATGACTACGTCATCTTGTCCCAGACAGTGCAGACCGTGAAGAATCCCGAAGAGGTGTTGTCCGAGTTGCTTCGGGTAGGCAAAAAAGTCATTGTAAGTTTTCCCAATTTTGCCCACTGGAGATGCAGGGCACAGCTATTCTTGGGCGGCAGAGCACCGGTGACAAAACAGCTTCCATTCGACTGGTGCAACTCGCCCAACATACACTGTCTGTCACTCAAAGATTTCGACGATCTCTGCCGGAGGCTCCGAGTGAAAATAGAGGAGAAGATCCCTCTGGTCAAGACGCGCCGCAGACGGGGGGGATTAGCGTCAAATCTGTTTGCCGAGCAGGCAGTCTATGTGATGAGCAAGGAATGAACCATTGCTCGACGCCGGCCGCAAACTCATTCAAGGGGTGAGTAAAGATAATGACAATGCTCAAAATAAATGGTACTGACAGGCAATTTCCCGCGGGCATGCCGCAAACTTTGACCGAACTGCTGGAGCAGTTGGGCATTAACCAGGCGACTGTGGTAGCCGAGATTGACGGCAAGATCGTCGAGAGGCAGAGCTTTGCACAGACACGGTTGTCCAGCGGTCAGGCCGTCGAATTGGTGCGGTTTGTGGGAGGGGGCTGATAGCATGGACAAGTTAGTCATCGCAGGCAGGGAGTTTGATTGCCGACTGCTCGTAGGCACGGGCAAGTTTGCATCGTGCGAGCTTATGGCTGAGGCTATCGAGTTCTCGGGCACGGAGATTGTCACCGTTGCGCTGCGCAGGGTGGATATCGAGAACGAGAACGACGACATACTCAGCGCGATCGACCGCAGTCGCTACCTGCTGCTTCCGAACACATCCGGCGCACGCGACGCCGATGAAGCTATCCGTCTCGCCAGGCTGGCGCGGGCGGCAACGGGTATTGAATGGCTGAAGCTGGAAGTTACACCGGACCCGTATTATTTGCTCCCGGACCCCGTGGAGACTTTGCGAGCCGCTGAGATTCTGGTTAAAGACGGCTTTGTCGTCCTGCCCTACATCAACGCCGACCCAATTTTGGCTAAAAGGCTTGAAGACGTCGGGACCGCCACGGTGATGCCGCTTGCGAGTCCCATCGGCTCGAATCAGGGGCTCCAAACCCGCGCGGCTTTGGAGATCATCATCGAGCAGGCAAACGTCCCCGTAGTAGTCGATGCGGGTCTGGGGCTGCCCTCGCACGCGGCCGATGCAATGGAAATGGGCGCCGATGCGGTCCTAGTCAACACGGCAATCGCCACGGCGGCCGACCCGGCCCAAATGGCAAAGGCGTTCAAGCTGGCGGTCGAAGCCGGACGGATCGCCTTCAAATCAGGCCCGCGTGCTGTCGGAAAAACAGCGAGTGCGTCAAGCCCGCTCACCGGGTTTCTGAGAGACTAAAATTAATTGCCGATTGGCGATTTGCAAGAATCGAAAATCAATTGACTGAAATCGCAACAATACTGCAAGAGAAGGGCCTCGACGGTAATGCCGAGCTTTGGCGCCGACGGCTGGAGAAGGTCACAAACAGTGACGTTGAGGGAGCCCTGTCTGAGCCGGCAGGTTCCTATAGTTTGCGCAGGCTTATGACGCTTATCTCACCGGCTGGTGAGAATTACCTCGAGCAGATGGCGCAGGCAGCTCACCAGCTTACCGTCCAGAGATTCGGGCGCACAATCCGATTGTACGCCCCGCTTTACTTGTCCAACTACTGCTCGAATAGCTGTCGGTATTGCGGCTTCAATAAGGAAAATGAATTCAAACGAACCAGATTGACTATTGACGAGGCTATTGAAGAAGCAAATATTATCGCCGCTAAAGGCTTCCGGGACATATTGCTCGTCAGCAGCGAGGACAGGAAGTTCGTCAGCACCGATTATCTTGCCGGGCTGGCGAAAAAACTGAGGCCCACGTTCGGCTCGATCTCGATAGAGATCTACCAGATGAGCAGCGCCGAATACGCCAGGCTATTCGCCTCGGGCGTCGAAGGGGTGACACTTTACCAGGAGACATACGACCGCCGGGCATACGAGAGTTATCACCCGTCCGGCTCCAAGTCCGACTACGATTGCAGGTTGCGCACTCCGGACAACATCGCCTCGGCGCAGATGCGAGAGATCGGATTGGGGGCCCTCCTGGGGCTCGCCGACTGGCGCATTGAAGCGCTGGCGCTGGCCGAACATGCGCATTACCTCATCAAGGCGTACTGGCAATCTCATATTTCGTTTTCATTTCCGAGGCTTCGACCGGCCCACCACGTCGAAAGTTCGCTTTTCACACATTCGTTGGGCGATAAGAATCTCGTGCAGATGATAACGGCACTGCGCCTGTGTTTTGCAGACGCCGGGCTGGTGCTGTCGACTCGCGAGCAAGCGACACTGCGCGATAACCTTATGAAACTCGGCATTACAAAAATAAGCGCCGGCAGCAAGACGAATCCGGGAGGTTATTCAGGCCACAGCAATGCAATCGAGCAATTCAAGGTCGACGACAAGCGCAGTCCGATCGAAGTTGCCGCGGTGATAAGCAATCAGGGATTCGAGCCGGTCTGGAAGGACTGGGATAGAGCTTTTCTTGGAAATCAAGACGACTGAGCTTCCTCACGTTCGGCCGTTGCTTTCGTCTCATCTCAAACCCTTGGCCTTTAGCAGGTGGTCTATCGCAAGCAAAGGGTGTTTCTTGAGCATTCTTGGGCCCGAATAACGCATCACCTCTGTAACTTGCTCTCGCATGCCAGGCTTATAACAGTGAATCCTGCATTTCGAGCAGGCGCCCTTGTTCTCGCCGAAAGGACATTTATCCAGCCGTTCTTTGGCATAATCCAGGAGATAGTTGCATTCAGGACATAAGGTTTTCCTGGCGGTTCCGTGATTAGCACGGCAGAAAATCCGTATCATTGCTGCGATCGTCTTTTGTTCTTTTTCGAGCTTCTTCTCTGCCATTTACTGAACCGTGAACCTCTACAAGACAGGTCATTGACGATTATTCATCGTCAGTTGGGCCGCTTGCCCTTGACTTGACGGCGATCGCAGCGAGCAGATTTTCCAATTCCCCCGCACTGTTGACAGGCTTCTTACAGGCATAATTCTCACAAACATACGCAGTTGCTTTGCCTTCAATGGCGGTCTGGCTCTTCAAGAATGGGACGACTTCGTAGAGCGATGAGTCCGCCTTGCGGTGATCGTGCAGGAGTACAACCGCGTTCGGCAGGAACTTGCTACCGATCAGCTTCAACATCTGCTTAGTATCGGCCGCATCGGAGCCGCCGGCAATTATTATTTCCGACCCTGGTCCCAGCGAGAAGCTCAGCGCCCCCAGCATTGCAGACGAATAAGCGGGCGACCGATCCAACTGTGCCGAGAAAGCTTCAAGCACCCTGGAGCCCTGCTCGGAAAAGTCCTGGCTCATGGTCAGCCGGCCCAACTTCAACAGGGCCATCGCCGCGATTGAATTACCTGAAGGGACCGCCCCGTCAGAACCGGGCTTGGTGCGGGCGATAAGCTTCTCGCTATCTTTGCCTGCAAGGAAGAATCCTCCTTGTTCGCTGTCGGCGAACAATTCTATCATCTCGGCGGCAAGCTTTTTCGCCTCTATCAGCCACCTGGCATCGAAAGTCGCTTCGTACAGATCCAAAAGGCCCAGAATCATGAAAGCATAGTCATCCAGAAAGGCTTTGCCTATCACCCGCCCGTCGCGATAGTATCGCATCAATCGATCATTCTTGTGCAAAGTATTCAATATGAATTCCGCCGACCGTTCGGCGGCTTGCGTGTACTTTTCTTCATCCAGAACCGTCCCGCCATAGGCCAGCGACGAAATCATCAGACCGTTCCACGCCGTGATGACCTTGTCATCCCGATGCGGCCTGACTCTCTCGGCCCGCCGCGCAAACAGCCTTCTCCGGGCGGCTGACAACATGTCCTCAATTGTGGCATGATCGGTCTCGAACTTCTTGGCCAATTGCTCAATCGAGGCTGTGACGTTGAGTATGGTCTTACCCTTTTCAAAGTTGCCCCTCTTTGTGACACCGTAATGAGCGTTGAATAATTTCGCCTGATCCTTATCCAGGACATCTTCTATTTGTCCGGGATCCCAAACATAAAAAGTCCCTTCCTCGCCTTCGCTGTCGGCATCCTCTGCGCTGTAGAAACCGCCGGCCGGATCGGTCATGTCACGCAGGACATAGTCAAAGACATCCCTCGCGGTTCGCCCATACCGCTCTTTGCCGGTTATCTGGTAGGTTTGAAGATAGATCTGATCCACGTCGGGCCGGTGCTCTCTATCGACTTTTATGCTCACGAAATGCTCGTTCATAATCCTGGCAATATCCTCGTCCTCGAAGCTCTCATGCTCCATCACGTGACACCAGTGACAGGTGGAGTAGCCGATTGAAAGGAAGATTGGCCTGTCCTCCTTGGCGGCCCGCTCAAAGGCCTCGGTACCCCACCGATACCAGTCAACGGGATTGTGAGCGTGCTGAAGTAAATACGGACTGGTCTCGTTGATGAGTCTGTTCGTATGCTTATGTGCAGCCGTTACGATTGACATGTCCTTTTCTCCTTGTACGGCAAATACTCCGACAACCACAAGACCCACCGCGGCGACAGCAGCAAAACCGATATGGAACCTTCGGTTGGTCATTTTGGCATACCTTTCAATCCGGCGCTTCTTTTTCGATCGACTTGGCGCAGATCGCAGCAATCCCGGCACCGTTGTCCTTGCCGAGCACCACGAGCGTTCGTTATCGCTCGGCGTGCAGGATCGCCTTTGCCTCTTCCACCGACACCAGACCCTCGGCGGCAAGTTTTATGATCCCGTTGCGGTCGATGAAGAAGGTTGTAGGTATCGATCTCACGTCGGCAAACGGCGATGGCAAGCTGGCGTCACCGATAGGCACAACCGAGTAGCTTATTGCCGCCGAAGCGGCGAATTGCCTCAAATGCTCAGCCGTCTCGTTCGATATCGTCAGAATCGCCAGCCTGTCCTCTTCGAACATTTCTCTAAGCTCGATTAAATGAGGAATCTCCATCTTGCACGCCGGGCATCATGTGGCCCAGAAGGCGACGAGCACATCTCTGCCGCGGTAGTCACTCAGCCTGTGCCGGACACCCTCGATATCGCTGACTGTAAAGTCAGGCGCGGCTTTACCGGACCACCCCGCAAACGCCACATTCCACGTCTCGCGTGCTTCAATGACGTCATCCAGGCTCGTGCCGACGTTTTTCGACTCAGTTGGGTTGTTTTTGACAATCGCAAACGCACCCACCATTCCAACCACCACGACGCCGATCATAATCCAGCCAACTCTCCAGATTTTCGTTCGTTTGTCCATTCTTTCACCTCTGATGCTGGAAATATTCCTTGTCTACCTCTTCAAGAATCGCGCGTGCCCGAGCGATTCTCACAAATGTCCTCAAAGAAACGGCTCAACTCAACACAAATGCGATGTTCGATCTATGCGACTATATACGGCCGATATAGTCCTGTTTGTTCGTTTCGTAGGCACAAAAAGGACCTCTCCGGAGAAGAAATCTTGAAG
Organism: Phycisphaerae bacterium; assembly: GCA_016782865.1. Classification (GTDB taxonomy): domain Bacteria; phylum Planctomycetota; class Phycisphaerae; order Sedimentisphaerales; family Anaerobacaceae; genus SG8-4. The sequence goes on from JADHXR010000122.1 coordinate 21,924, forward strand.
AAAACGTATGAAAAACCCCCTTTATCATTCCCATCAAATCCCGCAGGCGTCCAATCGCTAAACTTATTATAATAAAGACTTTATACATATCCATGGTAAGTAATATTGGATACGGCCACACAGGTTCGGGAACATTTGATTCTTGACTTACTATCCAACGCTTGCGTACAATATGTGATGTTGTCTTGCCCTCAACCATGGATAAAGTGAAACTGTTGCAGGGAATATTGCCTTTCGAATTCAGGGTTTTTCTGGTCTCGACAGGCTTAACCGGGCCACGCTTGTGAATGCGCTATGCTCGACGTGGAAAATGAAATAGAAACCGAAGAAAGAGTAAGACAGGCTGAGGACGTCTTTGAAACGTATGGCGATGAAATCCGCGCCATGATTTCTCTCAACGTCAAGGAGCAGTCCATGGCAGACGACGTTTTCCAGAATCTGTTTCTGTCTGTCGTACATAAACCAATCCCTCCGCACATCGACCGGATCGAGGCATATCTCTACAGAATCATCACAAATGACGTTATCGATGAAACTCGCAAGACAAACGGCTACCATCACTTTGTTCGTGGATACGGCCAGCACAATAACCACCAGACGGCACAAGAGACTCCCGACTATGATGTGATAGAAGTCGAAGATGCACGTAAAATGCTCCAGTTGATCGAGAGACAATTGCCTTCCAGAGAAGCTGAAGCCGTAATTCACAGGCATGTGTACGGCAACAACGTCAGCGATGGAGCGAAAGAAATGAATGTAGACAGCAGGACGTTTTCCCGATATCTTAGCAGGGGAAAGAGAAGAATTCGCCAGCTCATCGGAAAAGACCAAGAGGATAGATAATGATCTCTCATAACGATCGGTCAAATTGTAAAAGCGCCCGGCTGTGTTATTATGATCTGCTCGACACCGAGGCCGAGGCAAACGTCCCTGAGGATGTTCGCCAGCACACTGCCTCCTGCCGGCATTGTCGAGGTGATATTAGCCGGCTGAAAACCCTGTTGGCAGGTACGGCTAGACCCTCTGAGAGTGAACAAAGGCGGAGGGATTCGGTCGTCAGCACACTTCTGAGCCTCCACTTTGCCTGGATCGATAAGCCGGTCACGTGCAAATCTGCCAAGCCGTTTCTGGCGAGTCTGGCCGATCCACTTCTGCAGATAACCATACCGACACCGATAACCGTACACGTCGACAAGTGCCGGAGGTGCTCCGACGAGTTGTCAACCATCAAGAACTCAGGTTTAACTCACGAGCAGCTCTGCCGTCTGGGTCAGACTATGGCCGAGCAACCGCCCGAGGGTCTCGCCAAGCAAGGCGATTCGGGAATTGCAACCTGCTTTACGTTCCGCGAACAAGGCGACCAGAGCGCAGAAGCCGAATCGAACGGGATGTACGCCGATTGGCCAATCGACGTACAAGTGCTCAATCAGGAAGGACTCGAAGATGCTCAAACTGCTGAAACCGCCGGTTCATCGGTACCAAGACAAGGAGCTTTAATCCTGACTTTGAAACGGCACATCAAGCCG
>JADHXR010000123.1 GCA_016782865.1 Phycisphaerae bacterium
CTATTCCTATTCCTATTCCTATTCCTATTCCTATTCCTATTCCTATTCCTATTCCTATTCCTATTCCTATTCCTATTCCTATTCCTATTCCTATTCACCAACGGTTTGTTAATTGTAATACTCAATTTGGCACCAAGATCAAGCGAATTCCTGGAAGAACCTCCGTGACAAGCCGTTCACCTCGACCGGGCTCAGGGGAGGCTAAGAGCGTTTAGCGTGCAGCGGATAGCGTTTAGGGGTCTCTTTTCAAGCCTTCTTCCCCTCCTGCCTCCTGTATTCTGTATTCTGTTCTATACCTTTGCCTCTGAGAAACGCCTTTATTAGTAGAAGGGCAAAATATGTGCGATATGGCGATGTAGACAGGATTTTGGCCGGATATGTTTGTTCCGGATTGGGGCAAAGGGTATAATGTGAAAGAGCAACCTTGAGCGAGCGACAAGAGACGACAAACGAGGGCGCCAGTTATTGGAGTGGCAGATAGGCTTTGTAAAGAAAATCCCGCGAACGTCTTGACAAACGCTTGCTCATAGATGTCCCCCGAAATCCCAGACCAGACAGTCAAGGCGGCGAAGATGAGAAATATGTATGGTGGCGCCAGATATGCCAGATATAGAGATATAGGACAAATTTAATTTCCTGGAGTTGACTAATGGACAAGGACCAGACCCTGAGAGAGCTAGAGCTCTTCTCCCTCGGAACTGGAGGCATCGGCAGTTGGTTGACCGAGGATTGCGATGGTGAGATCTTTGCGCGACTCGGCCGGATCGAGGACGAACCGCTGACCAAGGTCCAGCTCAACCAGCTTCTTGCCTTCGGTCACGAAGCTCCGGTTTCTGACGACTTCTTCCGATACTATTGGCTTACCACGCCAGAGGAACATCCGTACGACGTGAAGGCCATTCCCGATTTCGAGGCGGCGTATCAGAAGTCGTCAGCGATCACCTCGCTCGCACACCTGAAGTGGGGGCTCTACCGCTTCTTTACCGACGGCCTGCTCTGGTTCGGCAACGTGCGTACTGCCTATCGAAAACTCCGGTCCATGACCCAGGGAGAACTCTCTGATTTCTTTGCCAACCGGCGCTTCCAAACCCAACTCATTAGAGACAGGGGTCCCGCCCTCCCGCTCACGCCTATCGCCAAGGATGACCGCTACATGATCTCCGAGATGGCGTGCAAGTCTTATGGGGACCACCCCGATTCACCGAGTGCCCTGAAGGAGGCCCTTATCGATGCGTTCCGGGTGCATCGGAGCCGTGAGGGAGGCCGAATAACAGTGCGCCGCCTTCTTGAAAGAGACCTGCTGGGTGGCCAGTATTCTGAGCGGCAGCAGGAGTTTCTATTCTCTGCAGACGATGTCCTAGAGGAGCCGATCGATTCCGAAGCAGACATTGAGGCGAAGTATGAAGCTGCAGCCGCCAAGTTCTTCACCGCCCGTGAGGCAGCACTCAAGAACACGCGCTTCTATCTCTCGATGGTCGGTGACCTTGACGTATATGTGGCGACCAGCATGCGGAACCGCCAAGACTTCCGCAATATGGCAAACGCCTGCGAGACGATCTTCTCCGACTCGCGGCTCAAGGGCCTCCAGCTCCGGTACTTCGACCCCACAGTCAGCGCGGCGGCCGGCCACGAGGACAAGGGCCTCATTGAATGCCTGATGGTCAAATGCGCAAAGGTGCTCGTGTACTGCGCCGGTGACCGCGAGAGCTATGGGAAGGACGCTGAGGCTGCAATGGCCCTGAGCCTCGGTAAGCCCGTGATCTTCTATTGCGACTCTGACCGAAGGCACCGATTCTATCGAGATGTCCACCCTCTCAGCAGGTTGATTGAGTTTGAGACTGGAGTGGCGGTAGGTGCCATGGTTACCGACGAACTCGGCGAAGTCAGCGAACTTCTCTACCGAATATTTGAGAATAGGATGCAATACGAGTTCGAGCAGCCGAAGCCAGGCTATCTGAGGCTGAAGGAAAAATTGACCAGTTCAGTCGTGCGCCTTCAAACCAATGATGAGATGCTGAGCGAAACCTTTTGGAACTACTATCACAATCGGCAGAGTGGGGGGAGGCGGGTAAGCGAGGTCTAACAACGCGAAATTAGGAAACTATAAAAGCCAGATGCACGAAGAAAAAGTAAGCAACCGGATGGCTCGACATGATCGTCAGCACACGTGTTGCACTTCGCGTGTTAATCCGCAGTATTGGGAAATCGGGGGACGTCTTATCTATTTCTCTCCTTTCAATCCGCTCTTTCGCATTTCCGCAGCAAGGTCTGCTTAGCTGCCTGTAGCTTTAGTGATGCGTTTGGGTGGAAGAGATACAACTTCATGACCGCAACCCTTTTGCTTCGATCGCAAATCTTCGCAAATCTCATGCAGGTTATAGTTGAACTTCTTGGCGTGTTCTGCACGTGCCTCGCGAACAGATTCTACAATAGGATCTCTCATACAGAATCCCCTAAAAGCTCGTCGGGTGAACACAACACCGGCGGAAAATAGCCCTGCTTTTCTATGAAATGCATGATATGCGTTTTAGTCAGTGCATTATTAAGATGCCGGAAATTCCAGGTAACCAGATAGTCCATTCCATTGACAGTTGCCAGGGCAATATGGAGGGAATCCTCGCCGAACTGCTCTGGAATAAGACCTTCACGTACGATGGCCTCCGCTAAGGACTCGGTTTCGTGTGTGATATTTAAGACAGGAATATCCAAGATCGCTTCCTTCCTTTCGTCAACAGCCGTTGGATCTCCCTTGCCGATCTCCATGAGCACCAACATGGAAATGTACCGATCAAATCGATTAACAAGCACCGGCCACAATTCCCTGGTGGTTTCCTGTCGTGCAGCAATAACCAGATCACGCGATGGGCGCGAGGCATAATAGCTTACCACGCTGGTTTCAATATATACTTTCTCCTTCGCCATAATATCACTCTATCATACTTAGATGTTTGTGACAAGACATACATCATTGACTTTTGCCCATTCGACTTTGTTAAGAGCCTGCCCTGAGCCTGTCGATCAGGGCAGGCCTTTCGCAGGAATGACGCAGTGCGTCTTTATGGGAACACCAGAGGCAGGAGGGCGTTCAACAGCCCCCGGTGCCATTTGACTCATCGCGCTGCCGGAGTTTTTGTCGTGGCTGGTGCCTGTCCTATTTCCCTTCATAACAGAGGATGGAGCCGCATTCGGTGGTCATGTACAACTTGCCGCTTGCGGCTACCAGGCCGTCGAAGGCCGGCAGGTAGTCCAGTTTCTTTTCGGCCAGCTTCGTGCCGTCCTTCTTGGAGAAGACCTGCATGACGCCGCCGTGCGTGCCCTTGAACCATGCGGCTTGCGCCGCCATCTTCTGCTGGTAAATCTTTTCGTTGGAACGGCCCCAAAGCTCCTTTTCGTCCGCCACGTCGCGCGGGCCGGCGATGAAGAGCCGGTCGTTGGCCAGGACCATGGCCTTTGCCATCACGTCGGGTTCCTCATGAATCCAGTTGTAATCCAGGGCGCTGAGCTTGTCCTTGGGCAGTTTGGAAAGCTGATGCCAGTTCACGCTGTTGCTCGCCAGAGGATTGTCGGTGGGTGGGTACTGGCTCTCGACCCACGTGCCTTCAAGTTTGGGGATTCCCACCTTGCGCGTCGGTCTCTTGCCGGCGCTGAAGAGCCGGTACTCGCTGACCGAGGTGTTGCACAACAGTTCCAGGTCGCGTCCGTACGAATAGGCGTTTTCCTCGTCGATGCACATGACGCGACCGCATGGAACACGCTTGGGCGGGAACTGGAATTCGGCCCAACCCTCGCCGGCGGCCCGGCCGTAGATCAAGTACGTCCGCTGGTGCCAGGCGTCATCGAGGAACGAGCTGGGCGAGAAGAGATGGACTTCTTCGTCGTACTGTGTGTCCGGACGCTGAGGTCTGACGCGCACGCGCTTGCCGTCCATGGTGAAGGTCTGAGATTTCATATACACGTATTGGCCGTCGCTGGAGAGGATGTCGGGCATTGACACGGGCATGTGCTTGCCCATGATGAGGTCCTCCAGTTGTTTGTCGGTGCCCGGTACGCGGGTGTCCATGACGTTTTCAGAGATGAGTTTGCCCGTCTCCGGGTTGAGTATCACCATGCGCAGTCCGCCGTCAACGAACATCGAACGGCCGGCCACGCAATAGAGCTTGCCATCCTGTATCAACGTGCTGCCCGGCAGCGGCCAGACCGACTCAGGCTGGCCATAGGACATCAGTCTGCGTGCGCTCGGAGCGGCCTGGAATTTCCAGGCGAGTTCTCCATCGGTGGCGGTCAGGGCGTACACGCAACCGTCCGCGCAGCCGAATATCGCGAGCCCTTTGTAGATGGTCGGCGAGGAGTCGACGCGTCCGTCGGCGACGAAGTGCCAGATTTCCCCGCCCGAAGCGGCGTCCAGGGCGTAGACGGTGTGTTCGTCGATAACGCTCAAGAAGAGTTTCCCGCCGGCAACGGTCGGCTGGCTGATCTTTTTGCCGAAGTCCTTCTTCCACGACCGTTCAAGATCGGCGGGAACATCCGTCCGGGCGTAGCCGCTCCGCTCATTGTCGTGGCGGAAGGTCGGCCATTCCGAGGCCGAGTATTGGGCCCGCTTATCGTGTTTGCCACAGGCCGGTCCTTTCACCCATCTCTGGCCTGCGGGCGGAGCTTTGGCCGACTGAGCTTGCGGCGCGACGGCGTTGAAGCCGTTGAGCTTGGATTGGTAGTAGCACGCGCACGCGCTTGGAGTGGCGTAGACCATGCCGTTGGCCGGCATCATGCCGTAGACGCACCCGCCGCGGAACCAGTGGTTGTTGGTCCACGTATCGGCTGCCATGTCGTAGACCGGGGTCCCCATTATCGGCGGCAACTGGTACTTCACGGTGGCCCGGCCGGGATAGCATCTCTGGTGGATGTAGAAAGACTCTATCGGGTTGGTGTACTCGGCGAGCATGGTTCCATCGGCGAGGCCGTAAGTTGTGAATGCGCCGATGTTCTTTCGCTGTAGCGCCCATACCTTGTCGTCGATGACATAGAAATCTTCGAGGCTGAAGTGGCCTGAGACAGGCTTGTTCTTGACGGTCCAGAGTATGTCACCCGCCTTGGCGGAGATCGCGTAGATTTCTTTCATCGGCGAGAACAGAACGCGGTCCTGGTGGATGACCAGCCTCGGGCCGCCGTATCCCGTGGGGATCAGCTTTGCTTGCGAGACCGGTGCGTTCCAAAGCTCCGTGCCGGTCTTCCTGTCAAGAGCGATGACAGCGATGCCGTCATAGAAGCATGCCATTCTGCTGTCGGCCGCAAGTGTTATCGGGGCGACAGGCATTTTCTTTTCCCAGAGGAGGTTGCCGGTTTCGGCATGCATAGCCTTGAGAACTCGCGTGCCATTCTCACGAGTCCAGCCCCATATCTTGCTTGCCCGGCGCTGCTCTACCCAGCAGTCCGCATTCTGCTGGTTATAGTCGATGGGCTTGCCGTCAGGGTCAACCGCTGCGAAGACGACGCCGTCCGAGACGATCAACTCGAATGTGTCGGCGGTGTCGGCATAAGTGCAGACGGTCTTGCCCGTAGCTGCGTCCAGGCAAAGGAGGTTCTGCCCCACGCCGGGGGCGATATAGACCCTGTTATTGCCGGCGACCAATCTCCTCGGCAGCCAACTCGGGCCGCTCTTTAGCGGATAGAGGGGATTGGCCCAGTCGTGCAGAAGCCGCTTCCAGAGGACGGTTCCGTTGAAGGCGTCGCGTGCCGTCAGGAATACCTCGGGAGGCAGTTGAATGGACTCGGTTGGCCCCTCATCCATCACATAAAATATCCGGCCCGCGGTCGAGACCATCGCCTGCATACTGGCCGTATGCTCGTGACTGCGCGCCCAGAACGGTCCCCCGGTCCATCTTAGACCCTTCGGGTGTCCGGCAATCAGATCGTTGGATACGGAAGTACCCTGCGCGTCGTGGAGAAAGTGGGTCCACTCGTCGATCTCGTCCGGCCAGGGCTTCTTGAAGGCCTTCCAGCCTTCGAGCGTGCCCACGGCAGCCGTCTTCAGCCCGGCTACATTCTGTCCGTCCTTAACCAAGGCCATGCCGCCCGGAACCAACACCCGCCTGATCTCGTCGGCGGAAAGCTCTCCGGCATTGCAGATGATAAGTAGGTTCAGCAGGCTCTCCACGTAAGGCAGTTGCTTGCCGTCGAAAAGCCCGACTGAGACCTTGCCGTACGTCCCGGCGGTTCTGATCCGCTCTTTCATTGCTGCAACGATTTCGGGATCATAGTAAAGTCCCTGCACCACGAAGCCATCCCTAGCTCCCAGGGAATCGAATTGCCTGCCCTTTTCGCAGCCCACGCAGACGACAAAACCGCCCTTAACACCCGCGGCATCCGCCAAATCCTGCCCCGCGGCCCGTCCGCCGAACGCCAGAGACAAGATAGATACAATGGAAATGAGAACATTCTTATTCATGGTTAGTCTCCTATGTCTTTAGTTCTTAGTTCTGAATTTTGGGTTTAGTGTGTTCGCGCAACTCAAAACTGAGCACTCACAACTCAAAACTCATTCCAGCGCCGGCATTGTATGGAGTCTGCGTGAATTGTGCAAACACGAATCTCCCACCGCAATCGTGGATAAGCAGTACATTGATAAACTGCGTGAGGTATCCCAAGCAAGAAGATGGTTGCAAGCGCTATGCTCACAGGCAGTCTCACCAGAATTCGCAACAGGTTTGACCAAATGCCCCTAGCGTAAGGTACTACGACCTGAAGCGAAAAGGTCTTCAGTGGCTCTACACCTTCTTCCCACGGCCTGCGATAGACGAGTCTAAGGGTCATCTGCCCTGTACTTACGGCCGTGAAACGGAAGATTTCCCAACCACCTGCGCCTACAAGTGGTGGCTCTCCTGTCTCGGATGGCTTGAACTCTGCTTCGCCGATCTGCTCCAGGATGGATCCCTGGTTTTCGACCCATTCCCACCGATACCCGGTACTGGGATTCGAGTCGAGTGTAACGGTAAGCATCTGGCCCAGCTCAAGCGAGACCCGTCCGTCGAACTCCTCCCACCAGAGACGGGGATAGTCCAAGCTCTCGGATATCTTCCAGATGTCCTCGCTGCCGTTGGCCGTCTCGTCCACGAAGTCCCAGCCGGCATCAAGAAACGTCTTGGCCGTCTGCATCTCCATGGTGGAAAAACCTCCAAACTGGCCGGAGGCATCTGATTCCCAGAAACAGGCAGATATGTAACCACAGTATGACCCTGCAAGGCCAGAAACATATTCTCCCTTGCCCGAGACAACACTGATGCTATAGCTATTGATGATGGAGCCCGAGTTCCATCCTCCCCAGTCAAAATCTGCGTTGTATCCCACCAGGCCACCGACTGCTTCATTGGCATTGACTGCACCCCTACTGTAACTTACAGAGATAATGCCGTAATTCCAGCCAGCGAGGCTTCCTGCATACTCTGTGCCGCTGACTTCGACGGCTTCGATACCGAGACCGAAGACGCTCGCTGGAAAACCTATTTGGCCGAAAAGACCCAGGTAATCCGTACCCTGGATATGTAGATTTCTGATCACATGACCATTCCCATCAAAAATGCCCGTGATAGGGGCCCCCTGAAAACCATCTGCCACGTCGTTTGTATCCGGAGCGATGACGGCCTTGTCGAAGACCTTGCGGCCGGGTAGATTCGGGTCGAGGTCGATATCGGCGGTCAGGATGAAGTGCTTGTCGTAGTCTTCGGGACTATCGCCGAGCAGCATCAGGTCATCTGCCGTGGCGATCTGGTACGGGTCGTTAGGCTCTCCCGTGCCGCCGCTGTATTGGGCCTGGGCTGGTATGGCAATAAGGCAAATCGTTAAGGTAAGAAGCGAAGCTCTCATGGCTCATTATCCTCCATTCACTTCGATGTTGTGGTTGTTCACTCGCCGCATCAGGATGTCACTTTCCAAAGTTCTCCAAAGGCTCATCAGGCATCAACTCCCACCACAGTCTGGGATAGTCCTGGCCTTCGAGAATCCACCAGATGTCTCCGGTGCCATTCGCCGTCTCGTCCACGAAGTCCCAGCCGGCTTCGAGGAATGTGCTGGCCGTCTGCATCTCGGCGGTGGTTTTGCCGGTTCCGCCCGCACTTGTCGCCTGGCCTGAGGTCTGGATGTCCCAGAAACAGGCGGTCACAGTGCCATTGTCGTTCAGTTCTACCAGCCCGGCACCGCCGTAAAGGGAGCTGACCGCTCCAGTGCTGTAGCACGCAGTGATAATCCCTTCCACGTTACTCCCCACCAACCCGCCATGATAGTAATCAAATCCCTGAACTGGTCCGCTGCTGTAGCTCGTTGTAATACTGCCGTAGGCATTGCAGCCCACTAATCCGCCCACACTCCAACTCCCACTGGACGGACCGGTGCTATAACTCGCAGCGATTGTGCCTGAGTTGTTTCCCACAAGGCCGCCGACTTGGCCAAAAAAATCCCCCTCTGCTCCGCCGGTACTGTGGCACTGGGTCACAGTACCCTCGTTGCTCCCCACCAGCCCGCCGGCGGTGGCACCGCCGCTGATCTGACCAGTGCTGTAGCAGTTGTTGATGTTCCCATCGTATAGATTGTAGCCGACCAACCCGCCGAGAAAAAATCCCCCATTGACTGCAGCGGAGCTGTTGCAGTTGGTCAGGGCACCCCAATTAATGCCCACCAGCCCGCCAAAATACCAGTTGCCGTTGCTGACTACTCCGGCACTGTGGCAATCTGTTATCCTGCCCCCGTTTCGGGCTGTGAGGGCACCGCGGTAGCTACCAAAGCCGGTTATGTTGACCTCGAGTAACGTGAGATTCTTGACTTCGCTACTGGCCGCCAATTGGCCGAATAGTCCCAGATCGCTCTCGCCCTGGATCGTCAGATGCGAGATCGTCCAACCGTGACCATCAAAAACTCCCATGAACTCGGGAATTGGCGCCTGTTTGAAGACCTGTCTACCCGGCAGATTCGGGTCCAGATCAATGTCCGCCGCAAGGGCAAAATACTTGTCCCAAATGATTGATGCCTTGCCTAATAGAATTAGTTGCTGAGCTGTATCAATTCGATACGGATCTCCCGTCGTTCCCTGTCCTTCGAGCCAGTCAATGTCAGGTTCGGGGATGATACCTCCGGTTATGCCCTCCCAAGCCAAGTGAGGATACCCACTCATGCAATGCCCACGCGATCAACTACGAGAGGAGCTCGGACAAACGTAAATCTAAGACAGATAAGGGCTTGGCGATGGCAGTACCATTCCTCGCAGTCGTCATTCTTCAATCCTCCGTCCCCCATGTTCCATTTAACAGGGCACTAAACGGCTATTCCCACTTTCGCTAACGTGTAGTGTACCAGAGGAGGCAGTTGTCGTCAAATAAAAATAAGTCAATTTCGGGCTATCAGACGTCTCTTGAAGCCTGACGGGGTCAATTCGGCAATTCGACAGGCCGGATTGGTGCTGATGCGAGGGCGGCTGTTTCGCGACAAGGCGGCGCTGGCCGAGGCGCGGGAACCCATCGAGCAGTGCGGCTACCACCGCCGGGACGCCGAACTAGCCGACGCCGAAGAGGCGGCCAAAGGCTGGTAATTCAAACTGGCCATCGCAAGGGGGCACGGGGGGCTGTGGAACAAGTCACATCGTAACGATTGAGATTGCCGCGCGATTCTTCGAATCGCTCGCAATGACATGGCCATGCACTTTTTGTCATTGCGACTGTTCGGACAGCTTCGCTGTAAAACGTCCGTGTTATGCGTCCGGATTCATTAGTCGGCCGATAAACAAGATGCTGCCGGAATTGTTGTCGCGGATCAGGAACAGGAACGGATGGTCGGCCCGAAAGACAGGGGTCCGGGCCGGTCCGATTGACGTCAGCGTCATGGTTACGCCGGTTGCCGCGGCGGCTTCCGTGCCTTCTTCATTGACGTCGACATAGGCCTTGTGGATGACCGCCGAGATGAAGAGGTTTCTCTGGCCGTTCATCCCGGAGAAATCCGCCCCCGCGGAAAAGGCATTCTTCATTCCCAACGACTTGAGCACGGAGGCCAGGCTGAACTGGCTTGTCATCTTGAACCTCGGAATAGAAACGACGACCTTGCGTTTGTGAAGCTTCGCCAACCACTGCGAAAGATTGTCGAGCGTCAGCGTCTTCTCCAACTCGGAAAGACCGTCATATTTCTTAGGGAGCAGAACGATCATCGACAACTCGTCATCGGCGTAAGGCAGCTCGAGTCCCTGAAACGTATCGGCTTGGATGTAGCCGAACTCTGCCGTCTGGTTCATCATCGCGACATCAATCTTCCGGCCGTCCGCGAGAGTAAACGGTGCATCTCTTGTTCTCTCCTCTTTGAACTGCCTTGCCCAGTTGCCCTTGAAGTAAATAGCATTTGTCAAGACCAGCCTGGTCATTGAATTGAGCACGCCTTTCGAGATGAGGTCCTTGATCTTGTTGTTGGTTTCTTTCTCCACCCAGGTATTAATAGTCTTGCGTGCATCCTCAGCGGCTTTCACAAAATCGACCTCACTGAACTGTCCATCATAGTTGGTCTTGACAGTCTCCAGAAACTCATCAAGAAACCGGTACCGCTTCTGGCCCCACAAAGCGTTGGCGACTTCCAGTTCGTAGCCGCCTGCCCGGCCTCTGTGGTTCAGATCTTTTATGATCTTCCCAAACTCCAAAGCAAATCGCTGCCTGCCGGACGCCGGGTCTGCCGGCGGCTTTACCTGCTCGCTGACAGCCGTAGGAAAGTGCAGTACCTCGGCCATCTGCGATTCGGTTTCGCTTCGCGCCCCGGCATAGGCCATGCCCAACGCTGTCGAGATGCTATAGGGTGAGAGAAACAGATTGCCCTTGCCGACGCGCAGCCTGGCGTAGAGTTCCAGAGCAAACTTGTTGTTTCCTTCCGTGATGATTTGTTCATTCGTCCGTCTTGGCACATTTGTTGCTTCTGTCGCCGAGGCGTTGGCTGCAATCATGATCACTGCCAGTGTGGTGAGTGTGCGTCCTATCGCTCTCATATCTGCATGCCCTCAAAAAGTGACCCGATAATGCCGCAAAAACCGACTTATCGCTCCGTTTTCGGAGCTGTCTATTCTTTTCAGTTGTTGACAACTACGCTGCTTTATTGTAGTATACTATATTAGAAGTAAGCTGTGAAAAGTCATTTTTTTCAAGGGGTGAGTCATGGGCTCTGAAAAAGACGGTTTCTTGCGGCGATTCAAATGGCATGTCCTGATTATTTGTTTCGCAGTGGCAATTGTGGTCGTTCTGACAGTCTCTACCGACATCTTCCATAAGACCGAGACCGATCTGCTTCGTCAACTTGTCCTTATGCTGGGCGCCCTGGTATTTGTCTCGGCGCTTCTGACCATGATCTCCAGGGTTTCCAGGATTCTAAAGGCGCTCGGAGAAAACAGCGCCAAGCTCGAGGATGTTACCGGCGCCATGGAAAAAATCAGTGCCGAGCTGACGCAGATCAATCATATCACGCGGGTCAGCGAGATAGCCAAGTCGATTGTGTTTCGCGATGCCGACAGGCAGTCTCTGAGGGAAGCCGTGTTTGACAAGCTGCAACAGCAGGATTTCGATGCGGCCAGTCAACTAATTGAACAGATTGGCCAAAGGTCCGAATACGAGGAGCTTGCCGAGCAACTGAGGGTGCAGGCCGATCGTTACCACGATGCGACCGACCACGAAAGATCCGATCAGATTGCGGCCCACATTGAGAAGCTGCTCGACGATTGCCATTGGGCCAGGGCAAGCGCCCAGATCGAGGGGTTGATCAAGGCGCATCCGGAAAGCGAGCGGGCAAAGGCCCTGAGACAAGCTCTGATGGACAGGAAGCAGGATCGCAAGAGAGTCCTGCTGGCCGCCTGGGACGATGCTGTGAAGCGCCAGGAGACCGACAGGAGCCTGGACATACTTCGGGAGCTTGATTTCTATCTTACACCCAACGAGGGATTAGCCTTGCAGGAGGCGGCGAGGGATGCCTTCCGGACCAAACTTCACAACCTGGGTGTGCAATTTGCCATCGCTGTTACAGAGAAACAATGGGTCAGTGCGCTCGAAATCGGTGAGCAGATAATCAATGACTTTCCGAACAGTAAGATGTGTGGGGAGATCCGCGGAAAGCTGGGTGTTTTGCAGCAGAATGTCCAATTGCAGAACAATTAGGGCAACGACATTTCACTTGCTGAGGCGGTCATAGAAGGGCATCAAGGCGCAGAGCGATGAGTAGCTGTCCCTGCGTTCCGCCGGCCAAAGTCCGAAAAAAAGTGGATTATGTCAATTTTGTGCGAGATTCTGTCTTGACCGGTGATCGACATGCTGATATATTAACGCTACAACACACTAATTCCTGGATGGAAACGGGTGTTTGCAATTGCCGCGGATGGTGGCGTCGAAAGGCGCGGCAGTTGTGGATTAGTGTTTGAAACAGGATGTTTCGGGTAGTTATGATGGAAAGGAGTTCAGGGTCATGGTAAAAGGAGTGGATAGAACAAGCATCTACGATATCATCGGATGGACGGGGCTGCTTAATGTTGTCTGGAGTTCAACACCTTATCCCTTGAGAGTTGTTGCCTTACCTTACGGTTTGCGCATCTATGGCAATCTCCTCAAGGGAAGTTCAAATCTGCAGCAACTGCTGGGTGTGCACGCCAGAGAATACATGTATTCCAAATGGTTCAGACTGTTCAGGCCGAGATTCCACAGGGTGAAGTTCGTTCTCAGGACTTATGGGATAGACGGTTGACCGCGACCAGTTGGCAGCCGTACGGATTGCTCGACGCCGCATTTTCACTACTGAAAATCGAACAATGACTGAGTTTTTATCATTGTCACTTGATCGGGATAGGCGGCGAATGTGTGGATGTGCAGCTCGGTTCGTCTGGCCTCGAAGTCGACGTAGCAGAACGGTTGAAGCTTGTCGACTTCCAATTCCGGGAACTTCACAAACACACCCCGGTTGCGGGCGAAACGTTCGAGATCGGTATAGCTCTGTCGATACAGATTGGGACTCATCTTCTCGACCTGGAAGTCGGTCATGTAGCTTACTCCACGGCTCAAAGTGCACTTATGAGTTCTTGGGCCACGGAATTGAAAACGTTCGATCAAGCCCCGGGAGGGCAGCATTTGACCGGGCGTGCTGACAACTTCAGTAAGACATGTGTCGCCTGCGAAGACGCTGACAACATGCGTGCAACCTGTAAGCCAGATGATAGCCTCATACTTCTCGGTAGTCAATTTCCTGTTGGCGTAAATCTGAAAAAGCTCCGGATGCAAAGGTCTCTGGAAAAAACTGAACATCAATTCTTCGACGGCTACGTTCACTTGTGGTGATTCCATCTATAAAATCCTAACACAAAAACTCCGGCTTCCAAGTTCTGGATATTATACCAGAATCAGTAGACTATTTCAAGTCAGATATCAGTACTGATAGGACTCAAATCGGCCCTTATAGGACGAATGTTGTGCAAGCTTCGCATTCCTAAAGAGTAATGACAGGCGACTTTTTTTGAAAAAACGCGGGGAGGGCCGATGTTTTTTCCGCTTTTTCACTGCTGAAAAAAACGAGTGGTGAGCAGGTCGTAGCAAACGGCCAAAATATCGTAAGCGGCATGAGTGCCGGCAGCAATTCCAAATCCGCGAATGGCAAACAGGACCGCAAAGTAAACTCCCGCCATCGTCCGAAAAACAAACTTGGTCATGTTGAATGGGTCTGCCTCGTTCGGCCGGCCGCTGAGAAGATCGATGTGGTGATGCGCGCTGAAAAACGCCGCAGAGATGAGAACCGCCAGCACAAGAGAGTCCTTATGGGGAAGCCTTAGAACATCCTGGAACAACAGCATAAGAAGGCATATCAATATCAGACGAAAGACAAGCTCCTCATATATCCCAGCTCCTATTCCGGTAACGATGCTCGCAATCAGCGGCCGAGTCGATGGGTCCGCACTGGATTCGTTGGCGGGCGAAGGCGGGCCGCTATTTGCTGCCGCAAGGTAATCCGGTGGATCCGTACTCCTGGAACTTACGTTAGTGTTACTCGGTCGACCGACATCTGCCTGTGGCGCTGCCTGCCTATTGAGGAACAAAGTCAACACAATCAGGGGAACAGCGAGCAGAACGCACTCTGTCGTCATCGGAAGAACATCACCGGCCAGGAAATACCACTTCTTGCCTGATGTGATTTGCTGTGCCAGAAGAATTGCCACAACCGCCAGCGGCGGGGCGACCCACGCAAACTTGCCCCCATAGCCAAGCGGTTCCAGTAGATTCTGTAGCCACACAAATGCCAGTATTCGCTCCTGCGAATGGTTCAGGATGTCGGTATTAAAGCGAAATGTCCCCCACTCGTAGAAGATAATCAGAGGCAACAGAAAGATTACGGCGTAGACCGGACGAGAAGTCCTCTCAAGATAAGAATCTTGTGCGTAGTTGAACAGTTGGCCGCTGTCTTGCTCGCGACTTTCTTTTCTCTTGTTGTTCTCTTTTCTTGTCTTTCCCATCTCGAAACTTCGACTGCGCCGCCCCTATTTTCTGGCAGACACCCTGAATTTCTGCAGAGTCTACTGAATGCAGGTCGAAAATACAATAGTCAATGCAAGGCAAAAGCCTTGCTCACAAAGAATAGCAAACAAGGCAATGATGCGCGAAACGCTAGTTGAAATCTATCAATTGCTCTACGACGCCTTTGGGCCTCAGAACTGGTGGCCTGATGAGACGTCTTTCGAGATAATTGCCGGCGCGATACTCACGCAAAATACGAACTGGACCAACGTCGAAAAAGCTATAGCAAATCTGAAATCCGCCGAGTGTCTTAACCCCCAAGGGCTCCGGCATATCGATCTGGCACGGCTTGCCGAGCTTATTCGCCCGGCCGGCTACTACAACCTGAAATCGCGACGGCTCAAGAACTTTGTGGACTGGCTCTTCGACGATTATGAAGGCGAGGTTGAGAACCTTCGAAGTGTTGACACCGACCAGTTGAGGACTGAGTTGCTGACCATCAAAGGCGTCGGGCGCGAAACCGCCGATTCTATCTTGCTTTATGCCCTCGACAGACCCGTCTTTGTCGTGGACGCCTATACCGCTCGAATCACCATTCGACACGGCTTGATAGAACCGGACGGCGATTACGAGCAATTACGGGAATTGTTTGAGTCGAACCTGCCGCAGGATATCCAACTGTTCAATGAGTATCACGCGCTGCTGGTCAGAGCCGGCAAGGAGTTCTGCAAGACCAAAGCCAGATGCCCGGGCTGCCCCCTCGAAGAACTGCCGCACACCCTCGAAATCGAACACTTCTAGGCTCTGTCGGGAAACTCCGTCGTCGGCCCGAGAGCGAGCGGTTTTTCGCCTGGCAAAGCCTGTCCCGAGCGACGCCGAGGGAACTGAAGCAGGCGATATTGGTTGTATCGTCGATGCAGCCGGATGCAGTCAGGCGGACAACAGCGGCTGCCTTTATCCGACAGTGGCTGCGTTAGCAGCATGAGACAGTTAAAGAAAATAAGCCGCTCGAAGCCAGATCGAGTTTTCAGACAGAGCCTAATGCACGGTCTGCCCGGGTTCGGCCCCGGTGTCGGCTGAGAGCATGAAGATATCTTTTCCCCCTTCGCCGGCTGCCAGGATCATACCTTCGGAGACGCCGAATCTCATCTTTCTGGGCTTTAGATTGGCAAGCATAACTACGAGTTTGCCCGTCAGGTCCTCGGGCCTGTAGGCAGTCGCTATGCCGGCGAGAACGGTTTTCTCCAGGCCGCCGACGTCCAGACTCAGTCGCAACAGCCTGTCGGCGCCTTCCACCGGTTCGGCCTTTACAATTTTCGCGATTCGCAGATCGATCTTTGCAAAATCTTCAATTGTGCATTCCGGCTTGAGCGGCTCGGGGACACTTGCCTCCGCCGGCTGAGGGGGCTGGCCTTGCTTACTCTCTTCGATCATTGCATTCACCTGTTTTTCGTCAATTCGTTCGGCCAGTCGCTCGAAAGCGCCTATCTTGTGATCGGCCAGCACCGTATCGAAATCTGCAAAACTCAACGTCTCGACGTTGAGAAATCTCTCTACTTTCTCGGCAAATTTGGGCAGGATAGGTTTGAGGTAAATCGCAAGAATGCGAACGGCATTTACGGTAGCCGTCAAGGTCGTGCGTGTTTTTTCCAGATCGCTTTTGATCGTCACCCAGGGCCGATTCTGCTCGACGTATCGATTTGCCTCGTCCGCCAGAGCAGTAATGGACCGGACAACGGCGGCATATTTGAGGTTCTCATAATCCTCTACAATCTGATCTTTTGCGGCAGTGAGTTTGCCGATCAATTCTCTGCCCTGTTCATCCAACCGGCCGAGTTGAGAATCGAGCTTCTTCGCAAGCATCGGCCCCGAGCGGGAAGCGAGATTTGCGAACTTGCCCACCAGATCGGAATTGATCTTGTTTATGAAATCCTCGACTTTCAAATCTATATCGTCGATTCCGTCGGTCAGTTTGCTCGCGTAGTAGTATCGCAGGCATTCGGGGTCCAGGTGTTCCGCATACGTGCTCGCCTTTATGAACGTGCCGCGGGACTTGCTCATTTTCTCGCCGTTGACGGTAAGGAAGCCGTGGACGAAGAGTTTGTCGGCGGTCTTGATGCCGGAACCCGTCAGCATCGCGGGCCAGAAGATCGCGTGGAAATACATTATGTCCTTGCCGATGAAATGATACAACTCGTATTGGCCTTCGCCCGACTTCGTCGAGCCGGCGCCGGGCCAGAGCACATCGAAATCGAGGTTGTTCTTATCGCAGTAATTCTTGGCCGAGGCCATATATCCGATGGGCGCATCCAGCCAGACGTAGAAGTACTTGTTTTCCTCCCCCGGAATCTTGAATCCGAAATATGGCCCGTCGCGAGATATGTCCCAGTCTTTGAGACCCACTTCGAACCATTCGTCGAGCTTGTTCGCCACCGATTTCTGTGTATGCCCTGCGGCGATAAGGTCCCTGAGCTGCCGCTCGTAATCGGCGAGCTTGAAGAAATAGTGCTCGGATGTCTTCAGGGCCGGCGCGGCCCGGCACGTCGCACAGTACGGATTGATAAGATCGGCAGGTTGATATGTTGAGCCGCAAACCTCACAGGAATCACCATATTGGTTCTCGGCTTCGCACCGCGGACATGTGCCTCGCACAAATCTGTCCGGCAGTGACATCTTGCAGTTCTCGCAATAGGTTTGTTCCACGTCCCGTGTGACGATCGAGCCGGCCTCGTTGAGACGGCTGAAGATCAGCTCGCTGAAAAGCTTGTTCTCAGGCGAGTGAGTCGAGTAGTAATTGTCGAATTCGACGCCGAAGCGATCGAAATCCGCTTTGTGTTCTTTGTGCACCCGTTCGACCAGCTCTTCGGGGGTTATGCCGGCAGCGCGGGCGCTTATCATCACAGGCGTGCCGTGCGTGTCGTCGGCGCAGAAATAGAGACACTCACTGCCGCACATCTTATGGAATCGAACCCAGATATCGGTCTGGAGATATTCCACCAGGTGCCCAATGTGTATCGGGCCGTTTGCGTAAGGCAGAGCTGACGTTACAACGATCTTGCGGGGCATCTTTCTTCCTTGACGATTGGCATCACGGGGTGTTAGTTCTCCATGTCCTCCTGGCCCTTTTGGTCCTTCCGGTCCCTCTGGTCCTCCCGGTCCTTCTGGTCCTCTTGGCCCTCTTGGCCCTTCTGGTGCTTCTGGTCTTTCTGGTCCTTCCGATCCTCCCGGTCCTTGCGATCTGTCTGGTCCTTGCGATCTGGCCGGTCCTTGCTCTTGTTCTTCGAATCGCCGTTCTGTTTCCTATCCGGCGCGGACGACTGGGGGAGTATCTCAATGTCGTCGACGCCTACGGCCTTGCGTTCTCCGCTTTCGTATTCGACCATCACGAGCTGGGTCAATATCTGGGTATCTATCACCTTGCCCCGGCCCTGTTCGGTTTTCACCCTGGTGTTCTTCTTTGGCAGTCGTTTCTTGAGTTCGGTATAATTCTTGTCCTCGTAGCGCAGGCAGCATTTTAACCTGCCGCAATAGCCGGAGATCTTGGCCGGGTCGAGGGTCGCCTTCTGCATCTTGGCCATTCGCATGTTGACGGGCTTCAAGTGCTTGAGAAAACGCTGGCAGCAGCATTGCTGTCCGCAGCTTTCCACATCGCCCAGGAGCTTGGCTTCGTCGCGTGAGCCGATCTGACGCATTTCGATTCTCGTTTGATACTCCTGTGCGACTTTCTTGACCAGATCGCGAAAATCCACCCGTCCGTCCGACATGAAGTAGAAGATAATGCGTTCGCCTCCGAATACGTGCTCGGCGTCCACTATCTTCATCGGCAGGTTCATTTCCATGATGAAACGCTGGCAACATTCCATCTCTTCTTTTACGATTATCCGCAGGTGTCGCTCTTCACTGACGTCGGCGGAGGTCGCGTAGCGGATGAATTTGCCCGTCTGGCCGCGGGAGAAATCGACGTCGCCGTCATCGTAGTACTCTATTATCTGTTCCCCGCTCAACCTGAACTGGCCGCCCTTGTAGGAGGCAAGCTGGCCCACGAGGTGGCCCAGTTCGAGGCCTCGCTGGGTCTTTATCACGACGCGGCTGTGTACTTTGGGTATAGTGCTCTCATGGTGCTCAAAGAGGCTGAGCGCGTTCATCCGGCCGTATCGAACCAGCATGTATTTCTTGTTCTTTGCCTGTTTGGCTCTTGTATCGGGGCCTTTTGCCATTAAAACTTCTTCCGAATTCTCACAATCATAAAGTCATACTAGCGCTAAGCCGGCATTGTATCAGAATCGGCCAGGCTTAACAATAGCTGCTCGAAAATAAGCTTCTCGTTGACGTTGGATTCAATCCAATGCAGCATTCTGTAACAGTCGGCGATCTTTTCCGCCGCACACTCGGCACCGAACCGGGCCGCCAGCTTCTCTATCTGTTCTTTCTGGTCGTACTCAGCGGCTTCTTCGGTTGCCGCCACGTTCAGCATCATCGCATCGTGCAGAGCCAATATGATCATCCGGATCAGAGTCATGGTGGCTTTGCGCCCCACATCCGTCTTGCTGGTGTTCTTATCCACACCGGTCCAGACACCCGTGATTCTCCTGCTTTCTGCGACGAACTTCTCGGCCAGGTTCAAAGCATCGGCCAGTTCATAGCCGGCTAAAGAATTCAACAGCTCCTTCTTGGTCTCGTATAGTCTCGCATCGGCCAATTCAAGCTCGGCCCACCGGCACGCTGTCCCCAGGCTGCCCTGCGCTAGACGCGCAAAGTATCGGGCCTGATTTTCTTCGAGATCCATTTCCTTCAATTTCTCGATTATCCGCTGTTCATGTATAGGACCGAACCGGATCGTCTGGCACCGTGATTTGGTGGTGGGCAGGAGTTTCTCCAAACGCGTGCAAAGCAGAACGATGCAGCAGTACTCGGGAGGCTCTTCGAGCACCTTGAGCAGACAGTTCTGCGAGGAGTTGTTCAGCCTTTCCGCCTCACTGACGACAAAAACTTTTCTTTGCGAAGCAGTCGGCTTGGCCGATACTTTTGCGACCAGAAACTCCCGAATAACATCTATCGGCAGATCGAGGGGTGTTTTCTTGTCTTTGCCATCCTCGGTGAATTCGAGCAGCTCCTTGTAGATGTGACTGAAGTCAGGGCTTGACCCGGCCTCGAAGAGTCGGCATGATTCGCATGAGCCGCAACTTTCCGCAAAGCCACTTTCGGCGATAGGCTCTTTGCAGCCGAGCAGCTTGGCCCATTCTCGGGCCATCTTGAATTTGCCCACGCCTTCAGGCCCGGCGAAAATGTACGCATGCGCCCATCTGCCCGCCGCAAATGCCCGCTGCAAAATGTCGATGGCCCTGTCCTGACAGAAAATCTCTTTAAATGACATCTATGTGAAACTCACTTCTGAGATAAGTTGCAGTATGCTCTTGTGAACTGTATCGATATCGCCTCTTCCGTCCACCATCTTCACAATTCCAGGGTAGTACTCTCCTATCTTTAAGAACCACTTCCTGACTTTTCTGTGATACTCCAAAGTTCTCGAGTCAAACCTGTCAGCAACGACGTTCTTAAACAGATAGCCTTGATTTGCGTCCTTGTGATTCACCTTGGTTTTTTGGTATCGCTTGTGTCCGGTGCGTTCACGTGCTTCTTCAACCGGTACATCAATTATAACTGTAAGGTCTGGCCAGACGTTACCTACCGCGAATCTTCCGAGCTCGATTATCTTCTCAACAGGATAGCCATTGCTGCCCTGGTAGGCACACGTTGAAGATATGAACCTGTCGCAGAGGACGGTCTTGCCCGCTTCCAGGGCGGGCTTGACAACCTCTGCCACAAGCTGTGTGCGTGATGCCATGAACAACATCGCCTCGGTTACGGCATCCATATGACCCTTAGCATCATATTTCAGAAGGCTGCTGATCTGTTCGCCAATCCTAGTTCCTCCGGGATCATTGGTTTGTACTGTGGGGATTCCATGGCCCCCAAGGTGAGCGGCGAGTAACTCCAATTGAGCAGTCTTGCCGCAGCCGTCCGGGCCGTCGAGTACTATGAACTTGCCTTGAAGCTTCTCTTTCAACGACATTTCCCTTTTGAATCCTTTTTTTACAACGTACCGCAAACGATCTCAAAACACAAAGTATTATTCGCCCTCCACCGGGAGATTCTGTTCACCCAAGCGTCTTTCGCTGTGTCGGAATCTACCGTAAGACTCGTGGCAGGGCCCCGTAGGTGTGAGGCATGCGGTGTCGAGGGCCGATGGAACGCCAGTGTCCGACCCAATCCAGGCGCTCACGCTTGCCAAGATCGACCTCGGCCCAAAAGACGCCTTGCTTGCCCTCACTCGAAGCGAGGATCTTGCCCGTCGGGTCAATAACGAGGCTGTTGCCGCCGTACACAGACGGGACCATGTAGACGCCGTTGTCGCGTGCCCGCACGCGGAAGGTCGATTCGCCATTGACCTTGCCGTCTTCGTCGGCAAGCGTGTTGCCCCAGGTCGGAGCAAAGACGATCTCGGCGCCGCCGAGGGCGAAAATCGCCGTAGATTCGGGGAAGAACCAGTCGTAGCAAATCTGAATAGCGACCTTCCCGAACTCCGTCTCGAAAACAGGATATTCGCTGCCGGGCTGAACGCCTTTCTTCCACTCCTCGCGAGGCAGATGGACCTTGCGATACTTGCCCGCAATCCGCCCCTGCCTGTCCAGCAGCACGGCGGTATTGTAAACGACCTCGCCGTCGAGCTCGGTAAGACCGACGACAACCCAGATTTGGTTGCTGTTTGCCGCCTGAGCCAATTGGCGGCTGACAGGCCCCGGTATCGGCTGGGCCCGGTCTTCGATCGTAGCCGACGTACCGACGGCGGTGATCGTCTCACCTAAGCACACAATGTCGAGATCGAGCTTGCCTGCCGCATCAATTTGCTCGCACCAGAGCTTGAGGTTCTTCTCGGGTGTACTGTTGCTTGGGCGCAGATAAACAGTGCCGACCTTGACTTTACGCGGCTCTGGCGCCGTTGCCTGGCGCATGCTCGCCTGTCTCCACAGCACAGACCCCGGCCCGGGCCACTTGACCTCCAGCGACAGGCGAGCACCGTCGGCGTCTTCGGGCGCCACAAGCACATCATCGAACCGCACCAGGGCGTCGGCAAGGACCGGGCCTCGCACGAGCATCCCGGCCGGATGAAGAAGCTTGCCGTCACCGGTCCACTCCACACGCACAGCGAGCGAATGGTAGGGTGACGAAATATCTCGCACCTGGCAAACCGCCTGGACGGCGTATGCCGTACCCCCCGCAATGCCTTTGATGTCCTGAACGAGACCACCGGTGGCGTAGGGATTGCCCGCCCCGTCAATCAGAATCCCACCGCCGGTATTGTTTCGCACTCTGCAGGCCGCCTTCTCCCAATCAGGCTTCCAGACAGTCCACCCAGCCGGCAGTTCCGCCGCCCCAAACATAGGATTCGTTACCAGCTCGTTTGCTCCAGACTTCAGGTCAGCGCTGAGCCCCAAACGCACAAAGCAAAGAAACGCTACCGCGCCAAGTGAAATGTGTCTTGCCATTTTCTTCTCCTTCCGAGTGAATCTTACCTCAGTGACTGAGTTACCGGATCCCTGCACTTGCTTGCACAGGGATGACATGACAAATCGGTTAGCTTGAACAATAACATTTCTATTATAGTAGTCAGCGATTGGCAGGCAACTCAAATCCACATGGACTGTTTTGGTGGTTTGTGTTAGGATTTCGCTGGTTGGTTCATTGTTGGTTGCTGGAGATGCTATGCTAAGTACCACTTTGATCGAGGCGAGCATGTAATGGTTGGGCATGTGTTGAAGGTTGCAACGTGTCAGTTCGCTGTCGGGTGCGGGATAAAGCGAAACTCGCGGGTAATCTGCGAGTATTTACACAAGGCGCGCAAAGCCCGCGTGGATATCGTGCATTTTTCCGAATGTGCGCTGAGCGGCTACGTCGGCACAGACTTTCCGAACTTCAAGTGGTACGATTGGGATCTGCTCAAAGAAGAGACGGAGAAGATCATGGCCCTGGCGGCCAAACTGCGACTGTGGGTCGTTCTGGGCAGCACGCACAGGTTGACCGAACCGAACAAGCCGCACAACAGCCTTTATCTAATCGGCCCTGACGGCAGGATTGTTGATCGTTACGATAAGAGGTTTGGCACGCCGGGCGATCTGAAACGGCTTACGCCCGGGGACAGGTTTGTGAATTTCGCCGTTAACGGCGTCAAATGCTCGCTGCTGATATGCTTCGATCTACGATTTCCAGAGCTTTACCGTGAACTCTACAAGCAGAAAGTGGACTGCATTTTCCAGTCGTTTTATAACGCCCGCCAGAAGGGGCCCAGCGTGCACACGCAGATTATGCGTCAGACGATGCAGTGCCGGGCGGCGACGAATCATTTCTGGGTCAGCATGTCGAATTCGAGCGGTTATTATTCTCCGTATCCATCGTGTTTCATCCGGCCCGACGGCAAGATATTGCGACAGCTCAGGATGAATCGTCCCGGCTTGATGGTCAATAAGGTCGATCTGGGCAGGAAATCCTACGATCCGATGGCCGACTTCAGGGATATGGCGATCAGCGGAAGATTGAACAATGGCGGGCAGGTCGTTGACGACCCGCGATCGAGGAAAACGACGAGCCTCTGAGGATCGCTTTTTGGGGGCCATCATTGGCCCGGACCAGCGATTTGTGGGCTCTGATCTGAGAGGCGGACCTCGTATTTTCGCCCCTGAGGGGGAAAATTGCGAACAAAGGTCCGATCTATCTCGAATATAGCGCCAGATGGCTTGGTCAGGTTTGAGGATGGTCTTGGATTATCATGGTCTTGCGCCGGCTCTGAAGGTTTCCACCGATCGGTCGACCTGGCGCCTTTGTAAGGCGTAT
>JADHXR010000124.1 GCA_016782865.1 Phycisphaerae bacterium
GAGCCGCCCTTCCTATTGACAAGCAGGTTAGAATGGGCCGGATTTCACTGGTCTTGACAGAACTCAAGGAATGAATTTAATTCTCGGAAAACGAAACGCATAGTACAGCAGGAATAAAATGCAAAAGTACCAATACCAACATGGTGATCGACCCCTCGAAGGATTCACAATCGAGAGGGCTGCGGGACGCGGCGGGTTCGGCGAAGTGTACTATGCCGTCAGCGACGGTGGCCGGGAAGTAGCCATCAAGGCGGTCCAGAATTACGAGCAGATCGAACTGCGCGGAATCAGACACTGCATGAACATCAAGAGCCCCCACTTGGTCACGATCTTCGACGTCAAGCACAACGACCGCAACGAGCCGTTTGTCATAATGGAGTATGTCTCGGGGCCTTCGCTGCGCGAGTTGCTTACCGAATCACCCGGCGGGCTCGGTGCACAGAAGGCGGCTTTCTTCCTGCGCGAGATTGCCAAGGGCCTGTCGTTCCTCCATGAATGCGGTATCGTTCACCGCGACCTCAAGCCCGGCAACGTGTTCTACGAAAACGGTTATGTCAAGATCGGCGACTACGGACTGGCCAAGGCGATAAGCGCCAGCCGTCACAGCGGCCAAACGATTACGGTCGGGACCGTACATTACATGGCGCCGGAAATCGGAGCGGGAAGTTATGGCTGCAGCATTGACATCTACGCTCTGGGCATTCTATTGTATGAGATGCTGACCGGAGACGTTCCGTTCGGCGGGTCGAGTCCCGCGGAGATCCTGATGAAGCACATGACGGACGCTCCCATGCTCGACAACATCGAAGAGCCGTTCGCAAATGTCATCAGGAAGGCCCTGGCCAAAGATCCGGCCGACCGCTACAAGACCGTCCAGGAGATGGTCGAGGACCTATACGGCTCGGAGAACATCCGAAACAGCGTCTCGCACTTCTCGCCTGACGAGCTTTCGGTGATCGCCGCGCGAGTCGCCGCCAAAGCAAACATCGGCGATCAACCCGGCGTCCAAAGCCCCAAAGCTGTCACAGCCGATGAGCCCACCAGGGACATAGGCAGACAAGTCGCCGATAAACCCGGCAAAGACATGGGCAGGCAAATATCTGAAACTGCACAGCGCATAGCGCAGCAGGCCGACGCCTTCGGCAAGCAGGTTGCCGACAAAGTCGATGCCAAAGTGCAATTCCCTGCAATAGCCGATACTGTCGATCCTCGTCAGCGGCTCACCCTTGCGTTCTTGACTACGGCTATGATTGCTATCGGAGCGGGCCTGCTGAGCGGACCGCGTAATGTCCTGCCGACAGCCATAGCTGTCTTCGCGATGACTGCCATCTGCTCAAAGGTGATCCTTTTCACCCGTCAGCGGTGGTTCACCAGCCTGGAGCCCGAATCGCAGTGGATACCCAGAATAGGGATGTGCTGTGTCGCCGCTCTGCTGGCCTCCATGGCGGCGGGATTTCTTGGAATGTCAGGTGGAGCGTCGGGATTTGGAGGGCACGGCTTTCCATTTTCTTTCCAGATACGGTCTCCCTTCGACTTGGTGTTCGGCGGAAGCCGTGCGTGGCTGGCGCTTGCTTTACCCATGTTCCTGGTGAACTGGTCCCGGATCAGCGCTCCGCAGCGAACTAAACGCATATCGCTCGGCTCAGCCATCTGGATAGGGATTCTGGGTCTGGTCTGTGCCGGGATATTCGGACAGGCCGGCTTTGCGATAGCCGCGGTCCTGGCGGGAACGTCACTGGTGGTTCAGGCGTACAGTCCGTTTGGCAAGGTGACTCAGCCTGTGCCTGCGGCCCAGACGCAGCCGAAGAAACACAAGCAAGAACAGAAAGCTCCACGACCTACGGCCGGCTTGATTGGCCGGTCCGTACCGCCGCAGCTCCGCGCATGTTGGTGGATTGGCTGCTTCCTGGCACTGGGCCTGGGCATCTTTCTTCTTATCATGTCAGCAACCGAAATGCGCGGCGATGAGTCTGTGATGGGTGCCGCCGCGGGAGTGGACAGCCTCATACTGTCGCTCTTGTGCCTAATCAGGAGCGCTCGCAAGAGATTCACCGGCTGGTATGGGTATCTGATCAAGCCGCTGCTACTCGGTCTCTGCCTTATGACCGTGGTCACCGCCTCAATTTGCATGGGCGGCATGAATCTTCACAATGATGAATTCCTTGTAGCACTATTCTTGATAATCTTCCCCGCTGTTGCATTCTTCGGTATCGCCGTTATTCCGGCCCGCGTATTTGACGGCACTCCGAAAGAGACTGCTCCGCAGCCCGTCGCGCCGTCCGCCCCGACCGTAAAACAACCCTCCGGCGCATCGTCTTTCAAACGAACGTGGGCGCTTCTACTGTGCGCCGTGGGTATGTCTGGATTTCCCGCCGGCCTGCATCGATTCTATGCCGGCAAGATTGGAACCGGCATCTTGTGGTTTCTGACCGGCGGAATGTTCTTCATCGGGCAAATCATCGACCTGATTATGATCATCACAGGCCAATTCAAAGACCGATATGGCAAGCCAATAGAGATATGGCTGGACAAAGGGGAACTGAGACCCAAGACACGCGATGCCAAGGCTGCTGCTGAGGCCCCCGCCCCCGGGCTTGATGTTGCTGCGGCTGCATATCAGCAGGCAGAAGAAGCACAGTCCCCTGCGGCAGAGTATTCTCCGCCGCGGCCGGCTCCCGCGATGCCGACTGCCTCAGTCATGTTTGAACGATTCCACCCGCTCGCTTTTCTGTTTTCAGGCATCGGCTTTATTCTGACTTTTCTGGCTGTGGCAGTGGGACTTGCCCACGCGTTGCACCTTCCCGACTTCCTGGCGACCGGTTGGCCCGATCCGGGCCTGCCGATTGACCTGGAAAATTCTCCTCTTGGCTCGAACTGGCCGCAACTGCTCATGGACATGGCGAGAATTCTCTCCATCGTCCTGATGCTGCCTGCCGCCGTGTGTGTAAGCATAGGCCGGCGGCATCTCGGAGCACGTCACCTGGTCCGCGGCGTACTCGGGCTTGGCGGCTTGCTCTCGGCCGTTCTGATGCTGGCCAACGCGATGTACTATAGCTTCCGGCGTGGGAACCCAGTGACTGGCTACGAAAAATTCGGCGCCGTTCTCGAACGTGTTCTGAAGGGCTGCCAACACGAAGAAGCTTTCTTCGCCGCAATTATCTTCGTGGTAGCGGTCGTAATACTCGCATGGCCCGCACGGCCGAGAGAAATGATGCTGACCCCATCTCTCAATCAAGGAATAAGCTGATGCAAATTAAGATACTCCCGATATTTGTTCTACTTCTTCTTGTCGTAATCCCTGCGATTATCCTCTTCGTCAAGCTCTTCTCGAAGCGGCCCTGGATTGGTGGATTCGTGGCTTTGGGCCTTCTCTCAGTGTTCGCCCTTGCGTTTTTCTTCTTGACTGTCCGGCACCGCCAAGTTGTGACCCATAGCGGGCTACATTTTGACCGGGGCTCGGTTGAATCCGAAAGCAAGCCCGCAGCCATCTGGCAGCCGGGCATCGAGGATGAGTTCGAGGCAAACGTGTATCCTTCCAAACTCTCGGCCGTGCGTTCACTCGGCCTGCGAATCGGCGAGCCGATTCGACAGCTCTTCGGCGATCAGACATGGCCCAACAAGGGGATACTGTTCCAGGGCTCTCACGAGCCCGGCGTGCTCGATGAATTAATAAAGGCAATCGCCCGCAAGTTTCCCGAAACTCAATGGACCATTGCACCAGAGACCGTGGCAGTTGAGCCAAACGAGGTCGGCATCCGTCTCGATCTGTCGGCGCTCCAGGCCGGTCCGACCCCGTGGAATAGTGGCAATTCCCGGGATGAGATTACCCGCGGCACGGTGAGGGCGAGCGTCCTGGCCGGGGACAGGCAAATAGGTATAAGCGCTGAATTTGCGGAAAAACCCTGGATCGAGAATTTCGACGGCGTCTGGAACAACCGACCGAACGGGCGGTTCATCGCCAAGTCGGCCGAAAGCTGTGTGACACGCGAGGAGGCCGAGCGTCAGGCAATCGAGAACGCCTGCTGCAAGCTCACCGATCTGCTCCGCCAGACGCCGCGGGCGAATGCTACGCCCTCTGTACCTCGAAAAGTGACTGCCAACGATGTTCTCGAACGGGAGTTCGTCCTTGACCGTTTCTCACAGAAATTCGAGGGCAGAGCCGGCGAGATATGGCGACATGCCCTGCTGATAGACGCCTCCGTTGGAAAACTCGAGCAGTTGGCTCGTCACAAAACGACTGTAGCTAGGCAAATAAAATGGTCCTGGGCGAGAATGCTCGGTTCCGTTATCGGCCTGCTCGCGTTGATTACCGTCGTCTACGCCTTTCTCAATGCCGCGACAAAAGGCTACTACGCATGGTCTTTGCGAATTGCCGGAATCGTACTTGCCACAGCGATAATAATTCTCTTTGTGGCTTAGCAAAGGTTTCCTATAATATGCCCTGGCATGAAAGCACCCATAAACAGAGTGACAGAGGCGGAGCAGTACCTCCTGGACAAAATCCGCCGGGGCAACGAGCAGGCGTGGTCGGAATTTGTCGACCGCTACCGGGGACGCTTGCTCAGTTTTGCCCGGACTAAGCTGCTTCAGCAAGCCGACGCCGAAGACAGCGTACAGGAGACGTTCATCGCCTTCATAAAGAGCCTGCCGAACTATCGCGGCGAATGCGGTCTGGAGACCTACCTCTTCGTGCTGCTAAGGCGCAAGATCATCGACACATACCGCAGCCGCCAAGCTAGACATGCCTGTCTGATTCAGGATACCTACGATACTCAGGATGACGATAGACCGTCGGATCCCTTTGCGGACGTGGCCGGGCCGGAACAGACAGCGAGCTGGTACGTAAGGGCGGACGAGAAATGCGAGCTGCAAAAACTCGCACTCACCGACGCCTTGTCCAAGCTGGTGGACGGCCTAAAGAACTCGTTGAACTTCCGCGATCTGCAAATTACCGAGCTGCTTTTTTATTGCCAGCTTTCGAATAAAGATGTCGCAAAGACTATGGACATGAACGAAAAGGCCATTGCCCTGATCAAGCACCGAAGTCTCAAACAGATTCGCAGGCACGTCGCGACATCCGATATCCCCGTCGGGCCTTCATCTGCCGACTTCGAAAACATCCTGACGGAGATCTGGGAATTTCAGAGGCCGAGCTGTCCCAAACGAAGCACGATCGGAGCGCATCTGCTCGGGACGCTCGACGACCAATGGCACAAGTACGTCGATTTCCATGTCAACACGCTCGGCTGCAAATTCTGCAGGGCCAATTTCGAAGACCTCAAGGCCCAGAGCTGCAAGAGCCAGAGCACGAAACTTCGCGCTCGGATCATGCAATCCACCGCAGGGTTCCTTCCCAAGAACCCGTGACGCGCCGCTAACATGGCCGAATAGCTTGTGTTTTCGAGACGGCGGTGCTATTCTGTTGGACATGAGGCTCGGCATTGTGGCTGAGCAGAGATCCGGAATTTACAATCGGAGCCGTCAACATGAACTTTCGACGTTTTCCAGTTACAACTGCCGTCCTTCTTGCGATTTCTTTCAACGTGACATTGCAGGCACAAGACGCCACCCGCCTCCGGCAAGCCAACAATATAACCAAAGAGCAACGAATCGATAACTGGCTGAATAGTCAGGACAAGAACGCCGACGGCAAGATCGCCGGCGATGAGGCAACCGGCCTGATGAACTCCAATTTCACCCGCAACGACACAAACAAGGACAACTTCCTGGATCGCAAAGAGCTTGGCGACCTGGCCGAGAGATTGGCGCGCGGTGGCTTCGGCCGCAATCGTCAGCCCCGCGACCAGCAAACCATGACAACCGAACAATTGCTCAAACAACTCCCCGAAGGGGTCACGGTTGTCCCCGATATTGATTTCGTAAAGGCATTGCGCGAGGCCGGCGCCAAAGACGTCACGTACATGCGCTACAAAGACGGCTCCGGCCACGGCACGTTCTTCGCCAACATCAAGGAAACCGGCCCGGCCAGAGAGAAGTTCTTCGAGCGAACGCTGAAGGGCAGACACAGCAAGTATGTTTTCACGATTCGCAACGGCAAGACTTTTCTGAACGACAAAAGCATTCTTGTCAAAGGACTTCGGTGCTCGAATGCCCTGGTGAGCGATGAGTCCGCTGCGGAACTGATTGCCAATCTGGACACATTTGCGTCCTTCGGAATCAATACTGTCAGCGTCTTCTTCATGGGCTCGCGGTTTGGTGACATGAAGGGGTACAATAGAGACGGCAGTCTGAATCCGGTCTACACCGCTCGGATGGGGCGAATCATCGAGGCGGCAGATGAGCGAGGGATGGTGGTTCTTGTGGGCTGTCTGTACTGGGGCAATTCGAAAGCCAAGTGGGAAGAATGGAAGCAGGCAGAGGCTAATGCCGCTATCGCCAACACGGTGCGCTGGCTGAAAGAGCACGATTATCGCAACGTGTTCGTGGACGTTGACAACGAGGGCATGGCCAAACGGGCAAAGGGTTTCGACAACCGGCTCCTGGTGGTAGCGGGTAAGAAGGTTGATCCAACCTGCGTCATCGCCACCAACTTCAAAGGACCTGCGCCTCCCGAAGCAGACTTGGGGCTACATTTCAGCGCCAAGGTGCCTGGCAAGCCCTACATCGAAAGTGAGGGCACCCCCACCCACCAACGCGCCGGGCGGCTACTGGGGCAGCTACAGCAAGAAGAAAGACTACTACAACTACATCAACATAGGCCTTTACAGCGAAGAAATGAAGGCCAGGCAGAAAGCCCTCACAGCCGAGCACCTCGACAACGGCTTGGGATATATGTGTGCTTCGACCTGGCTGCAGTGCCCGCCGCCGTCGGGTCCGAACAATTACCCCGGAGGCGACGGCTCGAAGCAATCGCCCGGCATCCGATGGTGGCTCGAATTCATCCGCGACAAGTACGGACCGTACTGGCCCCCTCCACCCATGTCCGGAACAGAACCGTGATTAGCAAGCTGTAGGATGGGCAGGTTTCCTGCCCATGCGGTTTGATCCCCATCACATTGACAGCATCGGCAAGCGAGTTGCCCATCCTGGCTATATGGTCCAGCCTTCACGGTAGCGAGGCTTGACATATTTGTTCGCATCCGCAACGTTCGTGACCACCATGTTCTTCCAGTCAAAATCCAGCTTCTTGCCCGCACGCAGAGCGACATTGCCCATGAGGGTGAACTCAGTCAGAGGGCCGGAGTAGTCGAAATGATCACTCGCGGCGCCCTTGCCTTTACAGGCGTCGAGCCAGTCGCGATGATGTCCCTTGACCCGGGCCAGCGTCTTGGGCGGTTTGCGATAGGCCCTCATCTTGGCCTCCGGAATAATGCGCGGCGACCTCGACCAGCCCTCTCCCAGGATCGCACCCTTGGTGCCTATATAGAGAATACCGTTATCTCCTTTTTGTATCAATCTGCATCGGCCATCAAATCCGGCGCCGGCCTCGGTGTAATTGCAGACCGGCTGAACCAGTGTCAGGGCGACCGTCGGTTTCTCTGGAGAGCATTATAGCAGGAACGGACGACCGGGTACAGTCCTCTCAGGGCAGAGATCGAGCTTCACCACAAATCAGGTATTGTATTTGTCCACGGGTAACACTGGCGGAAAAAGCTCGCCCCGGGTAACATTACACGGCAAGTAAGATGACCTGGAATCACCCAAGCAATTAGAGCGGCTTAAACAACCGCCAAAAGAACTGAAGACAAAGAAAATGAATAGACGAGAATTCCTGGGCGCAGCAGCCACGGCGGTTGGCGGCCACAACAAGAAATCTGGCGCGGAGAGTCGTTCCGGTCTGTCCCTGGCATTGAAGGGTAGAAAAAACTCAGGGATCAAACGTTGGGATGTCATTACTATCGGCAATCTTTCGCGCAATCGCTACTGGGGCGAAAGCGAAGATCGCGGCGTTCGATCCGCAATCTGTTCCTGCACAGTGATTTCCGGCGATGGTTTCCACATCATGGTTGACCCATCCCTTAAAGACGAAAAAGCGATGGCAACCGAACTCGACAGGCGCACCGGGTTGAACCTCGACGAAATAGACGTAGTATTCATCACGCACCAGCACGGCGATCACCATTTCGGACTGAAGCACTTCCCAAAGGCCAAATGGCTCGCCGGCGCCGAAGTGGCTGCCGGCCTGAATAAGTCGGAGCGCTATGGCAAACCGATTGTCCCCGCGGACGATTCTCTCTTCGAAGCGGTAGAGATCTTATCCACGCCGGGCCACACGATGGACCATCGCAGCCTGCGCTTTGACTGCAAGGGATTGTCGGTTATCATCGCCGGTGACGCCGTTGCCACACAGGATTTTTGGGTCGAGCGCATGGGGTATTTCAACGCCGTGGATTTCGATCTGTCGGCCCGTACGATGAACAAAATCGCCTCAATCGCCGACATAGTTGTTCCGGGCCACGACAATCACTTCCTCTGTCTTTGACCCGCAGCTCACGACCAGAGTTGATTTGAGCAATTGTGACCAGATCAACTTTAGCGGCTTTGCACTTGCTGCCGATGACTGGCTGGGAAAACCAACTCTGACCACGCTCGGCAATCAGTCCACCGAAGCCTGCCGTCTAACCCAGGCGTTACATCCAGGTCTGCAAATCTTAAGTGGCATCAGCCGCAGCAGGATCTGACAGCGAGTCGCACAGGCTGTACCTGCATTACCATCCGAGCGACTATCACTCCAACTCCACGATCAGCGACCAGGCGCGCAATGTGCCGACATCAGGATCTATCTTATCCTTGATTCGGAGTGCCCACCGTCCTGTCACACTTCTGCCATCGAAAATGCTCAGAGGGTCTTCAGGTTGTCGGTGTGTCGGCCACCCGTCTGGCGGCGCCTCATCATCAAATGTCGTATCACTCCCATGCGTCCAACTGTCATCGTCAATAGACATCCTGACGCCCGTTTCTGTCTGGTCTATTATGCCCGGCCCGAAAAGACCCACCTCCAGATCCTTGCCGTACTCGTGTTCTACGTTGAGCTTCACATTCAAATCGACAATTGTGCCGGCGTCTGGGATATCCAAATAGAACCAGGTCCACTCGTTGTCCAGGATGTCTTGCGGTGTACCGTTGAGTGGATGTTCACGTTCAATCGTGCGCCCAGTTAGAGGCTCTAGCATAAACGTCTCATCCTTGTTCTCGTTCAAGGTGACTTTACGAGAGGCCTGCCCGTAGTCATCCATTGTTACAATGATGAGGTATTCTTGCCCTGCGGGAAGCTGCAGCCAAGTATAGTTGCCCCATTCGCCGGATTTCTTTGTATCGTAAGGGCTTCCGTCTGTCTTCTGAAGCCTTATTGTGGCTCCTTTTATCAGAGAACTCGGGTCGTTCAAGTTACCCGTCGCGTCCATCACATTCACCGACAACCATACGTATGGTTCCCCTGGTGTGCCTTTTGTCGCCGCGACTTGCTGGACGACAATCATTCCAGTAGTCTCAGAGTCACTGATGCCGAAGGAAATTTCTTCAATTTTGCTGAGTTCCACGCCCAAGCGGGCAAATTCACTCAGCGGAATCTGCCAATAGGTCCACTCGTCACTAAGAACGAGACTGGTATCAGCATAGAACACCTGGCCTGCGTTTCCGTCGCTGTCCCCGAGCATCATGTAGAACCGGGCGGGATCGTTGCCGGGCTGACCATGAACCCATGTACCCAGTGTGTCAACGTCGTTGGCGGTCCAGTCTTGAGGGACATCCCATGTATAGTTGACCTCAGAAGTTGTAGTACCCTTCTCGTTAAAGTAATACACCGGCATGGATTGAACACTGCCGCTACGGACGATCTCTGTCTCCATGATCGAAGTGTATGGCGTGCCTTCGCTCCAAATATCATGGCCGACCCTCGCGCCAGTCTGGTTGTCAGGGACAAACGGCCCATCATAGTCGCCCCAAAGCTTGCCACCGATCCAGGTCTGGAAGACTGCCTGGCCTGCTTCATAGTTGTTCGTGTAACTGTCAAAGTCGTCGATTTCAACAACCGTTTGGGGAGTGGCCCCTTGTGACGGTTGCCGCGGCAGCAGTCGACTCCGCGGAATAATCGGAGGATACGTCTCATAGAACACTCCGGGCCCTTCCCATCGCAGCCGAGCGACGGCGTTGCCAGTGTTCTCGTACCACTCCATTGTTAGGGGATGGCTGCCGGGCAGGAGCAAAATCGGTCCGCTGGTGTCGGTAGACTGGTTTTGAGCCGTCCAGTCATCTATGAACAACACATCATCCAACCAGAACCGCGCGCCGTCATCGCTATCGGTGTAGAATGTGTAGATGCCGGCCGTCTGAATCTGAAGATACGCCGTCCACCGGGCTGAAACCCCGTCGTTGAGACGGGACGCCACCACACTGTAGCCCCAGTCGTGATTAATGTATGGCTCGATCCCAGTCAGACGCGGTGTGCCCTTAAGAACCGCACCTGCGAAATACTCGACGTAGACACCGCCGAGATCCGGTATGAATTCCAGAAAATCGGTTTCATCTGTATCTGCCATACCGGCAGAATTCCTGGCCTCCACCCGAAACTCGTAGGTGGCGCCGGCCTCCAGGCCACCGGCCGTTACACTGAAGCTATCTCCTGAGCGTACACTGCCTTGCCAGCCAATAATCCCCCAGGTGCTGCTATTCAAATCCCGGTACCGGAACCGATACTGGCAGGGCGCCCCGCCGTCATCCAAAATCCTGCCGTTTAGCGTCGCGTAGGTCTGGCCCAAGTCGGTGGCCGGCTGCGTGACCACGGTCGGCGGAACAGCCTGGATTGTTACGGGTGCGTAATCCGTATTCCCACCGTGCGATAGCTCAATGATAATATAGTGCGTGCCTGCCGGCCAGCCGGAGGGACATCGAATTGGGTTGGACATCTGTTCCGGCGGCCAACTGATTCCCCGCCCGAAGCCTTCGGGTATACTTGCTACGAGCCAGGTTCCCGACCAGAGCACAGTCGAGTGACCCTTGTTGAGTTGTTGGTGAGTGGATAGATATATGGTGGAGCCTGGATACCATGCTGTTTCATCTCCGCTGTTGTAGACGTACAAATACGGTTCCATGACCTGGCCAGGTACAAGTGTATCAGGGTAGCAGGAAACGCCACTTATCTGAAGCTCTGCATCTGCAAAAGCACCTGCCTGAAATCCGAACGCCATCACCAGTACCGCTGTCAGTAGATTCTTCTTGTCTGCCATCATTTCTCTCTCCTCTTTCCAGAGTCTTCTGAGTCATGCCTGCCTGTCTTTCGGTCAGGCACCAGAAGCGTTTCACTCAAACTCGCCTTACGCCGGATTCCTCCACACGACATCCCCACGCAAACAGACAACAACGTCTCACTGTCTGTGGAGGATCGCACATATGATTTAGAAGCTCGTACATGTAATTTGGCAACGTCACCATGGATCGTTCTACCTCGAAATCCTGGACGTCCTAAATTTCGATACTCGCCAACTGTATACATAGTAACAGCGCTCAAGGGAGGCTGCAACTACAAAATAGGGGGAAAATAGTTTTTTTGCGTGTCGTTACTACCCAGCATTTGTGGACGTGTCGCCGCTGGGAATCTGCAAGAATTTATAGAATTGTGCTTGCTTCTTGGATGGGCCGGCCGTATAATTGTCAAATGGTCAGGAACGGAGGCCCACCCCTTGAGATGCTTTGCCTGGTTTTGGTGTGTTTGCAGCCACATTTTCGCGACCGATGCTACGATTTCGAAGCTTCGATCTCCGGGCCGACTGCTGTTTTGAATAGACGCCTGACGCGGTGGCACGCCGAGCAGCACCGGTGCAGCCCATCTGGGCGGAGGTGCCAAGTGAGAACCGAGGAAGGATGTGCACGACGGAGAGAGAACTTATGATGCGAAAGAATCTGCACATGAGGCAAGTGAAGCAATGGTCAGCCAAGAGAACGCTCCTGCTGACGATCATCGTGTGTGCGAGTTTCACGAGCGGCGTGCATGCTCTGGATACAGTAATTGCGATTACACCGAAACCGGTAGGCTCCGGGGCGCGGGCATTGGGGCAATCGGCGTTCATCGCCGTCGCCGACGACGCCACAGCGGCCTCGTGGAACCCGGCCGGCTTGATAAATCTGGAAAGGTCGGAGGCTTCTTTCGTCGGTGCGTGGAGATATGTCCAGGAAGACTTCTCAGCAGCAAATCCCCTAAAACCAATCTACCCGGAGAACTGGAGCGACTCAGAAATCAACTTTATGAGCTATGCCCAACCCATAGAGGTTGGCAATAGTGACGTGGTCCTCTCGGTCAACTACCATCAGGTCTATGACTTCGCAGTGGAGTTCAATAGGAATGAGACAACTCCTCTGTCCCCCTTGGCTGGAAGCACACGCCAAATGGTGGACCGAGAGGATGGCAAATCCAAGGGGGCCATCTCCGCGTACACTCTGGCAGGTGGGCTGTCGATGCCTGACTGGCCTGAGATCTCAATCGGCGTAGGTATCAACTGGTATGCTCAGAGTCTCCTCAATGACTATGCATGGCAGGTCAAGAAGA
Organism: Phycisphaerae bacterium; assembly: GCA_016782865.1. Lineage (GTDB taxonomy): Bacteria > Planctomycetota > Phycisphaerae > Sedimentisphaerales > Anaerobacaceae > SG8-4. Next base: position 12,503 of record JADHXR010000124.1, read on the forward strand.
CGACGACAGGTGTTACGCTCCGGGATCCTGGTCCCGACATAGTTCATACACCAAGCACAAGCACTGAAACATTCGATGACGTTCAGGCGCACAACTTCACCTTGGGACTCCTGTGGGACGCGTATGAGAAGCAGGAGAATCTGTTGACCTTTGGCCTGGTCTGTCACACGCCTTTCACTGTTGGAGTGCACCGGGAAGTATACCGGGTGCAAAGCGACGACTCCGAACCGAACGTTGTCGACGAAAGCATGGACATAGACTTTCCGCTATCCCTCGGAGCGGGCTTAAACTACCGGTTTTCGGACTCACTCAGCGCGGCGTTTGACGTGGAATGGAAAGAGTGGTCCAAATTCACACAGAAGCATTCGGACGGAACAGAAATCTCGCGGATTAGCGATGACACACTGGCCTATCGGTTAGGAGGTGAATACCTGTTCCTCGATAGCGCCAGGGAGTCGGTGCTCGCATGTCGAGGCGGGGTATTCTATGAGCCGCGTCCGGCGTGGGATAAGATTGTGCCGGTCTACGGTTTTAGCGCGGGCCTCGGTTGGACCCTTAGGGAGCAGTTCAGCCTTGATTTCGCATACCAGTATCGTTGGGGAGAAGAGGACCTCGGAAACATAGACTACAAAATCAAGGAAGATTTTTTCGTGCTTTCATTGATTAGATACTTTTAAAATAGACAGTACGAGCAACCTGATATCCGGCCGTTAAACGGGCGCAGACTTTGAGACTTAGACTTGACTCCGGGCTAACAGCAGTTGCAGAATAGGAGCGTTCGGTGGCAATAGACTGCAACTTTGTGAGGTCGTTTACATTTGTGCAGTGCGATAGTCGGCGCAGTTCAGTATTTGATACTGTCGTTCTTGAGACTTCGGTCATTTGGCGTGCTTGTGTTCCAAACGGACGTGTGGTGCAGCCCCTGGAGACACCAAGTTTGTTGATTTGAGGGTTTGACAATGTCAGGAAGAAAGGTAGACACCGGAAACACAACGCAGAAGAGGGTCAAACCAGACGGGGAAGTTATTCAGCTTCAAGGCCGCCAACCCAGCCATACGGAGTATAGCTCATGGGATAAAACTGCCCGAGCTCAGAACCGATGGAGCAGAATGAGCAGACTCTATCCAAAGCAACTCAAAACCCTTGCGGCTCTTTTCTTGCTGAGTTGTGTATGTGGCTGCACCACCGTGGAGTCACGTCTTGAGCCAGATAATCCATACGCATACGATCCAAGCCTCGGCCTGGAAAAGGAGGATATACTCGCGCACTTCAACCTTCATCGAGGTCGATGGTGGAACTACTATGCTCGCGGCTCGTGGCTACTGGCGTGGGGCCATCATTGTGCGGCACTCAAGGATTTCAAGGTCGCGCTCAATAAGAGAGACAGAGACAAGAGAGACGCACGCACCTACGGCATGCATTTTATGGACTACTTCCCGCAGCGAGAATATGGAATAGCATCCTGCCTCAGAGGTGAGCACGAAACGGATTCAGCGGAAAAGAAGAGACTGTTCAGCGAGGCAATGGACCGACTGAGAATATCGATAGGACAGGAGACATCCTCAAAAGCTAAGTTCTACTTGAAGCGCGCGACCGCAGGTTTCTGGGGCGTCTCGCAAGCGGACTCAGAACCACCCGTGGTGTGGATAGAGAACAACCTAATCGACCGGTGGGCAGATGTGCCTACTCTTTACATTAACGGATACGCAGCCACACTTAGGATCCGAGCAAGCGACGATCAGTCCCATGTGGGTACAGTGTGGGTTGATGGTAAGAGACTATTTGTCGAGTCTGCCGAGGAAGACTTCAATGACGTGACGGTCGTGACCATCGATGCGTCTGATAAGGAAAGAACGGTGGCGGTTGAAGCGATGGATCTTGCAGGCAATAAAAGCTGGCCGGCCACCATCAAGCTAATCGTTGATACCGCTCCCCCTACGGCCGCGATCAAGGTTCAAGCAGAGGAGGCAACATTTGCGGACAATCGCATACCCGTGCAAGTCTTCGCCATGGACGATCGAGGCTTGAAGAGCGTTCGGGTGGGCGATGATCCTCATGACAACCGCGACTGCCGCGGCAAACTCACATGGGATGGTAAATTCTATGTAGAGTCCCGTACTCGTGACCTTGATATCGAAATCACCGACCGAGCGGGCAACGTAACCGCTATGAGTGTAACCTTGGACCCCGAACGGGCCGTGACCGATATTGGGCGTGGCGAACGTCTGCCTGCGTATTATTCCTCTCTCGGTCATGGCCGGAGTCTGGGGAGAGTTCCATTTGACGCAGGAAGGCGAGGATCAGGTAGCATCTTTAGTCGTCTGGCACGGTTTTCAGCCGTTGAAACTCACAGCCTTTCCAGTCAATTAGGGCCCATAGCTCTGCCCCGGCTGGCTTCACATCAAGATGGGCCTCCCAGACCCATACTTGTGTTTCCGGATTTCAAAGACAACTCTACCGTAGAAACGTTACACAGAAAGTATAACCTCAAAGGCCATGTAGTACACGCCGATGGCCTCCAGTGGATCAAGATTAATGGGAAGGTTGTCCAGCAAGAAGACCCATCGAACGAGGGCAACTTTTGGGTGTTCAGCTATTTGGTGCAATTTGCGGATCATGATTCTACTCTGTCTATAAGAGTGGAAGCACGCTGCAAAGATGGTACTTACCTGCCCGAACACAAGCTGAAGGTAAAGAAAGTGGGGCATTGTCTCTGGGAACCGCAGTCCAAATACAGCGTTACGCTATTACCGTTGGAGCAGAAGTATGCGCCGGCTGATGCCTACCTGGAGCATATGCATCGAGAAGCTGCCCACAATATTGTGTTGAATGCGGTGCGGAGTTATACAGAACGTGATCCAAATGACAACGAAGACTATCAGAGATTCGACTGCCATGATCTCGTTGGGTGGGACGCAGCCGACATTGAAAAGAAGGTTAAGTACAAAGTAACCGGACGGAGGATGACACCTAATGGTCATGGGCAGATAGCATCTGACTTCGCAAAAGATCGAAGGACCGATCTGGCTATCTACGGCTCAATCAAAGATGATCCGAATGAATTCGAGGTGACACTCAGATTCACTGCCGCCGAATCCTACGGAAAGCCTCTGTTTGACGAGGTTATCGACGTTTTTGACAAGAGAGAATATCCCGACGACCCCAACCATCGCCATCACGTCGAGGCTCTAATTTCCAAACTCGATGATTGCATGCGGCGGATCAGAGGCAAGGTTGTCAAGCCCCCCCAAGATGGAACCATAGTGATTGACTGTGGAACAGAGAAGAACGTGTTCGACAATTTGAACCTGCTGCTTTACGACGAGTTTGGTTCGCAACTGAATAAGACCTGTGAAGTGAAGTGTAGGGCTAACGTTACGAAATTACGCATGGAGGACTCGGATGCTCAGATTGAGACATGCGACTGGGGGCATGTCGTGGGCAATTGGGAGGAGATACGCGTTATAGGCAAATGACGCTTCCGCGCGAGATGAAGCGGTCGGCCTGCTTGCAGATCCTCGTACTGGGAAATTTGATCGAGCTGAAGAGTTTTGCCTTTGATTTCCTGGTGCTGTTGCGTAGAATACACATGTGCCAAGGCCCAGAAGGTGATTCAATCCCCTGGGCTCTAAACATGAAAGCGGAGCTGTTCGTTATGGTCAGTACCCCAAACTGGCAAATTGGTCGCTACGGTCTGGGACAAAGCCATCAACCTCTGACGGTATCCATCTTGCGCGAATTGGTTGACAGCCTGAGATCTGTGTCATTACGGAGCACCGGAACATGAATGAGCCAAAACGTAGCTTCGATGAAAAGGCCAAGGCGATTGCCGGCATGTTGGCTGTCATTAGCGGCGTTGTGACAACTGCAACGCAGTTCAGCAAAGACATAAGAGAGTTCCTCGGCTTAATCCCAGAACTGGGTCCAATTTGGTATCCAGTTTTAGTGGCGCTGATAATTGCAGGGGCGTGGGCAATATGGGACGGGCTGGCCCGACGCTCGCGCCTGCTTCGCCCCGAGGCGCTACTACTTAGGGCTGACAGAACTGAACATTTGGCCGGTCGCTCGGAAGATATCGACCGGCTGTCCAGGCTTTGCACTGATTACTCGCAGGTCCATCTTGTTGGGGAATCCGGAGCCGGTAAGAGCGCTTTAGCACGGGCTGGACTTTGCCCGAAACTAGGAGCCCGCGCGAGGCTAATCCCCGTCTACGTAGATGTATGGGGACAGGACTGGGAAACGGGGCCGCGCGTCGCTCTCGCCAGTGCACTCTGGCAGGCACTGTCCCAAGAAGACCGAGACGCCATAGGGCTGACTGGACCGCCTGAACCCAAAGACCTGCTCGCAACCATCAGACGATCCAAAGTGAAACTTGGACGCGAGCCGCTCCTGATATTTGACCAGTTCGACGACTACCAAACCCGTCACCGATCTCGGTTCCTCCCCGGCCGTCGACGCACGTGGCTTCCAGCCAACAAACTGATCAAGGTAAACTCATTTTGGCGCGATATTGCCAATCTCGTCGGCGAGGAAGGCGTACACTGTCTTTTCGTCACACGAACCGATACGGCCGACGGCTTGGAGTCGATACGCTTCGTATCCCCTCAAGTGTATCGGCTGGATCGATTGAATGTGGACTCCGTTCAGCCTCTTCTCACACATCTGACGCCGGACACGGAGGGCTCGGATCCGGTAGTGTTTGCGCCCGACCACGGGTGGGACAGGCTAAAGGACCGGCTCGCTCGTGACTTGGGCAAGGACGGCGCCGTACTACCGGCGCAAATGAAGATTGCCCTCCAGGGCTTGGCCGGTCTGGGCGCGTTGACAGTTCGAGATTATGAGCGCAAAGGAGGCTTACGTGGCCTGGAAGCCGCACACATCCAACGGCATGTAAGCGGCACCGCTCGCAACTTCAACCTTACGAAATCACAAGTGCGAACGCTTCTTCTTTCCATGGTCGATCCGGAGGCCCTCAAGACGGTCCCTAGATCTACGGATGATCTGCAAGAGGTTGTCATCGGCGGGGATAAGCGCGGTTCGGGGCGTCTGAAACAGACTGTACAGGTTGTGCTGGACTACCTGGAGCAGAGGGAGATCATACGCAGGCGTCTGGATCCCGATACTCATCAACACGTCTGGGTCCTCGACCACGATTACCTGTGCCGTGGTGTGCTGGAAGCAGAACACGGGGCCAGTCGGTGGTTTGTCATGGCCCTAGAAAGTCAGAGAGCCTTCCGGGAGGCAGGCAGCGGCATTTGGCGAAAATGGAAGTCTCTCTTAGACCCCTGGCCCCAGGTCGTCTTGGCGTGCCTGCGTCTCGTAGGCCGTTTCCGCTACGGAGACATGCGTTCCTTCGCGGCTTTGAGTTTGCTTCGTTTTGTCCCTCTGGTGATCCTTGGCAGTGCTATGGCCTTCTATTTTTTGAAGGCCGAAGACAAGCAAAGAAAAAGAGTGGATCAGGCGTGGGAGATAATCGCTTCTGCCCAGGGAAGGCCAGGTGATCTCGGGCGGAAGGACGCGCTGCTCTATTTGCACAGAAATGGGAAATCTTTTGAAAAAGTTGATATATCTTTGGCATACCTTCCAAGACTAAGCCTCACCGGTGCCAACTTGAAGCACGCCAATCTCGCCAAGATTGTACTTGCCGGCGCGGATCTATCCGGAGCAGACCTTACTCTGGCCGACCTTTCTGACGCAAATATGTGTGATGCGAATTTCTCCGGAGCAGAACTCTCCGATGCGAACTTACCACAGTCAACGCTCTGGTTTGCGGACTTCTCTGACGCGAACCTCCGCCGTGCGAACCTGCTTGAGGCAGACCTCAGCGACGCAAACCTCGCCGAGGCAGTGCTCGTCTACGCGAACTGCACCCGCGCAGACTTCACGAGTGCATACCTTTCCAAAGCAAAACTAATCGGAGCAAACCTTGCCGGCGCAGACCTCACCGATGCAAAGCTCATTGATGCGGACCTCACAGACGCAAATCTCGCCGAGGCAAGCCTTAAGGGGGCGAACCTGTCCGGAGCAGACTTAACCCGGGCGAATCTTGCCGGAGCAATGCTTTGGGGAAAAGCGGACCTCACCGAAGCGAAGCTCATTGATGCAAACCTGGCCGAAGCAAACCTGGCCGAAGCAGATCTCGCCAAGGCAAATCTCAGGGGTGCAAACCTATTCGGAGCGTACCTCGCGGACGCAAACCTCACAGATATCAGCGGATGGCGGGAGATCAAGAGCCTCGAATATGTAAACATCTACGGAGTTAAAAACGCCCCGAAGGAATTTGAGGAACAGGCGACAGCTCCTGAACAACGTATTGAAAGCTATATAGAATGGCGAGACTGGAAGCGCCAGAAGATACAAAAAGCAACTAGCGGAAAATAGTATGGGAGACCAGCAAAAGGCGATGTGATATCGGGAGAGTCTGTAATCTGTAAAGGGCGTCTACTTTCACTCCGATCGGCAAGGGCCTCTTGAGAGCTTCGATATCTGGCGGGGGCCAGTCTCTCCTGTTGTTGACCTTAACAAAGACTGGTAATCGGCATGCAAAACAGCCACGGGTTGACTACAATGACAAGGTGCGTCGAAATCTTGCTAAGGACAACTTCGTGAGATTGATGACCGCTCTCAGCGAGTTGCGAGTAGCGAAGATGGAGAGGGACAAGACGAGGCCTTCCGACACACAACAGTCAATAGGTTTGACCCTAAGGCCCCATTATGAGTACGACGAGAAGGGTCAACTCATTTTCAGAATTTTTCTCACAATTATTGAATTTCTTGCGGCCAAGAGGAGTCTATGTAGTAGGAATGAGATAAACGATTGTGAATGAGCTATTGAAACGACGACCCCGCACTTGCGCGGGGGCAGGCTCCCCCTGCGAAAGCAGGGGTCCAAAGAAAGTTTCCTTATTTTATTCTTTACACATGGAAGATGCAGGATACTATTTTGTTATTGCCTTCTGCCTTCCCTTCAGGTGGGGCAATAAAATATGGCATTGTTAACGATCAGGAGGGATTTGTCCCTCCGTCGTCGGTAATTCTGTAAACATTTTAGCGGAAGCCGGGAAAGGAGAGAACAATGGGACTTTTCACACGTTTACACCGAGTCACCGTAGGTAAGATCGAGGCATTTCTGAGCAGGTTCGAAGATCCTGAGCTTGTTTTTCCTGTTCTGGTCAAGGAAATGGAAGAACAGCTCAACGCTGCCGCGCAAGCCGAGGCGAAAGCCACCGCGACAGTCAAACACTCCGAACGCGACGTTCAGAAACACAAGAAGACGATCGACAAGTATGGAGATGGCGCTTACCTGGCCATACGCGAAGGTGACGAGGAAACTGCTCGACAGTCTATCGATGCGCAGATTCAAGCGGAACACACTGCAGATTTCTCACAGAAGAATCTTGAAATTGCCCAAAGATCTCTCGAGCGAGCCACACTGTCACGCAAGAGAATCCAGGAGCAGCTTACAGAGCTTCGCACCAAGAAAGATGAAATACTGACTCGTGCAAGAGTCGCCAAAGTCCAGAAGAAGATCCAGAGCACGGTCTCAGGTACGGTGGGTTCCGGTGACAGTATTCTCGATGCAGTCGCACGACTGGAAGCTCAACTCGAGGAGGCCGAGGCGGGGCTTGAGATTCAAGCGAGCTTCACAGGTGAGGGGACGGCGAGCGCCTCATTAGAGAAGAGACTGCAGGAATTGAGCAATGAGGCGGAAATCGACAGGCGCCTAGCTGAACTGAAGCAGAAGGCCGGCGAGGGCGAAGACGCCGGGCAATAGAACCTGTCCTGTATCTCTCTTCTGTGGAGACGATTTTCCAGTCCTCAGATATTTTTACGCCGATAGTCCGGGAAATGAGGAGATAAAGAAATGTCTATACTCGATAGAATGCGAAGAATTACAAAAGCCAACATCAACTGGCTCTTGGATAAAGTCGAACCTGCAGAACAGGAGCTTGAGTCGAAGATCAAAGAGCTTGAGGAGACGGTGCAGGAAGGTCGGGAAAGTGCCGCATCCTATGGGGCGACATTCAAGCGCCTGCAAAGAGAGCTTGAGCAGCTCAAGCGACAACAGAATGACTTGAAGGCCGAGGCGGAAAGAGCCCTCAAGGCGGGCGACGAAGGTACGGCCCGCAAAGCCCTGACGGAGAAAGTTAAGCTCGCCGAGCGTATCAGTCAGATTCAACCTGGCGTCGAGCACGGCAGTAAGACATACGAAATTTTGCGTGACAACATCGTAAAGCTGCAGGAGCAGTTAAAAGCTGCAAAACTGAAACTGCAGGATCTGAGAGCGAGAAAAAGAGTCGCGGAAGCTCAAAACGCCTTCGAACAACATTTAGGTAAGACCATGGGAGTCGGTGGAGAAGGGATAGCTTTAGACCGGCTTGAAGATGAGGTCTTGCAGACCGAAGCGGAAGTGGAGATACGACAGGAAATCCACAGTGACGCCCTGACCGACATTCAACTTGCCGAGAGATCCAGAGATTTGCAGGTTGAGGCAGAGTTAGAGGCGATGAAAGACCTCCTGGAAGAAGACCAGCAATAGAACCGAATGGGCCATGAAATGATTGACTTGATCCAAACCGCCTTTTCGCCGGTAAATGCAGTCGTCACAGTCATGTTGATCCTGAATGTGATTTACTGGATTACCGTTATTCTGGGCGCGCTGGATGTTGACTTTCTTGATGTTGAGCTTTTCGATTCCGGCCTTGAGGCGGGCGGCGATGTCGACGTGGATGTCGATACCGAGGGTGAACTCGACCTTGATATGAGTCAGAACAGCGCTCTGCGTTCGATCATGCATTTCTTCTATGTCGGCGAGGTGCCGATCATGCTGCTCTTGAGCATTCTGATCCTGAGCATGTGGACGCTGTGCATGTTTGGCAACCACTACTTCAATCCGAAGAGTTCATTTCTTCTCGCCCTGCCAATATACGCAATAAGCCTGGTATCGAGTCTTGTAATTTGTAGGATCTTCGCTATGCCGCTAAAGAAAATATATGACATGTTCAACAAGGACTATAACGCCCCCAAAAAAGTCACAGGTCGCATTTGCATTGTGACAACAACCTCGGTTTCAGACAAGATGGGGCAAGCTGAAGTGAAGACCAAGGGAGCCCCCATCGTTCTTAACGTGATTTCAGACGGTGAGCACGTCTTTCATAAGGGCGATGAGGCAATCGTAGTCGCAAGAGACGAGGAAAAAGGAATATATAGAATAGCACCGTTAGATTTGGAGAAATGACCATGCTTGCATTTGCACAAGAAGTATTCGTCGTAGTTGTAGTTGTCATCGCTGTCGTCGCCACGGGCTTCTTTGCCCTGCTTCTTAAGTGTTATAAGAAGGTATCCCAGGGACAGGCCCTGATTCGAAACGGCGTGGGCGGCACGAAGGTTAGCTTCTCGGGTAAGTTTGTAATACCTATCATGCACCGCGTGGAATACATGGATGTTTCAGTCAAGCGGATCGAGATCGACCGGCGCGCTCTACAGGGTCTTATTTGCAAGGACAATCTTCGTGCGGATATTGTGGTGGCTTTCTTTGTTCGCGTCAATAACACGGTCGAGGATGTGATCAAGGTCGCCCAGTCGCTCGGTTGTGAAAGGGCCTCCGACCGCCAGGCATTGGTTGAGCTGTTCGATGCAAAATTCTCCGAAGCTCTCAAGACAGTCGGCAAACAGTTTGATTTTGTCGAACTGTACACCGACCGTGTGCGGTTCCGAGAGCAGATACTCGATCTTATTGGAACTGATTTGAGCGGATATGTCCTGGAGGACGCGGCCATCGACTACCTCGAGCAGACCGACAAGAAACTGCTCAATCCGGACAATATTCTCGATGCCGAGGGCATCAAGAAGATCACCGTGCTGACTGCCGCACAATATGAGTTGGCCAATGATCGCGAGCGCGAAAAAGACAAGACCATCACGCAGCAGAATGTAGAAGCCGAAGAAGCGATACTCGAGCTAAACAAGCAGTTGGCCGAGGCGGTGGCAAAGCAACAACGTGAAATTGCCTCGGTTCAGGCCAGAGAGGAGGCGGAGACCAAGAAGATCCAGGAGACCGAGCGTGAGAAGGCCGAGAAGGCCAGAATAAGCGCTGAAGAGGAAGTTTTCGTTGCCGAGCAAAATAAGCAGCGGCAGGTCATTGTGGCAACGAGAAACAAGGAACGCACGGACGCCGTTGAGACCGAACGGGTCGAGCGAGACAGAGGTTTGGAGGCCACCGAGCGCGAGCGGGTCGTGTCCATAGCACAGGTTGCGAAAGAAAAAGCAGTCGAGGCGGAGAAGAAGGATCTGCAGGCTGTTATACGTGAAAGAGTGATGGTTGAGAAGACCGTTGTGACAGAGGAAGAGAAGATCAAGGATACCCGGGAGTTCGCTACTGCCGAACGTCACAAGAGCGTACAGATTACCAAGGCCGAGGAAGAGGCCGAGCAGGCGCTTGTCAAGGATATCAAAGCTGCCGAGGCTGCGAAGAAGGCAGAGGAATTCTATGCCGAACAGAAGCTCATTGAAGCAGACGCGAATCTCAAGGCAGCGGACAAAAACGCAGAGGCAAAGAAGGCACTTGCCCTGGCTTCTATCAAGGAACATGCCGTTGAAGGCACAGCAGAGGCGGAGGTGACGGAGGCAAAGGCTGATGCACTTGAAAAGCAAGGCACTGCCGAAGCGAAAGTAATGGAACTGAAGTACCATGCCGACGCCGACGGCATCCGCGACAAGGCGGAAGCCATGAAGATATTCGACGCGGTAGGAAAGGAGCACGAGGAATTCAAACTGCGACTGAACAAGGACCTGGAAATCGAACTTGCTGAAATAAACATAAGAAAGGAGATTGCAGCCGAGCA
>JADHXR010000125.1 GCA_016782865.1 Phycisphaerae bacterium
CAGTCAATTGCCGGCGAAGTTATCCAATAGGTCTGACCAAGGTTTAGCTCATAATCCCCAGAATATGTACCAAGACCGCTTAGGTCATTACCTAATACATTTGAGCTGCCATGAGCAGAAGATGGGTCAGCGTTACCATAGGCACCGCCCAGCCCTCCTGGGGCTTGCCGCTCCCATTCACCGCTACCCCCATAGCCTGTCCAGCTTTTATCGGTTTCGAAGCCATCAGACCAAATAGTATCTGCCGCCGCAATCTGCGGCCAGCCGGAGAGAAACCAGCTCGCTACCAATAATGGAATCAGTAGTGATCGCCTGCTCATTACTATCTAACCTTTTCTCCTACCCGACACCGAAAATTAGCTCAAATCTCAAAATCAGCAGCCCCGGTTACCCAGGTCATGGTAGGACTATACATACTTACCCCAGGATATCTTGTGTAAGTAGAACTGGGATCTGAGCCGTCATTCGAAATTCATTCAAACGCCGACACAGTTTATGCTTCTCACTTGCGTTGCTCCACATGGTGCTTCCCGCTCGAAGTTACACTGAAGATTGCTAGCATTGCTAGTACGGTTTATCGGCCGTGCAATGACAATCCCTTGAGTTCTTTCGGTCTGTCGCTGCTGAGAATACCCTCGGAGGCGGAAACTTCTTTTGAGAATCTTGAAAAACGCTGTTATCTATGGATTTGCACTGACCGTAACATCCCGAAGTTCACGAAGTATCCTGCGAAAGGCGATTGCTGCACTCTATCAGCAGGAGAACCTCTGCCCTACGCCCAAAGGGATAATATCCGAAGTTGAGAAGATGCCTGAAAAAGATCGTATGCGAGGCTGGAAGATCACCGCCATGTGGGCGCTTGAGAGCCTGGAATTCTCCGACATTTGGTCTAAGGACCATGCACGAAATAACTTCCCGTTTTGGACATCAAATTCGCCAATCTATTTCGTGCACGGTCCTAGGTTGGGGGACTTTTGGTGTATCAGCCCAGCCCTTTCAAGGTGCTTGATTTTCAAGGTAATCGCATGAAATAGCCGAAATATTTGCCAAGTTATCAGACTATATTGTTGTAGTCCAGTTGCTGCATGGAGGTAGCCCGGATGCTTGGCATGTTTAAGGACTGGCTTTTTCGCTTGCATCCGGCTGCGCCGCTACATAGAATCGATGTTTTCGCAAGTTCAGAGCAAGCAGCTAAGAAATCATGACAATAGAAATAGAATAATGGAGGCCAGAATCATGAAACGACGCCAGTTCCTGAAATCAACCGTAGCGACCGGGGCCGGACTGATCATCCTGCCCAGCGGTACGCTCTCGGGGGCCAACTCGGCCGGCAACAAGCTCAATGTCGCCCTGATCGGCACCTGGGGCCGCGGCGAGGCGCATTTCGACACGATCGCCAAGGAAAACGTGGTTGCTTTGTGCGACGTCGACGAGAACCATCTCGCCTACGGCGCCAAGAAATTCCCGAAGGCCAAACACTACGTCGACTGGCGCAAGTGCCTCGACCAGAAGGATCTGGACGCCGTGATCTGCTGCACCACCGACCAGACGCACGGCTTTATCGCCAACTGGACGCTCAACCGCGACCTTCACTGCTACATGGAGAAGCCGCTGGCCCACACGGTTGAAGAAACACGCATTGTCCGGGCGAACTACCTCAGTAAAAAGCACAAACTCGCCACGCAGGTGGGCACACAGCGCCACGCCAAGCCAAACTTCGAGCGCGTGCGCGAGTTGGTCAAGGACGGCGCTATCGGCGAGTTGACCGACTGCTACGCATGGGGCAACCGCCAGATTCGCAGAAAAAGGTATCCGCCGGCCCAGGGTACGCCGCCCAACACGCTGCACTATGACCTGTGGATCGGTCCGGCTCCCTTCCATCCGTATAACCCGGAATATTTCAAAGGCGGCCCCGGCATGAATTGTCTGAGCTGGAACATGTATTGGGATTACGGCACCGGCCAGGTCGGCGATATGGGCAGCCACACGATCGACCTCGTGTGGAACGCGATTGATGCGGGTCTGCCCACAACGGCCGAAGGCGAAGGCGAGAAATTCAACCCTGAAGTTACACCCGTTGAATTGCACACATCCTTCGATATCCCGGCCAACGACTGGCGCGGACCTGTCCGCGTCCACTGGTACCAGGGCGGCATGATGCCGAGATCGCCGAAGGGTTATGTCGATCTGAACAAGATCGGACACGGTGCGATGTTCAAGGGCACCAGGGGTTACGTCGTATGTGACTACGATTCGCGGATCGTCCTGCCGTTCGGCGACGATGCGGACATGACGTATTACAACAAGCGGTCGAAGGATGAGGTGATTCCGCCGCTGGGTCACTTCCAGGGAGAATGGGTCGAGGCATGCAAGGGCGACCTGAAGACGCATTGTGATTTCGAGTACGGCGGCAATGCGATCGAGATGATGCACCTGGGTCTGGTAGCCTATCGCGTCGGCAAGAAACTGAACTACGACGGCGCCAGCGGTCGCGTGACAAACAGCGCCGAGGCCAACGCCCTGCTGAGCCGCGAGTATCGCTCCGGCTGGACTATTGACGGTTAGGCCGGCGACAAAAGGAATCCGGCGCGCTGCCCTTGCATTTCAGGAGGCGCAAGGGCAGCGCCGCCGGCCTTCTACCGTCGGGCGGCCCTTATTTCGACCGGCCAGTCGTCTGTGCGGAACGGGCTGGCGGGCAGATCGGCCGAGTTGTACAGGTTACACTTAGGCTTCAACGGCTGTGCCGCCCCACGAGCTGTTGACCAGGCCTATGGGGACATCAAGCTGCCTGTGAAGCTCTCGGCCGAAGAAATAGCCGGTCGCAGTAAAGGCGCCGACGGTCTCGGGTCCGCATACGGCCCAACTACCCGTGCAACGCTCTTGCGGCTCGGGCGCCGCGCGGGCGGCGGTCTTGAAGTGACGGATTCGCAGGTAATTCGCCGCCGCCTGTTCGGTCTGGTAATTCATCGCTCCCCTGACGGCCATCTGCATATTCGATTGGCCGCTGCACAGCCAAACGTCGCCGATCAGCACGTCGCTGATGGTCAGTGTGTTCGCCCCTTTGACTGTGAGAGCTTGCTGCGGTCAGCGTCGACGTCTCATCTCAACGGCCGGCCGCTTGCCACGCCCGGCGGGGACTTCTGACCGGCGGCCCATTGAACGTCGCTGATGAAATCCTCGATTCCCTCTGTGTTCGGGTCAATCTGCTGGATCCGCTTGCCATAGAACAGGGCCCGGCGGTAATCTCTCATTTCGTAGTAGCTCATGGCCGCGTTGACATTTGCGGTGAGATGATCGGGTTTGAGTTCACAGGCTCTGCTGAAAGCCCTGGCCGCCAGTTCGGGTCTTTGCATCGAGAGAAAGCTCCATCCGAGATTGAGATGATCTTCGAAAGACCATGGATTCAGTTCTACCGCTCTCCTGCAGGCAGCGGCGCTTCTCACATAATCGGTCATTTCCTGATGGATCTCACAGAGTAAGGAATGGGCCAGTGTAAAATTTTCGTCCGCCTTCACCGCTGCGTTGAGCTTGCCTACGGCCATCACGTTTTGGCCGGCCTCTCTCAGCGTCATAGCATCGACATACAGAGCAACCGCGCTCTGTTGCTGCCGACAACCGGCAAAAAACAACAGTGTCAGGCTTTGCAGCCATAGGCCGATAACGATTCCGGCTCTCGAACTCCCGTACATGTCTGTTTCCTCCCTGATTAGGGATAACATCACGCCTGCCGCTCTCGATGATGCGCACGCATCACGTTATAGGACGGCTCGGCGCCTGCTTCTCGTCGCACCTGCACCGCACCTCTGGCCAGTTGCGTGCAAGCTCTGTCCATCTACAAGTATTTAATCGGCCTGATGGCCCGGTGGCTGTGGCTTTTTTGCCCACTTTTTCTGCGCAAGGCTTCGCCGCGCCCGCGCCAAGCGGCCTGTCGCCGAGTCAGAGAAAGCGTCAATCCGACGAGAAATCCCTTGACTTGCACCCATCGGTTTTGCTATAATAGCGTCTAACTGGCTGATAAGGGTGTCCGGCTTGCGAGGCCACGACTGGGGAGTAGGCAGGAGGGGGCACTATTACTGCTCGCGTATCGCACTTCCACAAGGGATTTGAAAAAGGCAAGCGCCCTAAAGTTGTTCTCCGGCGCTGCAGATAGCGTCAATCTGAAGAGTCTTTCGAGTATGCTCATGGCAAGACGTTTTTATGGGAGGTCGATTTTGAACAAATCAAAGACTGCGTTTGAATTTTCCCGCAATAAGCTTCGTGCGAGCATTCTTACACTCGCTCTGGTGCTTGCAGCGACGATTCCACATGCAATCCGGTGCCAGGCCGATGAGACTGCAAAACACAATGTACTCCGCAAAGTGGCTCAGGAATGGATGCAGGTTGGCAGAGAACAGTATGATCGGTCTCTCTTCGAAGCCGCAGGACAGTCGTTTCGCCGAGCAGCGCTGTACCGGAAATACCTGACCACCGCTGAGCAGAAGAAATTGGGCAGATTGAGTGAGAAGGCAGGCAATGCCACGCCGGCAAACGAGCCGACCCTTACGAGTGTTCAGACGACCGACAGGCCGGTTCGCCCAACTCCACAAGCTAAGGTCAAGTCTCTCTACGACAGATCGCCTCCGACGGCCGAGCCGGTCAAGGCCAAGCGGCCCGCCGACAGCGTCAAGGACGGCAAGCTCTTGACCGAAAAGGAGTTGGAATTTATTGCCGAGCGGCCCGTAACGGCGGACAATCCGCTTCGTGAGCACAGAGCAATACAAATCAAGCCGGCAAGGTCTCTGGCTACCGGAAAACCGGCCGAGGCGGTAAGCCCTTCGCGAGTTGTCTTTCAGTCGGGCGATGTCATCAGCCATCGCGTGTTTGTCAGGGGCCAGGTCAGCAAGCCGGGAGTAGTGCAGATGCCCGGAGAGATGACGGCGCTGGAGGCCATTATGGAGGTCGGCGGATTCGATCTGCGGGCGGCCGAACGCAAGAACGTAATTGTAATTCGTTACGCAGATGGCCGGCGATATGCCTACAAGCTGGACCTGAGGCGTGTGATCGCCGGCTGTGAAACCGAGCCGTTCTATCTGCAGCCCAAGGACATCGTGTATGTGCCTCGGACCGGGATTGCAGAACTCAATCAGTGGATTGACCAGCATATCAATCAGATTATCCCCGACACGGGATTCTTTCTCGGCAAGACAGGCGGAGATACCACGGTTGGTGCGGGCAGCCATCATTAACTTCGAAGACGGCCCTATCCCGAATTTCTCACAGCCCTCCGGCTGCAATCGCGTAGATTGTGAGAAATCCGGGCTAACCAAATTACTACGCAAACCGGCTGCATCTAGTCGATATACACGGTATCATGAAGATTAGCATCTTTGGTCTGGGATATGTTGGATGCGTTTCGATGGCTTGCCTGGCTGACGACGGCAATCGCGTGGTGGGCGTTGATGTAAGTATCTCCAAGGTCAATCTGATAAATGCCGGTTCTCCCAGCATTGTGGAAAAGGATGTAGACGGTCTAATAAAGAAGGGCTGGGAAGCCGGAAATATAGAAGCCACAGACAACTACAAGACGGCCCTGAGGGACGCAGATGTTTCCATAATCTGTGTCGGCACGCCGAACAACAAATCAGGACACCTGGATCTGACCAGGATTCATGCCGTTGCACAGGATATTGGCGAAGCACTTGCCGAGAGCGACAGATTCCACGTCGTTCTGATCAGGAGCACTGTTGTGCCTGGGACGAACGAAAAGGTGGGGACCACCATAGAAGAACGTTCCGGCAAGAAACGCCGAGTGGATTTCGAGGTGGTCTCAAATCCGGAATTCCTGCGAGAGGGTACGGCTGTCCAGGATTTCTACAATCCCCCCGTAACAGTAATAGGCACGTCTTCCAACCGGGCATTCGAGATAGCCAAGTCTGTCTATCGCAAGGTGGATGCGCCTGTGAGGAAAACTTCAATCGCCGTGGCCGAAACGATCAAATTGGTCAACAACAGCTTTCACGCCCTGAAAGTCACCTTCGCCAACGAGGTCGGCAGCATCTGCAAGCAGCTTGGAATCGACTCGCATGAGGTGATGGACCTGTTCTGTCAGGACAGGAAACTCAATTTGTCTGCTTGCTATCTGAAGCCGGGCTTCGCTTACGGCGGTTCGTGTCTGCCCAAGGATCTCAGGGCCCTGAGATTGATCGCTCATGACAACTATGTCGATACGCCGGTAATCAACGCAATCGAGCCGAGCAACAAATATCAAAAGCAACGCCTGGTTGACATGATCACCGAGACGGGCATCAAGAAGATTGGAATCCTCGGGTTCAGCTTCAAGCCGGGAACGGACGACTTGCGAGAAAGCCCCATCGTTGAGATTGCTGAGATTCTGCTCGGAAAGGGATACGATCTCAAGGTTCATGACAAGAACGTACATCTCTCCAATTTGATCGGCAGAAACAAACAGTATGTAAACGAAAAGATTCCTCATCTCGAAAAGATCATCACCGATGATTTGGATGAAGTGATCAACAATTGTGACCTCATAATTGTGGCAAACAAAGAAGAGCAGTATGCCGATTTGCCGTCGCGTTATCCGGGCAAAGACATAATAGATTTGGTGAGGATTGAAGGTGGCTTTGAGACGAGCCGTGGAAGATACCAAGGATTCTGCTGGTGAGGCCCTAATCCTGGTTGAAAACTTGTCCCGTCCCGCTCCGCCTGCGATGCTTCCCATCCACTTCACTCGCTGCACTCATACTGACGGATTCTAAAAGGCCCTCCATTTGCAGTTCTCAACGAAAAACTCAGGAAATGGCCCTCGCGAATGATTCACAGGTGCATCTGCTGCGAGAGCACTTTGTGAGATACGAGGGGGCCTCAAGGAACAGGAGAAACGGATAAGGCGCCCCCCGATTATACCAAGTCAGTAGAACAATGGTCCCTGCGAACGCTCAGAGACAAGCTCATCAAGATAGGAGCCAAGGTGGTCAGCCATTCCCGTTACGTCATATTTCAGATGGCGGAAGTGGCCGTGCCGCAGACGCTCTTTCGGGAAATCCTTGACCGAATCCGGCAGTTGCGTTTTTTGACAATACCTGCGAGGCCGGGATGATGTGTGGTACTGTTGAAAACCAAGTTCAGGAATGGAGGGCAACGGTGGCGGTGTGCCAAAATAGTAGGGAAAGGTGTCTTCTCGACATGAGTGTTCATCTTCTTTGGTGCTTCTTGCGAGACAACTCGCTGGGGCGGCTAGAGAATTGTTACAATCTCGATGAGATTTTGATATTATGGGACTTCATGTGTGCAGGAGTGTTTTAGTGAAGTCCTGGCGCGCCGGGATGGGAAATCCCGGTTTAACGTAGATTTGTGTATTTTGCAGAAGTGTTTTTTTTAGTTTTTCAGAGGAGGACTATTATGTGTAAAGTAAAGTCATTGGTAATGACCTTATGTATCAGTAGCTTGATGCTGACGATTGTCGGGGCGGCTGATAAATCACTAATCTTATACCTTCCCCTTAATGAGGGGCAAGGCAGCACAGCAATGGATGCCTCCAGCTATCAGAATCCAGGTGACATTGTGGGGGCCGCTGCCTGGGTGCAAGGCAGGATCGGCATGGCGCTGGAAATCGTCGCCAACTCTCATGTGGTCCTACCTGAAATCCCTGAATACGACGTAACCAGCGAAGTGACCCTGATGACCTGGATGAAGACCACAAGCGTAACGACTTGGGCCAGACTAATAGACAAGTCCCAGTGGCAGACCAGTGGTTACGATCTGGTATTGAACCAAAACACACAAGTTCCTATGCTTGAGTTCTTTGTCAACAACACCACTTCGCAAGTCATGGCGACCACCCCTGCGGATGACAACGAATGGCATTTCATCGCAGGAACATTCGGCAACCAAACGTTACGTATCTATGTAGACGGTATACAGGAAGGCGAGGTCGGATCCAACGGCGGCGTGGATATCAATCCCAACAATTTACCCGTCATGATAGGGGGCGAGTCGAGTTCGAACGGAGGGAACCAATATTTCGGCATCGTGGATGAAGTGGCCATGTTTAACCGCGAGCTTACGGCCGACGAGATTCAGAACATCTTCGAGAACGGCATGACGCTGCCGGAGCTTGCTTCCGACCCTCAACCCCAGGACGAGGAGACAGATGTGCCGCGAGACGTGGTCCTGAGATGGGCACCGGGAGAATTTGCGCCGGCAGTCAATGGGCACGTTGTTTACCTGAGTGAGATCTTCGACGACGTCAACGACGGCATTGGCGGCATTGGCGGCATCACCCAGAGTGCCGACAGCTATGCTCCGCCGCAACGCCTTGATTTCGGAACGACCTACCACTGGCGGATCGATGAGGTCAATGCCCCCCCGGACTCTACGGTATACCCAGGTGAGGTCTGGAGTTTTACCACCGAGCCTGTTGCTTATCCTATCGACGGTGCGAACATAAACGCCACAGCGTCCAGCGTGAGCCAGGCGGGTGTGGGCCCTGAAAACACAATCAACGGCTCCGGACTGGATGATAACGACCTGCACTCGGCAGAACCGACGGATATGTGGCTCAGCGGCAGTGAGCCACTGGGGGCCTGGGCCCAATATGAGTTCGATGGGATCTACAAGCTGCACGAGATGTGGGTATGGAACTCCAATCAAATGTTTGAGGCTTCATTCCTCGGTTTTGGGCTCAGGGATGTTGCGGTCGAGTATTCGACCGACGGCGTCGATTGGACGGCTCTGGTCGGCACACCTGAATTTGCTCAAGCGCCTGGAGGAGATGGTTATGCACACAACACCACGGTTGACTTCGGCGGCGTGGTGGCAAAGTACGTCAAGCTGACCGCTACCAGCAACTGGGCGGGCCTCCTGCCCCAGTATGGTCTCAGTGAAGTCCGCTTCTTCTACGTGCCTGTGAACCCCAGAGAACCCTCCCCGGATTCCGGGGCGACAGACGTGGGTGTGGATGCGACCCTTGGCTTTAGAGCGGGAAGAGAGGCAGCTAAGCACGATGTGTACCTCAGCACCGACGAGCAGGCTGTGATAGACGGCACTGTCCCTGTTACCAGTGTGACCGAGCCCAGCTATGCTCCCTCCCTTGATTTAGCCAGCACTTACTACTGGCGGATTGATGAGGTGAACGATACCGAGAGTCCAACAACCTGGCAAGGTGATATCTGGAACCTCTCGACACAGGAGTATCTGATTGTGGAGGATTTCGAGTCCTACAACGACATTCCTGCTGCCGAAGAGGGCAGCAATCTGGTGTATGCAACATGGGCAGACGGGTTTGAGAATCCTGCGAACGGCTCGACCATGGGTTATACCGCAGCATTCCAGCCTTCTATGGAAACGTCCCTCGTTCATGACGGCAGACAATCAGTGCCCCTTTTCTATGACAACACCACTGCCGCCTATTCAGAGGTCACGGCGAATGTCGCTGATCTGCAGGCCGGCCAGGATTGGACCAGGCATGGTATTAAAGCCTTGACGTTGCGGTTCTCTGGCGATCCGACCAATGTTGTGCAGCAGATGTACGTGAAGATCAATGGCGCGAAGGTAGCATACGATGGCAGCTCCGACGACACAAGGCTGACGGCGTGGCAGATGTGGTATGTTGACCTGGCCTCGATCGGCGTGAGCGCCAGCAATGTCACTGATCTGGCCATCGGCTTTGAGCGTATTGGAACACTTGGCGGTCAGGGTGTAGTTTTTCTTGACGGTATCAGGCTTTATTCCCACGACCGTCAGTTGATCACGCCGGCCGATCCCGGCACAGCGGATTTGCAGGCACACTACGAATTCGAAGGCAATACCAACGACAGTTCCGGCAACGCACGCAACGGCACCGAGGTGGGCAGTCCTTTCTTCGAAGCGGGCAAGGTCGGCCAGGCCATCAGTCTTAACGGTCTCGGCGACTATGTCGAGATAGCCGGTTACAAGGGCGTTCTCGGATCGAGTGCCGTTACCGTCACTGCCTGGGTCAGGACCACCAGCACCGGGACCACCGATGGCGGCTCAGACTCAACAAACGCGATTGTAGGCTGGGGTTCAGGTGGCGCCAGTGAGAGATTCGGGTTCCGGATCGACGACGGCAGGCTACGGATCGAGCATGCCGGCGGCAATATCCAGGGTCAGAGCAATATGGCCGACGGCCAATGGCACCACGTCGCAGTGACGGTTCAGGAGAACTCCACGATCTCATATCCTCAGGTGATACTCTACCTCGACGGCAACGACGACACGAGGCCGACCACCGACCCGGATCCGTTCAACATCACCGCTGCAGGAGATGTCAGGATTGGCAGCCGGCCTGCAGGCAGCGACCGATTCTTCAGTGGTCAGATTGACGATTTGCGCATCTATGGCCGGGCGTTGTCACCGGATGAGATTGCGGGTTCTGCCGGCCGGACCAAGCCGTTTGACTACCCGTTCTGACATACTACAAAGAAGACACGATTCGCTGTCATGTTAGGGACCGACCATCTGGCTCTTGCTCGGCAAAAGGAGCCTTAAGTGGAATCATAGAGGGAGAGCTTGAGTATTCAGGACAGACTTGATAACCTATTGGAAATGTGGCTCAGTAGCGCAGCTGAGCACGGATGTGTCTGGCTATATGGGAAATTCTCAGATGAAGAGGAATGCCAAGAATAATGGCCTGTTATTTCTTCTGGTGCTATCTATTGTATTCTGCAGTAATAGTGTGAGAAGAACTACTTATACCAACCCGGTAGGAGAGATAGAACGTATCGGCGACCCCTTCGCTCTAAAACATGAAGATACGTACTATCTTTACGGAACGTCACCTCCAAAGTATGGTTTCAAAGTCTGGGAATCCAAGAATCTCGTAGACTGGAAAGACAAAGGTCTGGCGTTTGATTCTCGAGCAGATAGGAATAATTGGGGTGTCAACAGATTTTGGGCTCCGGAAGTCATCTACTACAAGGATAAATTCTATATGATATACAGCGCCGGTGATGAAGATGGAGTTATGAAAATAGCGATTGCAGCTAGCGAAAACCCATTAGGGCCTTTTATTAATGTAAAGGCGCCGCTTTTTGACAATGGCATATCTTTCATAGATGGACATATTTTCATTGATGATGAGATACCCTATTTGTTTTATGTGAAAGACTGTTCTCAAAATATCATAAACGGAAGACATATAAGCCAGATTTTTGTGCAAGAAATGAGCAAGGATCTGCTTTCGCTAAAAGGTTTACCCAGATTGGTCATACAACCAGATCAAGAATGGGAAGGGCTCCTGAAGGAATATCAATGGAATGAGGGACCGTTTGCACTTAAACGTAATGAGATCTATTATTTAATGTACTCCGCAAATTTCTTTGCTTCAGCAGATTATGGTGTTGGCTATGCAACAGCTTCTTCGCCTTTAGGACCGTGGGAAAAATATGAGGCAAATCCTATTGTGAAGAAGGATCTGTCATTAGGCGTCTCTGGTCCTGGTCATAACTCTGTCACCACTTCGCCTGACGAAAGTGAATTATTTATTGTATATCATTCACATTTAGACGCTGATAATCCACGTCGTGGACGAACCTTGAATATTGACAGGCTTTACTTCGAAGGTAGTTTATTGAAGGTAAAAGGTCCTACACGAACTCCGCAACCAATGCCCAGTAAATAAGAACTGACAGACTTGATACACTGTCGGTGGTGCGATTCTTTTCGAGGATCGGCAAAGACGAGAGACATTAGACCGGGGCGACAAAAATGTTGAGCAGACGAAATTTCTTGGGATACGCAGGATTGGCGGCGGCATCCGCCGTGACGGGTCGCGGACTTTTGCCAACGGCGAAATCGGCGACACAAGGCAAGCCCAATGTCCTTATCATCATGGCCGACGATTGCACGCATAACGACCTGCCGATCTACGGAGGGCAGAATGCCAAAACGCCAAACATCGACCGACTGGCCTCAGACGGGCTTGTCTTCAACCGGGCGTACCTCGCCTCGGCGATGTGCCAGCCCTGCCGGGCCGAGCTGTACACCGGACTTTACCCGATGCGAAACGGCTGCGCGTGGAACCATTCGGCCAGCCGGCCCGATGTCACCAGTATGCCTCACCATTTGAAGCCTCTCGGCTATCGCGTCGGCCTTGCGGGCAAGGTGCACGTCAAGCCGGATAAGGTGTTCCCATTCGAGAAGATTGGCGGCTTTGACGCAAGCTGTGTTCGCGATCCGACCAGGCCGCACGATACGCAGTTTATTCGACGTTTCATGGCAGGCGATGACCCGTTCTGTCTGGTGATCGCATTGGTCGAGCCGCATGTGCCGTGGGTGATGGGGGATGAGTCGAAGTACACGCCGAAGAAGATCAAGTTGCCGCCCAACATCGCCGATACGCCGCGCACGCGCGAAGACTTCTCGCGCTACCTGGCCGAGATCACCTACATGGACCGGCAGGTCGGCGAGATACTCAAAGTGTTGGACCAATCGGGCCGGGCCGACAATACGATTGTTCTGTTTACATCCGAGCAAGGCAGCCAATTCCCCGGCTGCAAGTGGACCAACTGGGACACCGGTCTGCACACGGCATTGATCGCCCGCTGGCCCGGTAAGGTCGCGCGAGGGCAGCGCACTGACGCCCTGGTTCAGTACGCAGACGTCTTGCCCACACTTATCGATGCCGCCGGGGGCAAACCATCCAGGCGCGCCTTTGACGGGACGAGCTTTCTGCCTGTCCTGCTGGGCGCCGAATCGACGCATCGCAAATTCGTTTACGGCATGCACAACAACATTCCCGAAGGGCCCGCCTACCCGATTCGCACGATCAGCGACGGCCAATACCGATACATCCGCAATCTGAGCCCCGACGAAATCTACATCGAAAAGCACCTGATGGGCTGGTCCGGACAAGGCGAACTGAACAATCCGTACTGGGCCACCTGGATAAGAGAGGCCTGGACCAATCCTCACACCTACGAGATGGTCAGGCGATACATGCACCGCCCTGCCGAGCAGTTATACAACAGCGCCAGGGACCCCTACGAGATGACCAATCTCGCCGACGATCCGGCGTTCTCGGCCGTCAAGGCCCGGCTCAGCGCCGAACTCGACCGCTGGATGCACGCGCAAGGCGATCCGGGCGCCCCGCAGGACACGCACCAAGCGATCCAGGCGGCCCGTCGCGGCGCGCACATGTACGGCACGGCCCCCAGCCGGTGATTGCTGATTTGAGACGGACGTTATTTTTGCTTGACGGGCGGGCAGCCAATTTGGTATAAATGAGATTATTGGATGCCGTGGGTATCTGGCATCGGATCGTGTGAAAGTATCCCGGTCTGTCCCGGGCTGTTACAATCTACCCAATCACCCGTTTTGGGTGCAGGAAGGAGGTATCGACAAACCATGCAAAGCCATCTGGGGGTATGCGGGAAACCTGTAACAAGAGCGAAACATATCCCGGCTATCGTGTGCGTAGCCAAAGGGCATTTATTCACACTCTTTCTTTAGGAGGACTATTATGTGTAAGAAAACAGTTTATCTACTCTCTTTTGTTTTGGTGTTGGGCTCGGTCAGTAACGCTGAGGACATCGCGTGGACCGATCTTGGCGCCGACCACCTCTGGAGCAATCCGGACAACTGGGACCTGGGCAGAGTCCCTACCCTGGCCGACGAAGTCAAGATCGACGTACCGGCCGCAGCAGCACCGAACGGCCCGGTTATTCAGGACGGGATCGCTGCCGAGGCTCTCGGGATCTGGACGGAAGCTGCCGGCGAGCCGACGTTGACGATAACCGGCGGATCGCTCGTGGTCGCCGAATGGATCTGGTGCGGTGACGGAGCGGACTCCTTTGGTGTCTGGACGATAAGTGGCGGCACTGTAGACGTCGCCGATGAATTCGAGCTTGGATGGGACGGCGGCGCAGGCACTTTGACCGTGACCGGCGGCACGATCAACGCCGGAAAGGCAGTAATTCCCACCGGTAGCGGAGCATTCGGGGAACTGTTCCTTCAGGGCGGCACCTACAGCGTCACCAAGCCCGACGGCCTCCAGGTGAACGCTAACGGGCTGATCGATATCACAGAAGGTACGTTAGTACTGGAAGGCGATGACACGACGAAAGTCAATGACCTTATCGCGGCGGGCCAAATCACTGCCTACGGTGGTACCGGTCTGTTAAAGCTGGATTATGACCAGAGTAGCCCCGGCAAGACTACGCTGACAGCCGTCGCAAGAGTCACTCTGTTCGCAGAGGATTTTGAAGGTCTGCCGTTGGGTCCGAATGTCGATGAGGCACTTGCCGGCAATGCAGTCTGGACGGACACGCCGCCCGAGGGTTGGACCGTCGACGAAAGCAGTATTCCCGGGATCGGGAACCCGGCTACCGACGGCGTGACAGAATGGGCCGGATGGGCTTTTGCCGATAAGGCATGGTGGACGGAAGCCGCCGAGGATCAGAACCGTTCCCAGTTTGTGCTGGCGAGCGGCACCGTTGCCGTGGCCGACCCGGATGAATGGGATGATGCGGACCGTCTGCCAATACCCATTTCCGCGGACCCCTATGATACATGGCTCACAACGCCTGCAATTGACGTCTTCGGCCTCGAGGCCGGCACGCTTCAGCTCAAGTTCGATTCGAGCTGGCGTCCGGAGTTCGACGACAACTATCACCAGACGGCGTCAATAACCGCTTCCTTTGACGGTGGAGAGCCTGTCACGGTGCTTTTGTGGGAATCCGATGGCAATAGTGAGAACTTTAAGCCGGATTCCACGAATGAGACAGTTGTTGTCGATTTGGATATTCCCAAAGGCGCCGCGAGCGTTGTTTTGGAGTTCGGTTTGACGGACGCCGGCAACGACTGGTGGTGGGCGATTGACAACGTCCAAGTCAGCGGCGTTCCCAGAGAGAAGATCGTCGTCCTCTCCGAGGATTTCGAAGGTCTGGCTTTGGGTCCGAACGTGGATGAATCCCTGGCCGGCGATCAGGTCTGGACGGATACTCCGCCGGAAGGCTGGGCCATTGACGAGAGTGGTATTCCGGGGATCGGTGACCCCGCTACCGACGGTGTGACAGAATGGGCCGGATGGGCACTCGCCGATAAGGCATGGTGGACCGAAGCCGCCGAGGATCAGAATCGTTCCCAGTTTGTGCTCGCAAGCGGCACCGTTGCCGTGGCCGATCCGGATGAGTGGGACGATGCGGATCATGCAGACGCGGCGGCAGCGGGCTGGTACAAGACCTTCCTCAGTACGCCCGAGATTGACATCTCCGCTCTTGAGGCAGGCTCGCTCCAACTTACGTTCGCTTCGAGCTGGCGTCCGGAATTTGACTCCAACTATCACCAGACGGCGAATATTACCGCCTCGTTCGATGGCGGAGAGCCTGTCGAGGTGCTTTTGTGGGAATCCGACGGCGGTAGTGAAAACTTTAAGCCGGACTCCACAAACGAAACTGTCGTTGTCCGTGTGCCGAATCCGGCAGGAGCCAAGAGCGTTGTTCTGGAATTCGGTTTGTTCGACGCCGGCAACGACTGGTGGTGGGCAATTGACAACGTGGAAGTCAGCGGCATTCCTCTTCCAGAGCCGGTCGATCCCAGCACCGATGGTCTGGTTGCGTTCTACGCATTGGACGGCGACGCAAATGATGCTTCCGGCAATGGCAATGACGGCACGATCAGCAACCTTAATGGAGGTCTGGGGCTGGACGGCTCGGTTTGGGTTGACGACCCGGAACGCGGCACCGTCATCAGTTTTAACGGCACGGCCGAAGGTGCTTTTGTTCGCGCCGGCGACATTCCTCAAATGACGCTGACCAACGACTTTGTCTGGGCCTTTTGGGCGAAACACAGCGATGAAAACACGGCGGACAATGATATTATTCTCGGTAATCGCATGGACGAGAATGCAGTCGATTTTGTGCCGCGTCAGTTCATTAAGTTCACACCGACTAAATTCGAGTGGCACATGAATGGCAACGGCGACGACAACCTGGACTATGACGACATTGTCGCCGACGTCTGGTTCCACCATGCGGTAGTGAAGACCGCAGATCAGTTGACCTATTACCGAAATGGCGCTGAAGCCAGCTCGGGGACGTTCACACAACCTTTGGACTTTCCTCAGCCACTTTACTTTGGCGGTGATAACGAAGGTAGTGCAGGAGAGAATTGGGCAGGATTGATGAGTGATGTGCGTATCTACGACAGAGCTTTGTCTGCCGGTGAGATTCGTTACCTCGCCGGTCATTAAGCTCCCACTGATTGATGTGAGGCTCACTATATTCTCACTGCCTCGATTGGCTCAGTGGGAATTAGATTGGTTGTTGTATTAATTCGGGGCCTGTGCTGATTGATTCGGTACAGGCCCCGATTGTTTTTGCCGACGGCGACCCGCATCCACAGGGCGCCGGCTACAAAGTAGGCGCATACGATGGACCTGCCAACTGATGGTAAAGTGACAGCTTTACGCAGGCCAGAAAGTAAGCAACGGAGGGGTTGGACCGGCGCACAAGTCCGACCCCTCCTGGTTTTGGGCTCTTGCTTGAGATGCTACAGCTTACCAGGCTGGATGCACGCGGCACCGCGATCCGGGGCCCGGGGGCGCCCCGCAGAACACGCACCAAGCCATCCAGGCGGCACGTCGCGGCGCGCACGTGTACGGCACGGCCCCCAGCCCCTGATTCCCAATGTGAGACGGACGTTGTTTTTGCTTGACGATAAGGTGGGTGATCTGGTATAAATGAGGTAATTGGATTCCATGAATCACTGGTGGTGGATTTGGTGAAAATCCTGCAGCCTGTCTTCGGATTTCCACTTACTACTAAACCGCCCATATCGGGCTCTTGAAGGAAGGAGGCAAACGCAAAACGTGGAATGCTGCCTGAGTGGGATGCGGGCAGCAAATAGCCATAACGAGACTAATTCATGTTGTTTTGGCGCGTAGCCAAAGAGCAATCAATCACACTCTTTTTCAGTAGGACTATTATGTCCAAGAAATTGCTTTATGTAACCCTATTTGCCCTGGTGGTCATGGCTGGGCCCGTCAAGGCCGATTCACTCAGCGGCCTGGCGGATGTTACCGTGGTTGACGGTGCGATCGTCAGCCTCAGGAATGCGGGAACCGAGTATGTCGTCGCCGACGGAGATCTGGTACTGGGGACGACGACGCGCTGGTATGTCGTCGACGGCGTTGAAACGCTCTGGGTCGAAGGAGATCCGGCTCCGGCGGATACCGTGAGCGGAACGTCGAACCCTAAAGCCGGCGACGTAGGCTCAAAAGCCGACAACTTCCTGATCACGCTGGACGGAAACGTCGACATCTCCTCGATCGACGGAATCAACTTCCAGCAAACGATTTTTCCGTCCCTGACCGATACTTTCTTTCTGTTCGAGCGAGGCGGCAACGACAAGGGGACCTGGCAGGCGATTCTTGCCGACGGTTCGCTCGGAGCAGCCGTTGCGTTCGACAAAACATCGAATGGCGGACCTTATGCAGATACGGGAGTATACGCGACTGATGGTCAGAATGCATACGGCGTGGTCTTCACAACCGATGTTCCGGTGATAGGTGTGCGAATCACAGCCTCGGGACACGACACACTCAGTATTTCGACACCAAAGGGAGCTGATCCCGTTGGACCCGCGCCGCCGGAGCTATTGGTCACGATCCCCGTCCCGTATGCGGGCTTCGAGGATCCCGTATTGGGCGAAGGTGATTATACCTGGCTCGACACTCCGGGCTGGACCCAAGTGGGTGGCGAGGGTGCCGGCATATGGAGAGTTACACTTAGTGACTTCGACCCAGTGGTCGCGCCTGAGGGCCAGAATGTGCTGTATACCGAGAACGCCCCCGCAGGTGTGGCTAATGGCGTGGCGCAGGTCTTGACCGAAACGTTCGCGGCCAACACTGACTACACGCTGACCGTAGAGGTGGGAAACGCGTGGTTTTACTACTTTGCAGGCTATAGCGTCCAGCTCTTGGCTGGCGGAATCGTTATTGCCGAGGAAAATGACACGTTGTGGCCGGACTACATGAAGTGGGCCACTTCGACCGTTCAGTACACCTACGATTCGGCCGATTCGGCCCTTGTGGGACAGCCCTTGGAGATTCGTCTACTCAATCTGGGGCTCGATAAGGATAACCCTTCCGGCGACACTGTCGGAGTCGAGTTTGACAACGTGACACTTTCGTATGATACCGGCGCCGAGCCCGGGGTCACGATCCCTGTGGATCCGAATAGCGATATGGCGGCGGCTAACGAACTCGCTCAGCCCGGCGATACCATCGAGTTCGCCGAGGGCACATACTATATAACGTCGCAGATCGAAGTCAAAGACGGCGTCACCTATCGCGGCGCCGGTCCGGGGCTGACCATTATCGACGGCAATGACGTCACACGTGCTTTCGTCGCATGGGGTGATCGCGCCGCCACCGACGGCCAGGTCGATGCAAACGGTGTCGGCGTGCCGAACGCCACCGGTCCGAAGGACTGGGTATTGGAGGGGATGACCATCCAAAACTGCGTGGCGGACACCGTAGGTCGACAGGGTATATTGAGTACCGCCCGCGACCTGCTCAACAACTATACCGGTACGCCCTATACGCTCGAGACTGCGCAGGCCGAGAACGGCGGCATTGCGGACAATCCTGACTGGTTCGACATCCTCAGTGGTGGCGCCGATAATGACCTTACAGACGTGGAGCTTCAAGCTTACCTCGACGCCAATCCCATAGGCAGCACCGGCCACCTCGTGGTAAATGACGACCAGGATAGCAATGGCGGTGCGATCACCATCCATAATCAGGCCGTTGGAACTATCCAAAACTGTGAGTTTCTGAACAATCATACGCCTGCTGAAGGTGCTGGAAATGACGGGGGCGCGATCAATATTACCGGCCTGTCGGTCGTAACCATCAACGACTGTCTGTTTGACGGCAACTACGCTGTTTCCAAGGAATCCGTCGCTGTAGATGGTCTTGATGGTGACGGCGGCCATATTGCGTTACAGGGCGGTTCGGGGTCGGCGCTGACACCCGGGACCACATTGAACGCCAACCGATGCGTTTTCCTCAACGGCAACGCATCCGATGACGGCGGCGCGATTCGAACGGGGGCAGCCGGCAGTATTGTCCGCCTCGATGCGTGCTGGTTCGAGGCAAATACATCCTGGGATAACGGCAACGTTCTGGCTATCGGAAACGAGTCATCGGGTGAACTGACCGTCACGAACTGCATCTTCGCCAACAACATTACAAAGGCTGATAACTCTCCTGACCGGATGATTGAGACGAGACGGAACAGCAAGTTTATCAACTGCACATTCGTGGGCAACAGCCAGGATGATCAGGACATGATCTACAACAACGCCGACGCGGCCGACACGGATGCTGACGGCGTTGATGACGAACTGGCTGATGCGACGCAGGTTGTAAACTGTATTTTCGTCAGCAACGTGGTCGGCGATGGCGACGACGTTCTGGGTTCCCGCAGCGCCGATATTACGATCGCGGCGACGAATTGCCTCTTCTTTGGCAACTTGCTCCAAAGCGGTGACCCGGCAGACAACACCCAGAGACCGGCGGATGAAACGGGTAGCCTAACGGACGATCCGCTGTTGGACGCCCTCCTGTACATCCCGGGTGTGGGCTCACCGACCATCGACGCGGGTATCGACCCGGCCACGGTCGGCGTGACAGTCACGACCGACCTGAACGGCGACGCACGTCCACAAGGTGCCGGCTATGACATAGGCGCATTTGAAACGCCTGCCAACTGACGGTAGAGTGAAGGCCTTACGTAGGCCAGAAAGAAAGCAACGGAGGGGTCGGACCGACCCACGAGCCCGACCCCTCCTGGTCCTTTGACTCTTGCTTGAGATTCTCCCGGCTTGAAGCGGAATATCCCATGGCTCAGGCAACATTGGAGAAAGTACCGTTTCCTTTGATTGCCCGAGGAGGGAGTTCAAATGGTTTTCTTTTTAGCGGTCTTTGTTGAATCAGAGCGAGGCCGGCAAAGCTGCACACGATGTGCGGCGCGAAGATATTAACAGTTCCCTGCTTGCACAGTGACAAGCTTTGAAAGGTCAAGAAAGTGAAGACAACAAGAAGGTTAGCAGTCTCGGTTTTGCTGTTCGTCATTGCAGTAGGCCTGACAAGCGCAGCACAGGCCGCGCCCAGGAACGTGATATTCCTGATCGGCGATGGAATGGGTCCTGAGCAGGTGAAGGCGGCGGGAATGTACGCCAATGGCCAGGCGGGCACATTATCTTTTGAGATGTTTCCCTTCAGCGGAGAGCTGACCAACTATACAACCAGTGGCGGCATACCGGATTCGGCGGGAGCTGGAACAGCGCTCGCTACCGGCATAAAGGTCAACGCCTTTGTAGTTAGCATGGCTATTCCCGGGGATGGGAGCGAATTGGAGACCCTGCTCGAGTATTCCAAGGCCCGAGGCAAGAGCACCGGGCTGATCACCACCAGCACGTGGTACGACGCTACGCCGGCGGCCTTCGGTGCTCACGAGCCCAGCCGGATGAATTACGGTGGAATCTGGTACGACTATCTCTATCAGACTCGCCCCAACGTCGTGCTCGGCGGCGGTGGTGGCAACGACCCAACTGGAATCGCAACGACCGCGGCGGCGGGGTACACCGTTGTGAGTGATCGCGCTGCCATGCAAGCGCTGGATACGGAAACGGAAACCATGGTGTTCGGGGGATTTGGCGGGGGTAACCTGCCCTATGAGTTCGACGGACTGGGAGAACTGCCGCATCTGTCTGAAATGACCGCCACTGCGCTGGACATATTGGACAACGATCTCGATGGTTTCTTCCTGATGGTCGAAGGTGGACGCATCGATCATGCGGGCCATGCGAATGACATTCAGCGAAACATCCTCGAAACAATTGAGTTCGACAATACCGTGCAGGTGGCGCTTGACTGGGCCGCCGGACGCAGCGACACGCTGGTGCTGGTAACCGCCGACCACGAAACCGGCGGACTGACAGTGTTGGCCAATAACGGCGCCAACGTATTGCCCACGGTCGAGTGGAGTAGTCTCAGCCATACAGCCGCTAATGTGCCGGTTTACGCCTGGGGCGCGAATGCCGCAATGATTTCCGGAGTCATGGACAACACGGAGATGTTCGCCGTTGTTACTTACGGCGGTCCTAAGGCACGAGGCCCCAACCCTGCCAACCGTGCCGTGCATTCGGATACATGGGGCACCCTCCACTGGAATCCGGGAGATTATGCGGTTTCACACAATGTGTATTTGGCCGAGAGTTTTGACGACGTAAACGACGGCGCCGGTGATTCGTTCAAGGGTAACCAGGCTTTCACCTTTTTCGTTGCCGGCCTGCCCGGATTTCCTTATCCGGACGGTCTTATCCCGGAGGCGACTTACTACTGGCGA
Organism: Phycisphaerae bacterium; assembly: GCA_016782865.1. GTDB lineage: Bacteria > Planctomycetota > Phycisphaerae > Sedimentisphaerales > Anaerobacaceae > SG8-4. The sequence continues at coordinate 21,372 of JADHXR010000125.1, forward strand.
ATCGATGAGGTCAACGACGCAGATCCAAACAGTCCGTGGAAGGGGAATATCTGGAGTTTCTCGATTCCCCCCAAGGGCGCCCATAAGGGCAGCCCGTCTGACGGCGCCAAATTTGCGGACCCGAATGTGACCCTTAGCTGGAAGCCGGGCATGCGCGCGACGATGCACGCTGTGTACTTCGGCGATAATTTCGATGATGTGAACAATGCCACCTCGCGCGCCTTCCAGGGAGAAACAACCTACAGCCCAAGCACCCTTGAGTTCGAAAAGACTTACTACTGGCGAGTCGATCAGTCTGACGGCCTTAACCCAACGACCAAGGGCGATGTCTGGAGCTTCACGACCATGGGTGCCGGTAAGGGTTTGAAAGGCCAATACTATCACCACTCCGGCGACACTCCTCATGATCCCCCGGAGTCGGCCTTTGAAACTCTCGTGCTGACCCGCATCGATCCAGAGGTTAGCTTCGACTGGGAATATGGCTCGCCCGATCCTTCGATCGGCGCCGACAACTTCTCAGTCAAATGGACCGGCGAAGTTGAAGCGGCATTTACCCAGACCTACTCGTTCTACGCCAATGGTGACGACGGTGTCATGCTATGGGTGAATGACCAGTTGCTGATTGACAACTGGACCGGCCAGTCACTTACTGGAAACGCCGGAACAATTGACCTTGTCGCCGGCAATCGATATCCCATTGTCATGTATTACTACGACAAAGACAGCCTTGCGATGGCGGAACTGCGCTGGTCGAGTCCATCCACGCCCAACCAGCTCATTCCACAAGGGGCATTGTCGCCACCGCCAGCGGCACCATAATTCAGGATTCGAGCAGGAGCCTCTGACCGCCGGAATCAAGGAGCTAGGAGCGAATCATCGAAGGTAAGATGGTTGTAGGACACCGCGAGCACTCCGGAAGCCTGGAGCCTTTGAACAACTCCAGGCTGCCGGATTTGACTCGCGATGTCTTTTCGATATGTGCGTGGCGCCAAATCACGAACAACAGCACAAAAGGCTTCGACCAATGAGAACCGTGGGACAACTGTCCCTGGTATTCCCACGCGGATGCATTATGTCATTCCGAGCCCATTCGACTCCGCTCAGAGCTTGCCCTGAGCTTGTCGAACGGGGCAGGCTCCGCAGAGGAATCTATGTAAAAAACCGGGCCCAGAGGACCCGGCCTTGATTTGCCCTCCATAGGAGGGCTGTGGCGTGCCCTTGGAAAGGGCACTTTGAATCGTGTCCCCGCAGACTATTATCTGTTCTAGAAGCCAAACTTCATCTGCTCTTCACGTCGTTCCTTATCTTCTTGGTACTTAACGTACTGGCGAATCTTATCTTCATACAGCCCTACCGTGTCAACACAGTAACCTTTGGTCCAAAAATGGTTCCCCCAATAGCACCGCTTTCGCAAATCTGGAAAACGCCTCAAGAGACGGATCGCTGTCCGCCCTTTCACGATGCCTACATAATCCGATACTCTTAGTTTCGGAGGAATCATGCAAATCAAGTGAACATGATCAACTTGAACATTCATTTCAATAATCTCACAAGATTTCGGACTCGAAAAGACATGAACACATTGCTTAACTTCATTGCCAACCATGCCTGTCAGAATCCGATGTCGGTATTTCGGAACCCAAACTATGTGGTATTGACAGTGCCATATAGTATGTGTTAGTTTCCTAAATCTACTCATGCTATCTCCTTGTAATTCTGGTTGCGGGAACAACCATTACTATAAGGCAATGCATGGGTAGAGTCTTACGGCAAAGCCTTCAGACTCTGACCACGTGCTCCGCCAGCGATTTATTAGCCGCTATTAATTTGACCTTTTGACTGACTGGCGACTCAGCAAAACCGGAAATCTAACTTGTAATTATACAGCCACGGCACCCTCGGAT
>JADHXR010000126.1 GCA_016782865.1 Phycisphaerae bacterium
CCAATCCCGACAGTCCGTGGATAGGCAACGTTTGGAGTTTCTCAACAGGTGATTTCCTTGTCGTGGATGATTTTGAATCCTACAATGACATTGACCCGCCTGACCCGGCGAGCAACAGGATATTCGACAAGTGGATTGACGGCTTCGGGACCACGACAAACGGGGCTCTCGTCGGCAATGACCTGCCTCCTTATGCCGAGCAGACTGTTGTTCACGGCGGCGCCCAGTCGATGGGATATCGTTATGACAACAATCTCAAGACATCCGAGGCCACTTTAACGTTGGTCTATCCGCGTGACTGGACCGCCGAAGGCGTTACGAAGCTGTCGTTGTGGTTCCGCGGCAATTCTGGCAATGCCGCCGACCGGATGTTTGTCGCTCTTGGCAATGCGGTGGTCTATCACGATGATGCTGCTGCGACGCAGGCGACCGGATGGACCGAGTGGATAATCGACCTGACGGAATTTGCGGGCCTGGACCTGACCAACGTCAATACCATTACCCTCGGCTTCGGCACCAAGAATGCTCCGGCTGCCGGCGGCTCAGGTCAGATGTACTTCGATGACATTCGGCTGGTTCGGTAGGTTTGCCCGTCAGGGTAAATCTTATCTTCAACCGTGTCCTTAAATCTAAAGGAAGAACGTTATGTTCAAGAAATTGACTTATCCGGCCTCTTTTGTCCTTGTGCTGAGCCTGATTCTAACGATTCCAGCAGAGGCAGAACTCGTCGGCTGGTGGAAGCTGGACGACGGTTCCGGTACCACCGCCATCGACAGTTCCGGCAACGGCAACGATGGGACGCTTACGGCCGGCACAGCGGGCTTCCCGGAGTGGAAGACGACCGGCGACGATTTTCGGGCGGGTATGGGTGCTCTAGAATTCCATGGTGGTGGGGCAGCGGGAGAAGGTGACTTTGTGGACTGTGGAAACAGCGCGATATTTGACATCACTGAGAATATTACATTCGCTCTTTGGGTGAAGATTGACGCCTTTACCATGACATATCAGTACGTTTTCTCAAAAGGGCACCAATATATGATTCTAAGGGCCAATGATACACCCTACTTGAGAGTCGTCTTTAACGGCCTGGATACAGGGGATGGTGATGATTACTATGCAGGCGGAACCACCATACCGATAGATGACGGCCAGTGGCATCATGTCGCCGCCTCGTATGACATTTCAACGGGAATCGTGGCTTTCTACACGGATGGAATACTGGAGGAATCCAAGACCACATCCGGCAGCATTCCTCTCAATACCGATTCTGTCTGCATCGGCAGAAGAAACGAATCTAACAGAAAGGGCACGGACGCTATTATTGACGATGTCCGCCTTTACAATCACACGCTGAGCGCCGTTGAAATCCAGGCTGCTATGCAAAGTGCGCCCTATCCGCAGGCCTCGGGACCGAGTCCGAAGGACGGCGCCCTTCACCTGGCAACGTGGGCGAGCCTCGAGTGGAGAGCGGGTGATTCTGCGGTCTCGCACGATGTTTATATTGGCGAGAACTTTGACGATGTGGATAACGGCACGGGAGATACGTTCCTGGGCAACCAGACCGAGACGACTGTCCTTGCCGGCTTCCCCGGATTTGCCATCCCTGGCGGCTTCACCCCCGGCACGACCTACTACTGGCGAATCGACGAGGTCAACGATGCGGATCCGAACAGTCCGTGGAAAGGTACTGTCTGGAGCTTCTCGACTCCGCCCAAGACGGCCTATTTCCCCGACCCGGTTGACGGCGCCGAGTTTGTCGATCCGAACGCGGCGCTCAGCTGGACGGCAGGTGACGGAGCCAGATTGCACACCGTTTACGTTGGCGACAACTTTGACGATGTGAACAACGCCACCGGCGGCGCGCTGTCGGGAACCACAACCTATACGCCTGCCAGTCCTTTTGGGCGGGAGAAGGTCATCTACTGGCGGGTCGATGAGTTTGACGGCCTCGAAACCCACAAGGGCGACGTCTGGGCCTTCACCACTCCGGGTGCCGTGGGCAATTCAAAGCCGGCCAATGGAGCGGTGGACGTTCAGATGAACACAACGTTGAGCTGGACTGCGGCCGACAACGCGGCTTCGCACGAGTTGTACTTCGGCACCGATGCTGATGCTGTAGAGAACGCCACCACGGCTTCACCCGAGTACGTAGGTCCCAAGGCGCTCGGCGCTGTAAGCCACGATCCCGGAGGACTTGGCTGGGAAAGCAGCTATGCCTGGCGCGTGGATGAGGTCTATCCGACCGGCAGCGTCAAGGGTCTGGTCTGGACCTTCACGACGGCCGATTTTCTTCTTGTGGACGACTTCGAGTCCTACAATGATATCGACCCGCCTGACGCTGTGAGCAACAGGATATTCGACAAGTGGATTGATGGCTTTGGGACTACGACAAACGGCTCCCTTGTCGGCAACGACTTGCCGCCCTATGCCGAACAGACTATCGTTCATGGCGGTGCCCAGTCGATGATCTATCGCTACGACAATGCCGGCAAGACTTCCGAGGCGACCCTGACGCTGGTTTATCCGAAGGATTGGACCGCCGAAGGCGTCACCAAGCTCAGCCTGTGGGTCAGAGGCAGCGGGGCCAATGCCGCCGACCGGATATTTGTCGCTGCCGGCGGCACAGCCGTGGTCTATCACGATGACGCGAACGCAACCCGGCTTTCCGGCTGGAACGAGTGGGTCATCGACCTGGCGGCGTTCGGCGTGGACCTTACCAATGTCAATTCGATCACGATTGGCGTCGGCACCAAAAACGTCCCGGCTCCCGGCGGCGGCGCAGGGACCTTGTACTTCGAAGACATCAGGCTTGTGCGGTAGATTCCATATGAGCTAATTGTGGCAGCAGGTGATTGCACGGCTGATGTGGTGTATGTAGATCAGTTCGGGGCCTGTGCCGAGCTATTCGGTACGGGCCCCATCTTTCAACTTCCTCTTGAGGTATCGTGACTATGCCGGAAAAAGGCATCAGGCTACATCATAATAATTTTGTCGATGCGTCCGGACAGATCTGTCAGGTAGGCTTCGTCGCCGCCTCGCAGTTCGGGCGTTAAGAATCCGTCGTAGCCGATCTCATCGAGCGCGAGGCGGACCTGCTTCCAGTTCACATCTCCTTCGAGCAGGTTTGTCCATTGATAGCCTTTTCGCTTGAAGTCTTTCAGATGGATCTTGACTATACGTTTCCCGAGCGTTCGGATCCAGTCCTGGGCGTACCCGTAGACGATCACGTTGCCGACGTCGAAGTATGCCTTGAGCCAGGGGCTGTCAAACTCATCGACGTACCTGGCGAACTCCAGCGGGCTCAGCAGGAATTTGTTCCATACGTTCTCGACCGCGATGACAATCTTGAGTTCTTTGGCCAGGGGCAGCAGCGTGCGGATATGCTTTTGTGAGCGTTTGTAGGCATCGCCGTATCCGACGTCTTCGTTGAGATTGGCCGGTACGAGCAGGACCGTGTCGGCGCCCAGCGCCTTGGCGCTGCGCAGAGCCGTTTCCATACCTTCCAGCCCTTTTTCGATGACCTCCGGATCGGGGCTGGAAAACGGCGCCCCCCAGCCGCCGTAGACGATGGAGTGGATTGGCGTGCCGGCCTCTCTGGCCAGTTTTCCAAGTTCAACGGCTGCATCGAGGTCCTTCATCGGAGCCCCTTCGATGCCCTCGAAGCCGCATTTTCTGGCCAGCTTGAATTTGTCCGCGTTAGAAAGGTCCCTGGGCAACATACCGAATTGAAGTGCTTTGCGCAATTTGGCGCCCTCACCGGCACCCGCTTTTGCGGTCTGCGGCGTTGTCGCGCAAACAAGCAGATCCGTCCCGATCGCAGCGGTGGCGGCATACTTCAAGAAACTGCGGCGTTCGATCGTTTCTTCTTTCATAGCTCTTTTCTCCTGACTTCTCGTATGTAAGCGAGTGTCGTTCAGCGACTTATTGGCCAGCGCAATTGCCGGCGTTTGACCTGCGACAATGTTGGCAGTATATCATTTTCCCCAGAAAACCAAAATTCAAAAATCTGATACTTGACAGAAAATCCGACTCACTGTATATACAAAGGATGATGACAGAATGGATTCGGTTATCGGGATTTCTTTGGCTCCTCTTTGCCTGCTGCGGCCGTCTCCGGATACCATCTGATTGCGTGGGCAGTTGTGTTTTTATTGGCCCGTCCCATAAAAAGATAAAGTTTTTCCTATTTTCTTGCCGAAGTAAATTAGAAGGCGTTTGAGTGCGTTTTCAGGGTTAAGAAGGCATTTTGCGCAACGAAAAGGGCTTTTTCGGGCTATCCGTTTTACGAGCTGGAGAGAAACAATGAAGACCATAGCGGTTGTCAATCAAAAAGGTGGTTGTGGCAAAACAACGGTATCCATAAATCTCAGCAGCGCTCTTGCTGAGGCGGGCCAGAAAGTCCTGCTTGTGGATATGGATCCGCAGTCGCATTGCGCGGTGGGCCTTGCCGTGCCCGAGGAACAGATCGAACAAAGTATCTATGACGTGCTGATCAGCAGAAGCAGAAATGAGCCAATGAAGCTGACGGAAATACTCTGGCAGATCAACGACAGGCTGGAGCTTGCGCCGTCCAGTATCGACTTGTCGGCATTCGAGCAGCAGATGACGGGAATTGCCGAGCGTGAGCGCTGCTTAAAAGAAGCCCTCAGCGAGATGAAAAATGATTATGACTACGCGATAATCGATTGTCCTCCGGCCGTGAGCCTGCTGACCTTCAACGCGCTGAGGGCGGCCACTGACGTCATAGTTCCCGTCGAGACCGGTTACTTTGCCCTGCATGGGCTCAGCAAGCAGCTCGAGACCCTGAGCATCCTCTGCAAACGGTGCAGCCAGCAGGTGAATGTCAGAGTTCTGGCCAGCATGTATGACATAAGAACAAAGATGGCCCGCGAGATTCTGGCTGAATTGCGGAGCCATTTCAGCGACAGAATGTTCGATACGATCGTCAGTTTCAACACCAAGCTCAAAGAAGCCGCGAGTTTCGGCCAGCCCATCAGTGAATATGATCCCGCCAGTAAGGGGAGAAGGGATTTTGTGGCGCTGGCCGCCGAAGTGGTGGGCTCGCAGACGAAGCAGCGGCATGAGTTTGTCAATTCCCTGGCCGACCAGCTCGAATCCATCAGCGCCACTGCCGATGAGTTGCTGGAGGCTGCGAATCCGTCCATAATGGCTATGGACTCAGCGACAACCGAGTTGTCCGTGCCCGAGTTGAGTGAAGACGACTTAAACCCCGCCGAAGCGGCGGCATTGAGCGAATTCGAGGCGGCAACGGAAGCCCGGGAAATTAGGGTCCAGACCCCCGAACAAGAACAAGAGCCGATGGCTCGCCAGCAGCGAGCGGAAACTCCGGAAAGAGTTATCGATACCAAGCTTGCTGAGTACTACGGCGTTACCCAGATGAACGATGCCGCGGTATTCGTGACGCTGTATCCACGTGCTCAGGAGGTTCAGATCGCCGGCGATTTCAACAATTGGCAGCCCGAGCAGTCGCCGATGCAGAAAGCCGGTAACAGCGGCGTCTGGCAGACAAAAATGCACCTGGCTTCGGGTCGGTATCGCTATCGGCTGGTTGTTGACGGTCAGTGGCAACAGGATCCGTACAACGAGCTGACCGAACAGAATCCGTTCGGGGGTCTCAACTCGGTTCTGGAAGTAAAATGACACCGGACACACCGACATGGGCGGTTCCGACAGCCGGCTCCACCAGGCAATAATTGCAGGTCAGGACAAAAAGGAACTCTAAGGCTACACGATTGGCACCCCTTAAGGCAGGAGGCTCACCTTAGAGTTCCTCAGGATTGGACCATGAAAAAGGTCCTTTTTGACTTCCAGTCAGTTACGGATCACGACGTGGCGGCCGGGACGGAGCCGCAGATATCTGACCCTGTTGCAGAGTCACTCCTACTTGGCTGCCGGCTACAGCATTGGACCACGGGCCGCCGGCCACTGCTGAAAATTGTGTCGCACCGACAGTTTGACCCTGGACACTAATCCCACCGGGCGAGGAGGCTATCTGGGTCTGCCCGCCTACGAAGGCCTGGAAGGCTGTTGCTCCGCCGATGCCGCCGATCTTGGCTACCCCTTGGGTGAGGCCTACGTCTATCTTCTCACCCTGTAATGTCACGGGCCCGGCCACAAGCTGGCCTTGTCCGACGTCAACGCCTGCGCGTTGCAAAACACCGGAGATGCCGCCTCGACCTACTACAGTTGCGCCCTGGGCCAACAGACCATTCTGTGTTTGAAAGACCGTAGTGTTGCTGGCCGAATTCCGTCTGTATTGGTTCTGTCCAAACGGGACTATGACCGCGTTTTCTGCGCTGCCGGCGCCTGCGGCTCTTCCGACCAGCATGGCTGAGCCAATCGAGCCGCTCTGTAACTGGCCAATTGAGCCGCTCTGTAACTGGTGGCCAGTGGACGCGAACGCACCGGAGCACATCAGCAGAACAACAACTGCCGAAAGTGTAAGTCTCTTATTCATTTTGAAACTCCCTTCGTTCTGCACTTTTTGAGATCTTCTTTCGATTGCCAACCACGCATTGGCTGCTATCACATGACAGACCGCCCATTCTCGTATACTCTGCAGGCAACCTCCTTTCTCCCCACAAGAGAATCCTAATATTGTTCTCTTTGACTTCCGATCCTGACGGACGGTCTCTATCTTATTATCACGTAGTCCACCATCTGATTCTTGTCAAATGCCGCCATCTCCCAGAGCGTTCGACTTACCTCCACGCCGACGTTTTTCCTTGTAGTCGCTGCAGTAGGGGCTTCTTGCGCGGTTCTGGGACTGCGTACGGTTCTCTTGCTTGATGCAAGAGGCGCTATTGCTCTCGGCGCGGCCTCTGCCCTGCCGACCTCTCGGCGGGTTGCCGGGACCGAAATCCTCTGTGTGGGTTCTACACTTCCGTGCGTAGGCGTGGGGCGGGCGCTGGCGCTCACACGAATCCTGTCGTAAAACGACTGAGGGATCGCCGTCCTGTTGATAATCGCGGGAGAGAATCTGTAAGCTTCTGCGCTGACAGCGGCCTTTCCTTTGCCCTCGGTGATCCCGCTGGAGGTCGAACCAAACAAGGAAACCGAATAGTTGGCCTGGCTGTAAGCTCCGCCGGCCCCGGGGAAAGACTGGCTGGAGCCGACCGTGACGCCTTTCATTCCCCCGGAGATGAGCAGAATATCTACATCCCACGGCAGAGTCTCCGCCACGGCGGCGTCGTACACCTGATCCCAGTTGCGATCTACATTGCCTTCCAGGCTTACTTTCCCCACGTAAGCATAACCTGCTTTTCTCAGGAGGTTGGTGTCGACGTTGGTGTCGATAAAGACCAGCAAAGGCGTTCCTTTGTATCTGCGCTGACGGACAAGAGAACTTGCTATTTCAAATCCTCTGCCGTGATGGTAATTGTCAGGCCCGCAGAAGAACGCTCCAACACTATTGAGAATGCCTCCCAGCATTTCAATAGGACCATCGTGGGGCAGCGATTCGAGAACGCCCCTGAGCTGTCTGTTGTCCTCAGCGTTCTCAGGATCAAATGTTCGTTCGTAGACCAGGTCATCCTTGTTGGGCCCATTGGGGAAGTAAGCCTTCACAGTGCCCCACCCTCCGTGCTGCCAATAGGGCAGATAGGGAGGGAACGTTGAAACCGGTGGCGTCCGGGTGCGATAGTTCGAGGTCGAACTGGTGCTGATGTTCGAGATGGCGCCGGAAGAAGAGCTTGCGTCGCCACCGTCGCCACCGTCGCCACCGTCACCGCCGTCGCCGCCTTCGGCAGAGGCATAACCCTGACCTTGCATATTCTGGATTTGTTGAGAATTGAGCTGGCTGCTGGCGGTCGCACTTGTCGAATAATCAGGCGAGATTGTTCGGCCGCCGGTTCCGTGGGCGCCGGCAGCAACCATCAATACCGGGACCAACACCGCAATTAACTTTTTCATAGTCATGCTCCTTAATAGAAAGTCCTTTTCCCTTTTCAAACTAACACCTCCAAACACCCTCCTGATGTCCTAACATAAGTGTCGTCTTGCCTGCCCTTTTCGCCTCCTTTCCCCTCCCCCAAATTACAATTGCACACTGCCGGTCCCTGCAGATCTGCACGATCTGGTGGCTGCGCAGCTCCTCCACCTCACCATCATAACCTGCCTCCTTAGAACTACCCGGAAAACACGTTGTGCAGGCCTGTTAAGCACCCACGTATAAAGTTCGCTGGCGCCGACCTGATTATACACAGTGACCGTCGCCACAGATTTGGACCGCCGCGCGGCGAGCAGAAAGACTCAGCCCCATCGAGATGACAAGCGCTTCGACAATCCATTGTGCTACCTTACGAGCCTCCATTGCCTGCCAGTCGGCAAATCCAACACTCGAGAACTTGCCAACGGAGTAACTAAGTCAAAAAAACCTGACAGGGGTTATTTTATCGGACGACTACATGGGACGCAAGAGAATTTTAGAAATTTTTCCCAGTTCGCCATACTACGGCGCTCGGGACAAACACTCGCTTTCCTCTTGGATCTGAGCGGATATCGTTATGCCTTTGACAGCAAAGATTTATATGCGGCTGCTCCGCGCGTTGTCGGCTCGCTTCCGGGGGTCCGGGCAACTGGATCGAACGGCCTGATCGCCCGATACCAGGAGAGAAATCAACTGTTATTTTCTGTCATTTGTTTCCTTCACGATGGTCGAGGAGCGCTTATGGTGCCAGCCCTGCAAAAGCTAATCTTATCGGACGAGCCTCCTCGAACACGACCTGTAATCTCCTCCGCTTCTGGGAGGCATTCTCAACGGTGTCGGAGCGGTATTTTGCGGAGTTGACAATTACCATCACAGCAGAGGATTTGTGAAATAGCGAACTCTCTCGTTCGCGAGCGCAGGCGCAAAGGAGCCCCGCTGCTGGTCCTTATCGACAGCAATGTCGATACCAATCTCCTGAGAGGAGCAGGTTACGCTTACATGGGGAAGGTGAGTCTTGCGCCGATCAGGACCTTCCTGAGAAACTGACGCGATAACTTTCTTCTGTGGTCCAGTTATGAGGAATCTTGAGGTTGGCCTCCTGCGCTAAGGGGTTCGCTATTTTGCCTCAAGGTTCCTTCTTTTCTTGCTGCGCCAAGCGCGCCAGTCTATCACTATGGGCTCTTGCGGATGACGAGTAGGTGGGCTTTCCTGGCATCGCCGCGCTCATGCAGGGTCAATAGGACAAACGTGATGCGGGTTGAGGCAGGAGCCTTGCGTCGAACGGACCGTTTTCTTCTGGCCCTCATCTTCTTGCGAAGGGCCAAAAGAAAACTTGTTCAGCATGTTGATCTTATGACTCTTGCGGTAAATCGGTGTGTGGACCGGACAAATCGGGGCAGGCTCTGGAGTCGATTCCAGGGCGATCGCATCTAGATTCTCCAATTGAATTGCCCTGCTATCAGCGGTCAGCACTCAGCGTCCCGGTACAGGCTCTATACTCAAAATTACTGTGGCGATCACATTGACGGTCTGGACAGACAATCGTTTTAACATTTGCATCAACCAAGCCGGTATGGTAGGATAGCTCTGTGAGGATGTGTTGAATGAAAAGCCTAGGACTGTTTTGCAGACAGACATGAGAACACTTGTTCCAAATCGGAGGCTCAAGGGTAGTCCTGTTCTTGTCCACTCCAGGAGCACAATAGCCTCGTGTAGCTGTTTGTCTCTGCTGGTGTCTATCGCTCTCGTTCTCCTCACTTCCTGCAGGACCGTACCGAAACAGACAAACACGCCCATGTCTGTGCCCGAGTTGAATTGTGCCCTCAGTTATTCCTCCGGTTCTCCGGTGTCGGGTTTCACACATGTGGACAGCAACTCTCTTGGCGCCGAGAGGTCTCTATCGGTAACAGTGACTTTGGCAGCCCTCAGACAGATGCCGATGAATCACCTGGATCCGGCTGAATCTCAGACGAGGATGATTAACGTGTTTCCCTCTCAATCGCCGCTTGCCCCGGTGGCCCGGCTTTTGAGAGGAACCAGATTAGGATATACTGAGGATGCCGGAAGATTAATTCGAGACCTAACGGCCCGGGAGTCTAACAACGGTATTGTACTAGGCCGACTCCATGGAGTCTTGCCACAAAGGGTCACTGCAAGCTTCCACCTCATAGAGAGGAATCCAGTTGACATACGATCTCCGGAGAAATTCGAAATCCAAATATATAGGGGGCTCAGGACGGGGGCAAACAAGAAAGAAGAACAGTCATTGGGATCTTTGCTTGAAATAGCCCTGGTCGCAACTGGAAAGATCAAGCAGTACGTATCATTTGACAGAGACGATGTGGAAGCAGAGGCAGACGAGAAAGGGGATGCTGATCAAATTGAGTTGGAAGACCGGGTGACAGAAACCGTCTTGCTCAAGACTCGGCAGATCAGGGAGCGAGAAAGGCTTGCGATCCTCTTGCCGTCTCCATTCGGTTCAGAGGAACTGAGGGCTCTCGCCGTTGCTATTGAGATCAATCCTCCGCCCAAGGAAAGCGGAGCGGACCTAGAGACACACGCTCTGTGTTTCAATCGGTGTATCGAAGATCTGGGACGTTGGAGAATTGGGAATCAGACTTCAACTGGTGGACGGCATGGGATTGGCCGGTCCGACCTTGAAGACACAATCGGATTACTTTATTCCCCCTTGAATGAACGACGAGCACTTCTCTACCTTGCGCAGCAGACGGATGCCTCACTGGCTGCGGATATTGCGCTTTCCGGAACGGAGGTAGTTTTCGGCAGTCTATCCCGGACCGTCAAGGACAGGTACTTGTCCGGGATGGTGAATGATGCCGAGGTGTTGGGTTGGACTCTCGAGCGATCCTCCTATCGCATTCTGGCGGATTTGCTTTCTGCGGATCAAGTAACACCCCAGTTGGAGGCAATGCTAGTGCGGCATATAGGTCAGGTCGGACGTCACGTGTCAACGCTGGAAGAATTGCTCGCGAGTTCTGGCAATACTGACGAGTTTCGACGTAGCGTTGTGAGTGAGAACTTCATATATTTAGAGGACATCTCACCTGCAGCAAGAACTCGAGCTTTCGAGTGGTTGGCGGCCCGCGGTAAGGCACCTGATGGGTATGATCCGTTGGCGCCGCTCAAGCAGAGACGAGCAGCATTGAGAAGTATCGAGAAGGGCCTTGAATTGCGTTAAAGGAGTTACGACTGTCGCGAAAGCGGAAAAAATCAGGTAAATCAGCACGACCATCCAGCAAGACAGTGAAGAAGGAACCTTCTTCTGTCAGGGCAAGTCTGGAAGGCGGCACTTGCTCACCATCTGACCTTGGTGGGAAAAGAAGTACGGCCAACAATCGGTCAAGGCGACGTCGTTGGTCACGTCGTCTTCTGTGGATATTCGTTATTCTGATCGCTATCTGTGTCATTCTTCGGGTTATCCTCTGGGCCTCTCTACCGTGGTTTCTCAGCGAGGCAATGGAAAGATATGGTCTTCAGTACAGTTACGAGCGGCTGAACCTATCTCTTCTTACTGGCGACGCCGAATTGTGGCATATTGAATTGAGGCCCCCAGAGACAGAAGAACCACTTGCGCATATTGAGTACTGCCGAGCAGATGTGTCCATGGGGACTCTGTTGGCCCGCCGACTTGTCGTTCGTCGCGTTGAAATTGACGGAATGGACGTGAATGTCACCCGGCGAGCAGATGGCACCTTCCCGCAGTTTCGGCAATTGCTCAGAAGTCTCCCAACTGAGAAAAGTGAGATAGTCGGGCCAGATGCTGAGACGGAGCCTGAGTTTGTCTTACGAGACGAAATCGATCTGACCCCTCCAGTCAAACTGGATGCCCTTAGACTGCAGCATGTCCAGATAACGTTTCGAGACGAGAGCGTGTCTCCCGTGCTCGAGAGCCGCTTGGATGTGAATGTGCGTCTCTCAGACCTGGGGTCCGAGAAGAGAGATACAAGATTCCAGGTCATTCTTTCTTCGCCTCCCGTGCTGGATCAGTTGCTTGTGGAAGGAACAGGCTCGAGCTTGGGGATGGACCTCATCGCTGACACAAAGCTTGTCCTAAACGGTCTGCATCTCCGACCTTTGAAAGACTACTTGGCTACATTCGGTATTTCTCCCGATGCCGATAGCCTGTCTTTAGCTTGCAGTGGTCAGATTCGTACTCGGGGGATCGAAGGCATATTGAAAGGTGAGCTTGAATCATCGCCAGACCCCGAAGTCAAAGCCGGCAGAAGTGAAATGCCGTCAGTTCCGAGGGTACTCAACGTTCATTTCGATATGAACGATGTACTTCTGAGCGCTGATGGTCTGGAGAATCTTGCCCTGAGCCGTCTGGCGATTGACGCAAATCTACCTCGATCTGATACCGTTGATTTCTCAAAGATTGAACTGGTTGAAGGACGGGTCCATGCATGGAGACGGGCAAATGAAGCGCTGTCCGTAGCCGGCCTGCAATTCACTGGAAGACCAGAGGGTAGAGATACATCTAGGGAGCAGTCGCACACTGCTGCAGACTCCTCGATCAAAGTCAAGCGGGCAGAACCTGTTCAAACGAACACTTCGACGTTCAAATGGTCTGCATCCAATCTTAGCCTTCGAGACTTGCAGCTCGTTCTTCACGATGAATCGGTCTCACCCAATACCGATGTGGCTCTTCAGGTCAAGAGTGTGGATGTACAGGACGTCGGGCCACAAGATTCGCGCCTCGGCCAGCTCAGCCTGTTGGCAGAGATAGGCATGCCGGGCGTTGTTGAGACCGTTCATTTGGAGGGGAGCGCCAAGCCGTTCTCGGCTGGGAAGACAGCCACTCTTAGAGTATCCTCCGGCGGGATCCGCCCGGATGCTCTGGCTCCTTATCTTGAGACTCTTGGGCTTGAATCCCTTCACAGAAACGGAGAGCTGGCCTGCAATATCGACGTCGTCTTTGGGTCTCAAGGCGACGGTCGTATCAGTGGGGAGGTTTCTATCACTGATATCCTTCTGGAGGACGAGAACGAACTGTTCGGGCTCAAGGCCATTAGTCTGCAGGGAGTGACGTTCGATCCGAATTCAGGGACTACGCGAATCGAGGATATAAGTATCTCCGGACAGAGTCTGGCCCTTGGCAGAGACAAGAGCGGCTACTTCAATGGGCTGGGCTTTCGGCTCGTCGGCAATGAAGGTGGACTGCAGAGAAAGGAGTCAGCAGCAGACAGCCTGCGGCCAGATCGGCTCCCAAGCGGCAATCTGAGGGCAATGAGTGCAGATGTAGAATCGTCTGGTGTCTCCCCAAACGGGTCTGCCCAGAAGACCGAAGCTGGAAAGACTGCACAATCGATATCAAGAATTGAGATCGGCCGATTCTCTTGGCGTGACAACAACGTCACATTTGTCGATGAATCGGTCTGGCCTGTGAAATCCATCTCAGTGCCTGATTTTGGGGTCGAACTGGATAATTTGACGCTTGACTTTAGTGGGGATCCGGCATCTCCAGGAAATCTGAAGGCGTGGCTTCGCGCCCCCGGAATTGTCCAGCAGATTATGGTGAACGGTTCGGTCTCAACCAAGAAAGATGGTTTTGCACTCAGTTTGGACCTAGCGAGTGAGGGAATCACAGCAACCGAGGTTGCTCCCTATCTTGAGGCATTGGGGATGGAGTCAACCATTGCCAACGGCGCCTTACAGGCCAGGCTGGAGGCTGATCTTGCTTGGACAGAAGGGAACGTCAATTGCTCTCTGGCTTTCCGCGATGTAGCCTTGGGAGACGGCGAAAAAATGTTGGCTTCGCTAAAGCATCTGGATGTGGATAAACTGCAGTTGGGAACTGGCGATGTCGCTGTCGAGAGAATTGAGCTGGACCAGCCTTACCTAACGATTTCACGTGAGCAGACTGGCCTGCTGAATCTCGCAGGGATTCGTCTTAGGCCAAAAGAGGAATCAAGACCGAGTGCAGAGCCACAGCCGACAAAGAGGA
Organism: Phycisphaerae bacterium; assembly: GCA_016782865.1. Taxonomy (GTDB): domain Bacteria; phylum Planctomycetota; class Phycisphaerae; order Sedimentisphaerales; family Anaerobacaceae; genus SG8-4. Next base: position 13,914 of record JADHXR010000126.1, read on the forward strand.
CAGATGTATCTCACATTAGTATAAGAGATGCCCATCTTCATTGGCATGATGACGCGGTAAAGCCGGCAGTGTCACAAAATCTGATAGCTAGCGCGACATTGAAAGGTCTCGCTCTCGGATTTGATGCTCCGCCTGCCGCAGCGGACATCACTTTGGAAGTGCCAGGCGTCCTGACGGCAGCGGGATTGTCCGGCAAGTTATATCTCAGACCCTCAGAATGGGGAGCGGATCTTGACCTCGAAGCTACAGGAATTGATATGGAAGCTTTGAGTCCCTATTTTGCAGCGGGCCACAGACCAGTCCTCAAGAATGCCAATTTCAGCGGTGGACTCACAGCAAGATTGGCAAAACACCGGGAGGGTGGACATCAGGCAAGCCTGAGCCTGAGCAACATCGACTATCGGAACGACTCCGGCGAAACACCTCTACTCAGTCTTGACTCAGCTAATGCTGTGCTAAGTCGATTTGACCCAGACGCCCAAATAATGTCTTTCGAGGAGCTCTCCATCCATGGCCTGAAGGCAGTAGGCGAACGAAAAACGCCGGACAGATTGAGCTTGCTTGGTTTTGAGTTCCAGTCGGGTGTCTCTGAGGTTGATAGTGTTCGTGGTCACGATGATGAGACTGTAGAGGACAGCAACTCCTTGATAGAAGAGTTGGTAGCTGATGCAAATGTGCCGCCACAGGGTCAAAACAAGACGAAAGATCAGAGGAGCAGATCGAGACGGCTTCCCCTTATCACACTCGCTTCCCTCGATCTTCAACTGGAAGAACTTATCTTGAGAGATCTCACAAGATCTGAAACGAGCCCGATCATTCTCTCTGATTTTCTTATACGAAATAGACAACCGGTCAGACTGCTCGGAGAAGACCCAGATTCCAATCCGGCGGTCAACATAGATATCAAAGGCAAAATCCAGCCCCTGGCAAGATCCTTGGCCCTTAAAACTGAATTGTCTCCTTTCGCCGCACAGCCGCGGATTCAGGCTGAATGGGACATCGAACAAATCAACGGTGGTGGATTGTGCTCGGTCGTGCCCGAATTGACAGGGGTGATCGACCCAAATGGCTTGAGAAACGGTCAAATCTCTGGCAGAGCCGAGTTGACGTTAGCTCTTGATCGTCGAGATATCCTGGACTTTGACCTTAGCAAGCCTTTTGGCCTCGATTTGCTTGTTAACGACGTCGAATTCACTAATGCCGACAGCAATACAATTCTCGTAGGTCTTGACGAATTGCATGCCGACATCCCAAGAGTGGATCTGGCCCGAGGAAGCGTTCACGTGAAAGAGATCGGACTGATTAGACCCAAGGGGAGTATTTGGCGTGAGGACGACGGTTTGCACGTCCTGGGAGTAACACTAAAAGCGTTTGCGAAAAAGGACATTGTGGATCCAAACCGCGTCAAGGGTTCCAAGGCAATGGGTGACGAAGGCATTGCCGTCAGTCATGATGATAGGGCGGGGAATGGTCCGGACGAACCCGCTGTCCGAGTCGATCAGGTGCTTGTAAATGAGATTGACTTTACTTTTGTGGATAGAACGACCGACCCCGCCATGCACATTCCCTTGAAGGGTATGGATGTCGAAATACGTGATTTCACCACCCGGTCCACCAAAGCAACCAAGCCTATACGTTTCAACGCCATTGTGACGGCGGGTGAAGTTTCCCTCGCTAGAAAAGATGCAGGGCAGGTGGCAGACAGCAATAGCTTGGCCGACTCCAAGTCAGCGGAGGCGAGACCATTACCTGGGGACTTGGGCACAATGGAAAGACGCCTTCTGTTCCAGGAGATGTCCGCGACAGGCAGGTTAGCGCTCTACCCCAGACCCGAAGGTTGGGTGAAAGCTGGTTTGAGCGGATTGGAATTGGTGAATTTCAGGGGGACGGCCAACCAAGTGGGCATGACCCTGAGCGACGGCATCTTAGATGGCAGTGTCGATATACGATTCCGAGGAGAGGGGAAAGTCTCGACTAGAAGTCGCCTTGTGTTCACAGATCTCTCGCTCACGGAGCCCCCTGATGGATTCTTGTTGCGACTTCTTAGCCTGCCAACATCGCTCGATACCGTGCTGTTCATTCTACAAGATTCAGACGGTGCGATACGACTTCCACTTGCATTCAAGATGGATGAGGACGGTCTTTCTAGAGGACAAGTTACGAGTGCCGCGATAGGCGCGACTGCGGCAGTTATTGCAAATGCAGTTGCAGGTTCGCCATTCCGACTTGCAGGGACAGTGGGGGGCATTTTGGGAGTTGAAGGGGAAGAAGAGACTGCACTAGAAACCCACTTCCTCCAATATGCCCCTGGTGTCACGGTTACATCTGAAGGTCAGTTGCGCGAATTCGAGGCCTTGCTGACACAACTGCGAAAAGACAAGAACAAGACTGCCACAATTCGACACCAATTGGGAGGAGGCGATGTCGAGCATGCCGCCGCACTTGTGAATCTCTCCCCAGAGGATGCGCTTAGCCTGCTGGATCAGCTAAAGCAAGACAAAGCCACTCTCCAGATGACGAGAGACCAATTCTCATCCAGAGCACAAGCGGCCTATGCTGCTGGTAATCACACTGAGGCTCGGGACCAGACGCAGCGATTGCAGGAAATTGAAAGGCGTCTGGGACTTGTCGAGCGAGCCATCGATGATCTGCTGGAGATGATGAGACCGGGAACAGAGCACGCCGCGAAGCGTCGTACTCGTGATGCATGCCTTGCGATTGGCAAAGCTCGCCTGAATGCCCTCGCAGATGCTCTAGCTTCGACAGCTACTCCGGATATGCGCAACCGCATCAAATTCATCCCACCCCGTTTTGTCGAGACAGAAGGCCACAGTGGTGGTACAGTGTCAATCACGCTAGGTACTAATAAGGTCCGTTAGCTGGGACCAGCACTCAAAGTTGCTACTCTTGAGAATTGTCGACCATTTGCGAAAGGAGACGATGTTATGGTTACATGAGTCGACGTCATTGTGATGCCACATCACTCAAGCCTCCGCAGGATTTCGGCTTTAGACGTACGCCATGGCGGTTCAAGAATAGAGCCAAGCTGCACTGATACTGTGGTGTTGGACCGGTGAGGAGGACCAGCGGAAAAGATAAAAAGAAGGCCGGTGTTTCCGCCGCTGGCCTCTGTCTTGACTAACTTGGATTTCACTACAATAATTCCGTTTGAGTCTATATCTCGTAAAAAGATAGTTTTATTAGAAAGGGTAAAGGTCATGAGTCTGGCAAAAGAGTTCAAGGCGTTTGCGATGCGGGGTAATGTCTTGGATATGGCGGTTGGCATTATTATCGGCGGGGCTTTCGGCAAAATAATCGCATCCCTGGTCAATGATGTTATAATGCCGCCTATCGGACTGCTGCTGGGGAATGTGGATTTTTCTCAGATGGCAATTGTCCTAAAGAAGGAAGGCATTGATGCCGCAGGTAGCACAATTCCAGCAGTTACTATCGGGTATGGAATGTTCATCAACACTGTTGTCAACTTCTTAATCGTGGCCCTTGCAATATTTATGGTGATTAAGGCAATGAATGCGGCTAAGAAGAAGGAAGAGGCTGCCCCTGCAGTGCCACCGCCTCCGTCTGCTGAAGAGAAAATTCTTACAGAAATTCGCGACATTTTAGGCTCCAAATGATAACTGCACGGTGTCTCGTTACAGCTGCAGTGATTAAGGGTGTAGTCGGCAGTACTGCATAGCACAGTAGCCCTGGTTGGGCACAACAACAGTCGGGGATGTCGATACCTTATCCGCAGCGCGATATCCATATGATAAGTACGGCATCCTGAGAATCAGCGGCAGTTTGGCGCTGGACAATGACGCCGGTGACGGTAAGATACTAAGCTTGCTGCTTCAAGTGTTTTCTAATGGTCTAGAGATGAAAGGAAGTTACGGTGAGTTTGCGACAATTAGTAGTGGTAGTATGCTTCATGCTGTCTGTTGGTTTATGCCATGGAGATGAGTTGTTTCTAAAGAATGGCGATCATCTCACCGGCAAGATAGTCAACCTTATTGACGGCAAAATGTCCTTCAAATCAGATGCCGCTGGCGAAGTGACCGTGAATATCTCGGATATACAGACTCTCAGCAGTGATGAGCCAGTCACGGTCTCTCTCAGAGAGAGCACAGGTTTCAGGCAGAAGGTGATTAGCGGCCAGCCTGGCCAGTTTGCCGTCCAGGGTAGCGAGGCTTTGTAGCCTCAGGTATTTGCTGTCGCTGACATTGTTTCAATAAATCCACCCATAAAGCCAGCCCCGAAGTGGGCCGGAGATATTTCCGCGGGGCTCACCTCAACGCATGGCAACACGAAGACTGAGGCTATCAGCGCCAGCGCCAATTTTGCCAAACGTACTGACAAAGATCGGACTACAATCTCTACAGATTATGCGAAGGGCAAACAGGAGGACAAGATCACTGGCGCAGATGAAACTATCGAAGACTGGTGGCGGGCAAAAGGGAAATATGATTACTTCTTCAGCAAGAAGAAGTACGGTTATGTGGACGCGCGTTACGAAAAAGATGCCGTCGCTAAACTGGACCGACGAATGATAATCGGCCTCGGTGGTGGCTATCAGTGGATCGAGTCGGCAGATATGAACTTTTCGACCGAGCTCGGTTTGGCCTCTCTTTACGAGAAGTTTGACAACCAGACCGACAGCAACAGTGAACTATCAATCCAGCTTGGCTACCATTTTAACAAGAAGCTCAGAAAGAACATTAGTCTCACACATGATCTGACCTACTACCCGAGCATTGATAAGTTCTCTGACTACTTTCTCACAAGTACGGCTGGAATCCGTGCTGATTTCACAGAAAAGTTCTTTGCGAGCTTCAAGACGATCTTCAATTACGATGAGACTCCGGCTGTCGGTGCCCACAAGACAGATGTCAAATACTTCTTTGGCGTTGGGTATAGGTTCTAGTTTGGATTGATTTGATTCAGTCAAACTTCAGCTGGTTTTGGCAAGGCTCTTTTTCGATGGAACGAAACGATGAGTGAACAACAAATTTCTGGGTAGAGCCCCCGGTTGCCCGAGGGTCTCCCCCACAGACCCGGACGAACGTAGAGAGAAGGACTATCTTAGATGCGATGGCCCTGACCTTCAGCAATAATCCCTTGAGATATCCAACTACACATGTTCTAATCCAGCATTCGAATCGGTTTCCGAGTGAATGACTGGTTTCCCAGAAGGAGTTGATCGTCAAGCATCTGACTCGCAGGCAAATACTGGGGCCGATCGGCATTGCTGCCGGCTCATGCGTACTTTCCTCCTGTTTGAGCGAATCCGCGTCGTCACCTTTGGACAAGAAGCCCGGCTTTCCCTGGCCCTACGACAAATTGGACCCGCAAATCACCGCTGAAAGAGCCTACAACGACCACAGAAAGGGTCATTGCATGTACGGTGCGTTTGTGTCCGTAATATCTCAATTGGCCGAGAGATACGGCGAACCCTATAGCTCGTTCCCGGTCGGCATGATGAGATATGGTGCCGGGGGCGCAGCCGGCTCTGGGTCGCTGTGCGGCGCGCTCAACGGCTCGGCCGCCCTGATTGGGTTGTTCGTCAAGAAGGAGGAGGACATGAAACTGCTGATTGACGAACTTTTTCTGTGGTACGAGCAAACCGAGTTGCCCACCTACATCCCCGAGAGACCGGCGCTGGACGCCAAGATACCGACATCTGTCTCCAATTCGATCCTCTGTCACATCTCCGTTACCAAGTGGTGCAAGATGTCAGGCAACAAGACGTTCAGCAAACAGCAAAAAGAACGATGCGCGCGCCTCAGTGCCGACACGGCCGCCAAAACCGTCGAACTCTTGAATGCCCACTTTGCCGGTGAATTCTCCGCCGCTCACGAATTTGACGACGAGGTCAAAACCTGTAGGTCGTGCCACACAAAAGGGAGCGACAGGTCGGACTCCCGTGGCAAGATGCACTGCCGCATCTGCCACTCCTCTCTTGCCGTCGATCACCCATGATACGGCTCAATTATGCTCGCTCTCTGAGTCTTCAAGGTACCGGCGCAAGGCGAGAGCAAGGTCACGCCCGAATGCACGGGCGTTCTGGGCGGTTACCATAGCAGCGCCAACATTGGCATAAGGAATCTCGATGGTCGAAGCCAGGCTGACGGAAGGCTGCTCCGAGCCCCAGCGGCTGCATGATTTCTGTTTGCCATAGTTGCCGGCCGTATTCCAGGCGGTTCCGAACGGCAGGCTGCTTTCGGCGAGGTAGGGCAATGGACCCCTGCGGACAGACTCCAGGATGGCGGCAAACTCTTTCTGTTGCCTCCAAATCGCAGGATTGGAACTGCCAACAAGATAAATCACTTCATTGTGTTCGCCGCTGATGTAGGGGCAATGCAGGTCGAGAACGACCTTGAGCTTTGCCCCGGACCATTCAGGGACGAATCGGCGCAATGTCCGGACCGAAGGATAGATACTGTCGCCGGCGTAATCCCGGTTGTGGTCATGGGGCTTGCGATTCTTGCCCTGATCACCCGCTTCGACTCCATCTTTGTCCATAAAGGGTACGGCAAGGATTTCCACATTGCCGCAAAACCAGCGTCCCAGTGCAGTATCGGATAAGACCATCTCTAGCAGGCCTTCGAGCGAATAAGAAGCAATCGATTCGCAAGCATGGTGGCGCGCCGTTAGCAAAACACGGTGCCTCGGGTCTCCGGCAATCTTGCCGGCGTGCAGACGCTCAACGGAGCGGCCCCCGCGACTGCGGCAAAGCTCACGGCTCGCCAGATGTGGATTGTCTGCATTTTTCTGCAGAAACTGCCGCAGGTTCGATTCGAGATATGGGATCGAGAAACAGAGTCGCACCTCGCGGTCCTGTTTCTCGAACGTGTGTGTAAACGAGGAATCTCGCGCAGTTCCGGGACTGAGCCATGACCATGTGTGTTCACCATCGGCACTAAGAGCCGGTCCCCGCGTGCCGATTGGATTTCGGCCGAGGAATTGAAATTTGAGGGTGCGCCCGGCGGCGCCGCGAACCCGCAAGTGCCAATAGAACCACCAGGTGGACGAGTCGCGCTGATCGGGTCGGAGAAACACCGTATCACCCTCGATGCGTTCGAGAATGATGTTGCCGCCCGGGAAATCGGCATCAACGATGAGAGCGCCGGGCGCAGGCGCTGATGAAACGCTAACCGAGCAACTCCACACAACCAACAGTAGGGATGCGACGGACAATGATGATCTCTCACGGTGCATAAGTGTCTTCTCCGTTCAAAATTGAGAGGGGCCTTTGCCAAGTCAATCGACACGGGCCCCGAACTGACATTAGGCTCTTTCTGAAAACTCCGTCGTCGGGTGCGAGATCGAGCGGTTTTTCGCCTGGCAAAGCTTGTCCCGAGCGACGCCGAGGGAACCGAAGCAGGCGATATTGGTTTTATCGTCGATGCAGCCGGATGCAGTCAGGCGGAGAATAAGCCGCTCGAAGCCAGATCGAGTTTTCAGACAGAGTCTGGTTTATCGTATCAGTTGCTCAATCAGTTGTCATCTCAATTACCTCCCGGCGGGCCGATACAGCCGAATGTCGTCAACGTACATCTTCCCCGAACTGCCGGGTACGGTCATATTGCCCTTGGTGCCCAGGCCGATGGCTATCTTGTCTACGTTGGCCAGGTTCAGACCCTGGTCGGCAAATGCCGACAGCGGGATGATCCATTCGGTCCACGTATCTGTATTTGCCGCGCCGGGGTCGTCGTGGACTACTACCGCCGGGGTACCACCGCTATTGGAGACCGCTACATAAAGCGGTTCGGCATCATTACTTGCAATGCCGATATCTTGGTTCGTCCACTGCGGACTGACCGTGCCGGTGATTGAAACGTTGGAGAACACAGCCTCGCACGTCAGGGCCGCATCGTGGGCCGTCAGCGCCAAACCCACATAGACGTTGGAATCCATTTGGATATTCGTGGGCACAGCACCCTGCACAGGTTCCCAGGCCGAGCCGTCGGCCGAGTGGGAAACAGTAAGGTTGCCCGACAGATCACGCTCCAGCTTTACCCAGTGTGGAGCGGTAATTCCACCCTGGGGGTAGTTGAAACTGGCGCCGCCGGCATCGGGGCGGCCCTGTGAAGCAACTCCGTTGCCGGGCGTAACACATGCAAAGGCGTGCGCCGACTCAGGATCGAGCGTATTGCGGATCATGACGCCGGCCTTGGCCCAAGCGTCTGTGTTCTGCAGGTTCTCGACCTTTGCCACAATTGAGCCGGTGCCGGTGAGCATCTTGTAGGCGAAGTGGAACTCGTCGGCTTCTACGCCATTGACATTCCAGATGTCGGCGCCGGAGGCGGTCATCTGGTAGGTTCCAACGGGTCCCTCCACAAAACTGCCCACGGATGCCGGACGGCCTCTGAACCAAAGCGACAATTTCGTAACGCCTTCGGCGGTCCAGTCGCGGGCGGCAGCCAACACTTTTTCCGTCTCCGAATACTTTGCGTATCCCTGCTTATTGTTGTCAAAGTTAATCGGCAGCGATTTGTCGCCGCTGTTGACAATGGCCTGCTCCATATAGGAAGGACTGGCATCATCGCCCACCGCAGCACCGCTGTTGTTGCCGGCATAGTAGTCTGCCGTGCCCGGTACACCGAAGCCAAGCCCGTCGAGCCAGGACTCCCATATCTGGTTGTCGTCCGCGTTGTAATCCTCAAAATCATCTACGATAAGGAAGCCGGCGGTCGTGAAACTCCAGACCTTGCCGGGCCACGGGCTCTCGGGATTGACGCCGTTGACTTCGTCTACCCGCCAGTAATAGGTGCTCAGCCACGGAAGCTCCCCGGGATCATGGCTTTCATCGCCGAGCGCCTTTGTACCCTTGTACTCGGGTGAGGCCTTCGTTGCATTGGCCACGGCCTGTTCATCGGCGCCGAAGTACAACTCATGTGACGCCGCATAGATCCCGGGCTTCCACGCCAGGACAGGCGTCTGCGTCACGCCGGTAGCGAGATTGCCGGGCTTGGGACTGTAGGCCTCCACGGGTTCGTAAGGCGACAGATTGCTGCCGGGGATGACCATCCGCGTCGGAGCGCCGGGACCCTGCCAGGCGACCTGACAGTGGTCACCGCCGGTGCCTTCCTTCCACAGCGCCATGATGTAGTATCGCTCGCCACCGACCAGCGGGATCGGTTCAGACTCCTCCTCGCCGGTTGCCCACACGTTAGGGTTCGTATAGCTGCTCTCCCGAGCGATGAGCCTGACGTTGGTCGAGTCGTCGTCGGTGCTCAGCCACAATTCGCCCTGGTTGTCGCTGTTGAGCCAAAACGTATAGTCACCGGTAGCCGGCACGTAAAGCCAGCCGTGAATCCGGCCTCCATAGTCGTCGGTATCCGGCCCGTTCCACG
>JADHXR010000024.1 GCA_016782865.1 Phycisphaerae bacterium
CGCCGAGGACCGCCCATTGCCGGGGGCCTCGTTCGGATGAAACGACCAACTCTGCCCCGTCAAGGTTAGTTTCACGATGCCTATTGCTGTCACGCAGGTGATTTCGCACGCGATTGACCACGCTCGTAACCAGATAGTTCTTCAAGCTGCCGGTCAGCTTGATACGACCGGCCGACCGGGCGAATTTGACAAACACATCGTGAACCATGTCCTCAGCCGTATTCACATCGCCGACGAGAACCACGGCGAGCCTGAGCAGTTCGACCTTGTACTTGTCGTAGATCTGCCTGAGGGCTTCATGACGGCCCTGTTTGAACCTGAGAATAAGCAGCTTATCTTCTATCATCGTGCACGGTCACATGAAGAATGATCAGTCTTCGCCCTATTACACACCGAGACAGTGCCTTCGGGTATACAGAATATGAGTCAATAATCAATAATAGGCCCCTACGAAATGTGTGCAGATCCCGTAAATCCTATCTGAAAAAGTAGGTAGAGTTCTGCCGGGAGATATGCCTTTAGGCGTAGGGGTACACACTACAAGTAAACCAGGGATTCCCTGATTTATTTAAAGCAGTGGTCGGGTATAATAGAACTGGTGAAGTCAGCAGTTTAATGCTTGGTTGAGTTTGTAGGGTAGCTTACGCCGGGAAATATTTTCCTTCTCCCGGGTTATGATCTGCCTGGGATGAAAATATCGGGTATACTGATGAGCCCCCCCACCTTTGACGGTTCTCCTTTCGTCCGGGGGCTCTCTCCCTTTGCTCGGATTACATTGCCGGATGCATTGTGTCGGCCAAGCAGCCAGAATTGACAGAGATACGTTGCTATCGTCTCAAGAGCATTGAAAACCATCCACTTCACTCACTGTGTTCGCTCAGTGGCTGCCACCCGTCGGAAATGAGTAAGGGGCATCCTACTTATTTCTCCGTTTCACTGAGGTTCTTTCGTCTCTCGCATGGGGATCTCCAAACAGGTGCGTCAAAACTGCTTCGTTCGACATCCGTATGCTATAGCTTGACAAACGGGAGTGTGTTTGTCACGTGTTTGCCGGGAATCGTTGAGCTGTCGAACGAACGCGTGAATTCAAGGCAAGACGGGTGGTTCTTGAGGTTCTACTTCGATTTGGGCTTTGCGAATTTCCAGTACAGGGCCGGCATGAAAAGCAGGTTCAGTAATGTTGACGTGACCAGGCCGCCCATGATTACGATGGCCATTGGGTGTTCGATTTCCTGGCCGGGTCGATTGCCTCCGATCACGATTGGCAGGAGGGCAAGCGCTGTTGTCAACGCGGTCATCAGGATGGGTGACAGACGCTCCATTGCGCCGCGTACGATCAGTTCCTCACCGAACGGCATGTTCTCTTGCGTTTCCAGGTGGCGGTAGTGGCTGATCAGCATTATGCCGTTGCGACCGACGATGCCCAGGACGGTGACAAAGCCTACTATCGAGCCAAGTGACAATACGCCGCCGCTGAACAGGGCGCTGAAGATGCTGCCGGTCAGGGCGATAGGCAGGCACAGCATCAGCAGCAGGGCCAGTCGAACAGAGGCAAAATCGGAATAGACTATGAAGAAGATTCCCAATGCAGACAGTACCGCCACGGCGAGAAGGCGGTTTCTCGAATTCTGACGCTCGGCATATTCGCCGAGAATTTCCGGATGATAGCCGGTATCGAAATCAATGGCTTCGACCTTTGCTTCGATCTCGCGTGCTACACTGCCGAGGTCCCGCCTGGCTACATTGCATGAGACATCAATATATCTGGAGTTGGCTTCGCGGGTAATCTGGTTGGGCGTGGGAGCAACATAAATATCCGCGACCTGGCCTAACGGGACATGTCCGCCTGTAGGGGTGTCGATGACCAGCTCTTTCAACGCTGTAATATCGTGACGCACCTCCGGGGTGCCCCAGACGACACAATCGAAAACCATCTGCCCCTCGTATATCTCGCCGACCTTGGCTCCTTTGACCAGCGTCGTTGCGGCCCGGCGCACATCTCCGGGCATGAGGCCGAACTGGGCCGCCGCTTCGAGGCGGAATTTTATTTCCACCTGCGGTATCATCGTCAGGGGCTGCACGTGCAGGTCGATAATGCCGTCAATTTCGCCGATAGCTCCGGCTATCTCTTTTGCCTTTTCCTGGAGTACGGCAAGGTCCGGCCCGAATATGCGCAGGACCACCGTGGCAGCGGTGCCTGTCAGTACCTCCTTGATGCGCTCCCGCAGATAGGTGAGCACATCCCGATAGAGGCCCGGATAACCTTCCACCGCTTCCTTAATTTCGGCGACTGTCGTATCGTAATCGACCTGCGGGTCTATGCTGACCCAGAGCTCGGTGAAATTGGTCCCGACGACCTCATCGGCGACTTCTGCGCGGCCGATGTGGGCGCCGAAATTTCTAACTCCCGGGATAGACCGCAACTCCTTGCTGGCGCGAATTGTGATGCGGTCCATAGCCTCGACCGATGTGCCGGGCTTCTCAACAAAATGCATGAGGAAATCGAATTCCTTGAAACTTGGCAGAAATTCTTCTCCCAACAACGGTATGGTGACGCCGGCGGCGCCGAGCACCAATACTACAATCAATATGGCCCAGTTCGGATGCTTTATCAAACAGGGCAGAACCACCTGATATCCTCTTTTCAGCCAGTAAACCAGCGGTGAATCTTTGGGATGCAGAGACGCACGAGGAAGCATGATCAAACAGAGCGCCGGCGTGAGGGTCAGCGCTACCAGGAGCGAGGCCAGTATTGCCAGGATATATGACAGAGCCAGCGGTCTGAAGAACGTTCCGCTCAGACCGGGCAGGAAGAATACGGGAATCAAGACGAGGACCACAATCAGACTACCGTACAGCACGGCACTTCGCACCTCTACGGAGGCTCTCAGGACCACCTCGAACGAGGATTCGGGATTGTCCTCCGCACGATTCAGGCGAAGGCGTCGCATGACGTTTTCTACGCCGACAATTGCGTCATCGACAACCTCGCCGATGGCGATAACCAGGCCGGCCAGTACCATAGTATTGATTGTGCCGCCCCGGTAGTGCAGTATCAGGGCGGCGATGATCAGGGAACATGGAATAGCCAGCGCACTGATCACGGCCGTGTGCCAGTCGTACAGGAAGAACGCCAGGACAATGACCACCAGAATACAGCCGTATAACAGGGCGCGATTGAGATTCTTTATCGACATTTCGATGAAGCCGGCCGGCCGGAAAATGGTTGAGTCAATATCGAGCTCCGTAAGGCCGGGACGCAGTGCATCCAGCGCAGCTTCCACGTTGCGAGTCACTACCAGGGTATTGGCCCAGGGTTGTTTTTCCACTATCAGAAGTATCCCGGGTCCATCATTGATTATGGCATCCCCGATGGGAGCTTCAAAACCCTCCACCACGTCCGCCACATCGCCCAGTCTGAGAGCATAGCCGTTGCGAAACGCGACAACGACCTGAGCTAAATCCTCGGCTGTCTTGATATGTGAGATGTGTGAAACAGCTAATCGCTGATTAGGCGTATCGAGGTAACCGCCGCCCGTCAATTCCACAGCATCACCGGCGGCCTGCTCAACCTCTGCGAGAGTGATATTATTCGCCCGCAGCCTGTCCGGGTCGACCAGCACCTGAAGCTGCCGGTCCCGCTCTCCCCAGATTGCAACATTCGCCACGCCGGGTATCGAGACAAGTCGCGGACGTATAATCCATTTGGCCAGAGAACTCATTTCCATTTGGGTAAGTGTCTCTGACGAGATGCCGATCTTGAGTGCTCTGCTGGTAGAGGAAAGGGGCTGGAGCATCACAGGAGGCTTGGCCACATTGGGCAAAGATTCTGCCGCTAATGAAAGGCGTTCCTGTACCATTTGCCGGGCCGCCTGTATATCCACGCCCTGCTTGAAATACAGGACCACCGACGACAGGCCCATGACCGATTTCGAACGGATGGTCTGGACCCAGGCTGTGCCGTTCAATGCGTTCTCGATTGGGACCGTTACGAGCGCCTCAACCTCGGCGGTCGACAACCCGGGCACTTCGGTCTGGACCTCTACGTAGGGCGGCGCAAACTCCGGGAAGACATCCATTGGCGTGCGGCTTACCACGCGAAAGCCAACAACCAGCACCATAGCCATTAGAGCTACGATAGCAACTCTGAGTCGTAAAGATGTGGAAATAAGCCACGTTAACATTATTTGCCCACTCCAAACTCAGTACCGAATAACTCGGCAGCGCCCGCACTGACCACTTTAGCTCCGACGGCCGGGCCGCGGGATAGAATTGCAAGCTCGCCGAGCGCACGACGCAGCTCCACACGCCGACGTATATAAACTCTCGGCTCGGTGTTCTCATAAACCCATGCGCTACCGTACATATCGTAGAGAATGGAAGAGTAGGGCACGACCAGGTTTTGCTCACTATCTTTAAGAGCAAGGGTGACGCCGACCTTCTGGCCGGGCCGATATGAGAGGTCTGCGTTTGATAATTCGTAGAACAAATCCGCCGTTGCAGACTCCGGATCGGCGCCGACGGGCGCCGCGACAGGCTCGGCGGTTTGCGCATCAGCGGCGGCGAAATCCGCCAGACTGTGGATGCGGGCGGGCTTGTCGGTGTCTATAACAGCCATATCGCCGGTATAGACCGGGACTTTGATCCAAACCGGATCAACGCCGGCAATTTCCAGCAGAGCGGTCGAGGCGGCAACCGTCTGGCCGGGGGCGACGTGAACCGCTTGAATTATACCATCCACCGGAGACTTGATCGTAAGTGAGGATAGCCCGTCGGCCGGTGAATCGAGATTGCCTTTCAGGAGAAGTTGCAGTCGCCTCAGTGCTGTTTCCAGGCTTGTCCCGGCGCCGGCCATCTGAGCCTGCGCATCTTCTAGATCTCTGACGCTGCCGGCTTTGTCGTCGAGCAATTTCTTCGCGCGTTTTGCCCTTGTCTCGGCTAGTTCGAATTCGATTTTCCTGAGGGAAACCTCTTCCTGTACGCTCAACAAGTCTTTCTCGGGCAGTGCCAGCAACAAGCGGTATAGTGGCTGGCCCTGAGCTACTCGTCCGCCGGCCGTTACAGCAATGTCGTCTCCTGGAGATAGCAGCGTACCCGAGAGGGGAGCCGATATCGTCACCGACCGGCCAGAGACCGACACCACCTCGCCGCCGAAGGTTCGGTTTCTTTCTACTGAACGGTGCTCGACGGTCGCGATCTGAATTCCCAGCCGGGATTCGGCTGGGGCGGTAAGGGTGACAGTTGTCAGGTCGGTTTCTTTGACGGCGTTTTGAACCTTTGCCGGCGGTGGCGGTTTCTCTTTTGGCACAGTTTTCTTGCTGCAACCCCAGATACCGACCATTGCCGCCATCAGGGCGAGGCATCTCAGATACGTACTGGTCATATCGCTCTCTCCTGCGTGTGGTTGTCGACAATTGGAATTATATAATCTTCCTTCCGACTGAATAGTTGAGTTGTGCCGCGGCGCGGTGCAAACGCCCGGCTGATTCGGCCCTGCGCACGCATGCGGCGACAAGTCCCATCCTGGCCTGCAATACTGAAAGATAAGTCACTTGGCCGGCCGCCAGGGCTTTTTCAGTCCTCTCGACCGCGGTCTGCCAGGAAGGAACGATGTCTGCGTCCCATGACTCGAATTCGTCGTGAGCCGAGATGTACTGAGTGTGGGCCTGACGCACCTGGAGAATGATGCCCTGGCGGACCGCTTCATACTCCCGAACTGCCTGTTCCAATCTTGCCTTGGCCCGAGCTGTCTTCCCATCGTTCCGGTTGAACACCGGGACTTCGACTGCCAATCCCGGCCCGACCGTGAGAGAGTCTTTGCCTTTATCATCGCCGTCAATAATCGCGATAAGGTTGTAGACCTTGGACTTCTCCCAACCCAGCCGTTCGCCGGCCGCCTCGATAGCAAGTTCGGCCGCTCGCAGATCCGGCCTGGCGGCGAGGGCTCTCTTAAGAATCGCATCAATCGGTTCGGTCGATCCGGAGGCAGTATCCGATGCTGCTATATGAAATGTTGTATTCTCGGCGATTAGTCCGAGCAAAGCGCAAAGTTCTTGTCTGGCGACAGTTGCTTGTTGTGACGAACGCTTGGCAGCATCGTCGGCTCGCAGCGAGTCTATTTGAGCGAATGAGGCCTCCAAGTCGCTTATATGACCTGCTCGCAGACGCACTTGGGCGAGCTCGGCCATTTGAACTCGCAGCTCGGCATCCTCCCGCGCCAGGCGGGCGTGCTCCCGGGCCGACCGCAAATCGGCATAAGCGATCCGGACGTCTCGAATGAGGGCCAGGCCGTGCTCGACGAGATTCTCGGAAAGGCCCTGAGAGTCAAGCTTGGCTGCGGCGATGCGGTGAGGGCGTTGCCAAAGCACATCGATAGCGAAACTCAGGTTCGTTTCCAGCAGTTTGGGCCCGACCGGAAAAAGAAGGGAAAATACAGGATTGCTGAGCATGCGTGCTTCGACAAGGTCGGCGCGGGCGAAGCCCAGAGTGGCCAAATCGGCCTGAAACCGGGCATTATTCCAAAGGGCCAGAGCCACCGCTTCGTCCTGTGATAAGCCGTCGTCGAGCGATACGCCCTCGGGCAGATTGAGCCGCCCAGCTTCTGCGGGTTGTCCCAACTCATAATCAGTACGTTCTCTCAGACCCTCGGAAACGTCGGAAATAGAGGAATGATCGCTGGTGGATTGGGCCGCGCAGCCTGCTGCCAGAAGAATCAGTAAATTGACGTAAGTCTTTCCAACCATGTGCGTCCCGTTGCGAATATCCGAGCATGCTGAAACTGATTATAGCACTCTCAAGCCTGCGGTGTCAATCAAGAAATGCCGCCGCGGGGCTGCCTTCGGCGGTCTTCTCGCGAGTGGCAAGACATTTGCCATAGATTCTTGTTTATGAGAATATATAGTCTGAATATTTTGTCATTTTTGGCAAGTTTTTTCTTCATAGGGCTTGACATGATCTAGACTGTGCGTAGAATAAGAGTTCTTTAAGGTTGATTTGACCTACAGTGCTTTGACAAGGAGAGAACACTAAGGAAAAGAGAATTCCGGTGATTGCCGTACTCTTGAGCGGTTGATGCGGGTCCAGGCTGCGTTACGGATGCAGCACGACAGATAGCTTATCTCCTAGTCAGTTATGTGGGTTTTTCAGCGGTGGTGAAGAAACCTCACTCACAGCCCCCCCGAACGGAGATACAGCAGGGAAGCTATCGCAACTGTGGCCGGGACAGGGCCGGATAGAGCCGGGAGAAAGAGCATGAAAAATAACAGTTGGATGTCGTAGGGCAAAATATTCCTACTGTCGGGAACAAGCAATGTTGACGTTGCGACCTGATTGTCGTTCTTGTCCTCGAGAACATTCGGCTTTCGCAAATAATCTGATGGTTCAGTCCATTTGTGCCGAAAAATAAGTGGCGGGAAAACAGGCTTGAGCCGGCACAGTGTCTCTATAGTGCACCGGTGTCGAGTTCATGCCTGACAGCCTCTTGGATGGGGTGGGTGCCAATCGGTCGGTAGTAGCCGGGACATGTGCACAGGCACACAGGCGATTGCTCGGCCACATCGGTGTGAGGAGGTTTCCGACTGACCTGCAGCGAGTATCGTAGTAGGAAGAATCTGAAAGTTGAGGTGAAAATCATTCTAACAGAACAGCTTACGAACAAGAGGATACTACTGATCGTCGTGAGCTTACTCTCGTTCGCGGCCCGCGCAGCGGGCGGCAGCGACATGACCTCAGAGAACGCCGAACTGAAGAAGCGTGTTGAGAGGCTCGACAAAGAGCTGGCGGAACTCAAGAAGGCCGTCACCGAGCAGGGCCAGGCGACAGAAGCACTGCCGGCGAGCAAGCCGATATGGTCGAGCCTTGATATCCAACTGTACGGCTATCTGAAACTTGACGCGGCTTACGACACTTCGCGGACCGACGACGGCAACTTTGCCAAGTGGGTGGAACCCGAGAACAACAATTCCGATGACGACCAGTTCAATATGACCACCAACCAGAGCCGGTTCGGCATGATGATCACCGGTCCCGACAACGGCGCCATGAAGGCGAGCGGGCGGGCCGAGGTGGACTTCTATGGCGGCGGCAGCCAGAACAAGGCGCACCTGATGATGCGTCATGCATATATGAAGCTGGACTGGCCTGCGGATAAGTTCAGCATTATCGCCGGCCAGACGTCCGATGTGATCAGCCCGCTTGTTCCGACAACTGTGAATTACAGCGTTGCCTGGTGGACGGGCAACATCGGGTACCGGCGCCCCCAGATACGATTGACCAAGGTGCTCGGCATTGATGGCGACGTTGACTTGACGCTCGAAGGCGCCGTTGCCCGCACGATTGGCCGGGGCGATGCAGTGGGAGGGACCGAATCAGGCGAGGATTCCGGCCTGCCGACGTTGCAGGGCAGGGCCAGTGTTACTCTGCCGATATTCTGCAGCACGCCGGCTACAATCGGCCTTTCCGGCCACTGCGGCAAGGAAGAATACGATGTTGCGGTTAACGGCTCGGACAAGGAATTCAGATCATGGTCGCTGAACGTGGACTTACTGCAGCCTGTCAACAGTTGGCTGACGATCAAGAGCGAACTGTTCACCGGCGAGAACCTCGACGCCTACCTGGGCGGGATCGGTCAGGGCGTAACATTAACCGGGGCAAACATGTACGACGAAATCGGCAGCCGCGGCGGCTGGATAGCCGCGAGCCTCGGACTCTGGAGCGGCCAGCGCTACAACATAGGAATCGCAATGGACGACGTGGACTATGGAGATGTCAATGAGGGCGATCGCACCCTGAACCGGTCGGTATTTGCGAATATGTTCTGCGCCATCGACAAGAACGCGGAGTTTGCCTTTGAGCTTTCGCACTGGAAAACCGACTATGCCGGCAACGGAGACGCCGACAGTTTTCGTATTCAAACCGCTTTTATCTACAAATTTTAGGGAGAACGCATTCTTTAGCTTGACACGCACGTAGCGTGATTTTAGGATGCACGCTGCGAATCTTGAAAGTTGCGAATTTAAGCCGATCACGAAATTACTCATCAAGGAGAAAACTATGGCACAGGAAAAGGGTATTGATTCTCTTATGACGGAAGAGCGGACGTTTCCGCCGCCCGAGCAGATCAAGGCCAACGCTCACATCAACAGCGTAGAGCAGTACGAGCAGATGTGGGAGAAATCTATTAATGATCCTGACAGTTTCTGGCTCGAGCAGGCGAAAAGCCTTCACTGGTTCAAAGAGCCGACCAAGTCTCTGGAGTACTCGTGGGACACGCAGAGCAGGAAGATTGAGCACACATGGTTCGCCGACGGACAGTTGAACGTTTCCTACAACTGCCTTGACCGCCATCTTGGAACACCCGTCGCCAAGAAGACCGCGATCCTCTGGCAGGGCGAGGCCGAAGATGCCGTCAAAGAATATACGTATGAGCAATTGCACAAGGAAGTCTGCAAGTTCGCCAACATCCTGAAGGCCAAAGGAATCGAGAAGGGCGACCGGGTCGCGATCTATCTGCCGATGGTTCCGGAACTGGCGGTTGTCATGCTTGCCTGCACGCGGATCGGCGCCATTCACTCGATCATCTTCGGTGGTTTCAGCGCCGATGCGATCGAGGGCCGCGTAAACGACTCCGACTGCAAGATGCTCATTACCTCCAACGTTTCGCTACGAGCCGGCAAGCACATCAGACTCAAGGATATTGCCGACGCGGCGCTTGAGAAGACGCCGACAATTGAGAACGTCGTAGTCGTCAAAGTCAACGACGAGCCCTGCGATATGAAGGAAGGCAGGGACGTTTGGTATCACGATGAGATGGCGGGCGCATCCGAAGAATGCGAGGCCGAGCCCATGAATGCCGAGGATCCGTTGTTTATCCTCTACACGTCCGGCTCGACAGGCAAGCCCAAGGGTGTCGTCCACACCACCGGCGGATACCTGCTGCACACCGCTCTCACTCACAAGACCGTCTTCAACATACATGACGACGACGTCTATTGGTGCACCGCCGACATCGGTTGGGTGACCGGGCACAGCTACATCGTCTACGGCCCGCTCGCCAACGGCAGCACGTCGCTGATGTTCGAAGGTGTTCCCACCTATCCGGACGCCGGTCGCTTCTGGCAGATCTGCGACAAGTTCGGCGTCACCGTCTTCTACACGGCGCCGACGGCTATCAGGGCGCTGATGCGTCTTGGCGAGGAGTGGCCCGCCAAGTACAAACTGGACTCGCTGAGAATTCTAGGTTCTGTGGGCGAGCCCATAAATCCCGAAGCCTGGATGTGGTATTACGAGAAGATCGGCCGCGGTCGCTGCCCCATTGTCGATACATGGTGGCAGACCGAGACCGGCGGATTCATGATTACGCCGCTGCCGGGCGCCCACACGCTCAAGCCGGGCAGTGCGAACAGGCCTTTCTTCGGCGTTGACACGGTTGTCCTGCGCGACGATGGCAGCGAATGCGACGTGAACGAAGGCGGCAAGCTTTGCATACGCAAGCCATGGCCCGGAATGATGCGAACCATGTGGGGCGACCACGACAGATTCGTGGACACCTACTTCACGATGTACGACGACATCTACTTTGCCGGCGACGGCTGCCGAATCGACGCCGACGGCGATTACTGGCTGATGGGCCGAATCGACGACGTCGTCAATGTCTCCGGCCACCGGATCGGGACCGCCGAGGTCGAGAGCGCCCTTGTCAGCCACGAGAAGGTTGCCGAGGCCGCGGTCACGCCGGTGCCCCATGAGATCAAAGGCCAGGGTTTGTATGCTTTTGTCACGCTCGTAGGCGGCGTCGAGGAGACTGAGGAACTGAAGAAAGAGCTTATCAAACACGTTCGTAAGGAGATTGGCCCCATCGCCGCGCCCGAAGCTATTCAGTTTGCACCGGCTCTTCCGAAGACCCGGTCCGGCAAGATCATGCGGCGAATCCTCCGCAAGATCGCCGAGAAGAGTACCGACAACCTGGGCGATATCACAACGCTTGCGGACCCGAGCGTCGTTGAGGCTCTTGTCAAGGGTCGAGGCGAGTAGCTCGCAGTTTTGAAAGTCATTGAAATGGGCCGGACGCGTCTTCGCCAGGTGCGTCCGGCCTGTGTTCTCAAACGTACGGAGCAGTTGATGAGTGCAGAAAGTACCGAATCGAAACTCGAATTCAAGAATTATGGCTGGCGTGTAACATTTGCGGGAATGGGTATCAACCTCGCGCTCGGCATCCTCTACACGTGGAGTGTGATAAGTAAGCATGTTCCCGAGGAGTGGGGTTGGGACGAGGGCGACAAGTCGCTGCCTTACATGGTCGCCTGCCTCATTTTTTCACTTGTCATGGTGCCTGCCGGCAGGATGCAAGATAAACTCGGACCCCGCTTGGTAGCCACAATCGGAGGCATCTTGGTTGGCGCCGGCTTTGTCCTTGCCAGTATGACGACCTCGCTTGCGGTCTTTGTCATCGGATTCGGCGTCCTGGCAGGCGCAGGGATTGGTTTTGGCTACGCTTCGGCAACACCGCCCGCGGTCAAGTGGTTTCCACCGGCCAAGACGGGGCTTATTGCCGGCATCGTAGTTTCGGGCTTTGGGCTCGCTTCAGTCTACGCTGCCCCTCTCTCAAGGTGGCTGATAATCACCTGTGGTTTCAAGACCGCCATCCTCATGTTGGGAATAGGGTTCCTGGTCGTCGTTGTCAGCCTGGCGCAACTATTACGGGCGCCGCACAAGGTTCTTCAGTTTATCCAGGAGTACGGCGAGGTTGGCCGTCTGAAACAGACGGCTATGGCCCGGGAAAAAGCGGAGGCCGAGGGAAAAGAACTTTCCATAGATAAGAAAGAGGACTTCGCTCCCAGGGAAATGCTGGGCACCCTGCAATTCTACCTGCTCTGGTTCATGTATGCTTGCGGAGCCGGAGCTGGTCTGATGGTCATTTCGAAGCTCGCCGCCATTGCGGACAAACAGGTCGGAATTAGTCTGGGCTTCGTGCTGGTAGCCGTGCTCGCCGTGGGCAACGGAGGTGGGCGCATACTCGCCGGCATGCTCAGCGACAAGATCGGCCGCAAGGCGACAATGATGATATGCTTTGTCTTTCAGGCTATTCTGATATTCCTGCTCTCAAGAGCAACGAGCGAGAACGGCCTCGGGACAGTTCCCACAATGGCGATCATCTCAGCACTGATCGGAGCAAATTACGGGGCGAACCTGGCGCTGTTCCCGTCCATTACGAAAGACTTCTTCGGCCTGAAGAATTTTGGAATGAATTACGGCCTCGTATTTACCTCCTGGGGTGTCGGCGGATTCATGCTGGCATACTTGGCCGGCAAGATGTACCTGGCGCACCAGACGTTTGCCTACGCCTACTACGGAGCCTCGACGCTGCTTATTCTGGCTGCGGTAACGGCTATTTTCCTCAAGCCGCCGCACCATACGGTTGACGCTGCTTAGGCATAAGGGGTGAAGAGCAGGCTTGATCACGTGGATCGACAGGAATGACGGCGGCCGGTTTGCTCCTGGTTACATCGACGTCGATCTCGCACGATTTTCTGAAGAAGATCTTCATCCCCGACATAACGGAGAAACAGGAGTTGCTGTTCGCCAGAATTGCCGCGGGCCTTGCCGTAATTCTCGCCGGTTATTTCGGCGTCAATCCCCCGGGATTCGTCGCCCAGGTGGTTGCGTTTGCATTCGGACTGGCTGCGTCGTCTTTCTTCCCCGCCATCCTTATGGGCATCTTCTCCAAGCGCATGAACAGAGAGGGAGCAATATCAGGCATGCTCACAGGCATCACATTTACCGCCGCCTATATCATCTACTTCAAGTTCGTCAATCCGGCCGCCAACATTCCCGAGAGATGGCTGTTCGGAATCTCGCCCGAAGGAATCGGCACCGTGGGAATGGTTCTCAATTTTGCGGTTGCCTTGACGGTATCGCGTTTTACCGCGCCGCCCCCGGCCCACGTGCAGGCCCTGGTCGAGAATATCAGAATACCCAAAGGCGCCAGCGAGCCCCACGAAATCAACGCCTGACAACATCCGAGCCAGCCGTGCAAATCTAAATAGAAGGCTCTTCCGTAGAATTAGTGGGTAAGAAAAGCGGAGTTTATCTATTTCTACAGCTTCGCTTTATCGATACACCCATCTTGTTGGTCCGTCCCGTCTCCGGCTGGCAAGTGTCACGCCAGTCGCTACGCTTGGTGGCATGCCACCTGACCGAGCCTACGCTTGGGACTGCTTTGTTCCGAATGCGAAACCCACATTCCTTTCCCTTGCCCCAAAGCTGACGAGGGCAAGGGAAAGGAATGTTTTGAACAAAACCTTCAAAAGAAGGAAACGAGATTCTCAAAGGAAGTCGTTGGTTTTTCCGAAGAATGCCGGTAGTACCGTCAATGCAGCTCATGGGTATAAATTCCTGCGTTCGCTTCAAGATCGCTTGCTAGCTCAAGAACACGCCTGTGGTGAGTGAAAAGCAAGACCTGGGTACTGAACGCCAATTCCGCGAGGACCTCAAGGCAGACCCTTGTGCGATTGTCGTCAAAGCCTATGAGAATGTCGTCGACGACAAAGGGCATAGGCTCTCCCTTGCTTAAATGTTGCTCGAGGGTGGCGAGGCGAAGCGACAGGTAGAGCTGATCTCGGGTACCGTCGCTCATTCCATCGACGGATACCTCGATATCGTTTGGACGAACACCAAGCAGGATGGGCTTGCCGCCATCGTCCAATTCATCCCGAAGATTCGCATAAGACCCCAGGGTGAGCTTGGAAAAGAGCTCACCAGCCCTGGCCAGAACCGGAGCCTGGTTTTTCTTCCGATAGTCCTCTATTCGCTGTTCAAGGATGAGTGAAGCGATTTTTAAGCGAAGGTACTGCTCGACACCAGAAACCATGGTGGCCAGTTGCTGCTCTGCCTCCTCTGATGCGTTTGCGGCTATGGCACTGCCATCCTTGGCCTTGATCTCGGTTTGAAGCGTTTGTAGTTGGTCCCGAAAGGTGTCTCGATTTGCCTGCAGCTCTTTCAGTTCCGAAGAGACCCTCTCCCGTTCACCCTCGATTGTATCGATATCAGACTCACTGGCCTCTTTCTCCAACTCTTGAATACTCAGGCCATCCCCATTCCGTGTGAGCTCCTGTTCAAGCGTATCGAGCTTCTCCTGCAGCTCGCGTTTTTTCCGTGAGCCTTCACCGGCCGATTCCAGTTCTTCGTCGGTCTCGACACCAGCTTGGTCCCTCAATGAAGCAAGCTGTTCATGCGCCGTTCGTATCGTTATGTCAGCGTCTTCGGTTTCACCCTTTATCTCTTTGCCCTGGGTCTCTATCTTTTTGAGGCTTGCCCGCGCTTCGCGTGCCTCATTCAGATCCCGATTAAGCTGAGCGGCAATCGTACTCGCCTCTTGGCCGTCTCTTTTGAAGCCAATACGATCGGCGAACTCGAACACCTTTTTTTCAAATTTCTCTGCAACTTGGTCCATTCCGAAAATTCGTTTGCGCAAATCTTCTGATTGGTCGAATTTGTCAAAAAACGCCAATAGCTGATCGAATGTTTCAGTTGCATGCTCCGGATGGACATCAGGTTTTAAACCCAAGCCATCAATAGCCTGACCCCATTCCTGCACCCAGTTGGATTGATCGTTCTCGATTGTCTTAAGCTCTTCACTCGTTCTTTTTGTGCGAATCTCTGTATCGCTCAGCGAATGCTCCAATTGACGTTTCCGTTCGAGAGCAGATTCCTCTTGCTCGACTCGCTGTTCACACAGATTAATCATGGCCTCAAGGCTTATCTCTTGTAGGTCTATCGAATCGTCGAATTTGGATATCTGAAGCGAAACGTCTTCCTTAAAGGATCTACAATCCTCATCGAGTTTTCGCGCATCACCAGAAACAGTATTCGCTGACTGAACGTTCGCAAGAAGATTGTCTACTCTAAGAAGCCATTGTTTCATCTCTCTTGGAGTTCCAGGTTCTGCTCCCAATGGCTCCCAAATAGCATTCCATTCCTTTTGATGGGCTTCCTTAGCCTCATTCGCCTTTCTGGTTTCTTCTGTGATGGCGCTCAGACGCGAATTCAGGTTTTCAATCTTCGCCTCTAGATCTGCCCGTTTTACCACTTGGTCTGCGGCCAAACGAAGTCGATCCGATACGTGATCTGCAACATCGACCTTTTGCTCATAGAGCGTCGGGAGTTCTGATTCAGGCGCAAACTCCGCGATGTCCATTTCGACATCAGTTTTTTCGATGTACTTGCGTTTTATTAGATTCCATCCGGTGTTCCGAACAGTTCGTGATTCTTCTAGCTCCGAAATTGTCGGCACGTCGGTTGTCAATAACAGCGTCTTTAAGTCCTGCTCTGCCTGTTTCTTCTCCTCTTCGAATCCCCTTTGTTTGCGGCCACAATCCCTGATTTTTTCGGATAGCTCATCAAGCTGTTTCTCGAACGTATCCAAAGTCTCGGACACGGGCATGGCCGCTTTTGAAAGCGCTTCGATTGTACCGGAAAATCGACATAGTCTGGAAATCTCACTCTTACAAGCTGCGTTGTCATCGGTGGCGCGTTTTTGTGAATCGGCCAATCGCTGCTCAAGGTCACCGGTCCTGCGAGCCGCTGCAACCGACGCTTTTAATTCGCTCAGATCCAAATTCGATTGAGCCTGTTCACCGAGCTTTTTCTTGTTTGACTCCTGTTCGTCTTCGACATCTCGCAGAGTGGCCTCGGCCTTTTCTTTCTTTTGGTTCAGGAGGCCATGTTTCTGTGCCAAACCTGAGATCCACTTTTTGTTGTTGAGTAGCGGTCGTAGCTCGCCGGCATCATCAAGATCGATATCGGGACGTACGCTTTTTAACAGTTGCTCTGCCTCATTGCGCAACAGACGCCGTTTTCCATCCTGCTGTGGGCGGTCTTTATTTGTTTTTTCAACAGCTCCTAGTTCTTTGTGAATGGCTAAAATTGCCACTTCGTTATCCAGCAATTCGCTACGGACATTCAATGATTCAGATTCTTCTTTCAAGCGAAACAGCTTGGCTTCAGCTCTCTCTTTCGCTTCACTGGCCGTTTGCAGGTTGTTATTGGCGGTTATGCGTTTTTCGTCGAAGTCTTCCGGCAGAAGCAATACTTTCCCCAGTTCTTCAATTCGAACCATTACGGCGCGGCGCTCAGCCAATGCACCTTTCACGCGATTAAGCCGCTCCAGACGGCTTTTTTCTTTGCTCTTTCCTTTAATATCTTCTTCAACCTTTCGAATAACAGAAAGAATGTCAGCTAGTTCTTTTTGTAGCCTTTTCCATTCTGCCACCGGAAGACACGAATCCTTGATTAGCTTTTGTGCTTTTTTGTAATTAGATATAGCCTGGTTTACAAGTTTTGTAGAAGCTCGAGGCTTGAAAAGCTCTTCAGCGCCATTTTGCAGCCCAGACAGTATTTCGCGGAGGCTTGCAGTACCGAGCGCTGCACTAAAGAGCGCTTGGCCGAGATCGCCGGATTGATTCAGCAGCTCCTGGCCACCCGCTACCAATCTAATGTGGTTTATTCCATATAATTTCTTAAACAGAGTCTCATCGATGTTGCCTGGTAAAAACGGTAATAAAATCGAATCGTCTAGAGTTGTATCGGTCCCAGGCTTCAACAGAGTACCTTTTGTTCCCTTTCTCCGCACAAATTCAAGTTCTTTCCCGCCTGAAAGCCTGAGCTTCCCGCCAATCCGAAGTTGAGGATTTAAGTGAAGGTAATTGTCGTTGGTACGGGTTGGAATTCCAAACAACCATGCGATGAGAGCTCTCAGAGAGGTGCTCTTGCCCGCTTCATTGTCCCCGTATATCAAGTGTAATCCTGATATTCCGTCTGAGAGATTCAATGATTTGTCGGTGAAGGGGCCATATGCAATCAAATCAAGGCGGTCGATTCTCATTTGGCACCTTCTACCGACAACAACCTTCCAACCAACATGTTTTTGGCCTCTTCAACCAAACGTTCGACGGTTTGATTTTCATCAAGATTCAAGACGGAGTCAGCGCCAAAAGCCTCTGATGGAATTTTCTGCCTGAGATCGGTAACCACATCTTTGAGGCCGTTTATTTCGTCTGGATTGTCTGGTGTAGATAATATTTCCTTGAGTAGCTTTCCGAATGCGTTGTCATCGGACAATGTCGAATCCAAATCGAGCCTGCCGACCGCTGCATTTTCAACTCTCTCTATCCACAAATCATCACCAGCGATTTCTGCCCCAAGCGCTTTGATTTGTTGTTCAAGTCGTTCTGGGTAGGCGGCGAGTTCACCCGATATCGCGGTTGCCCCTTCAAAACGGATGCGCATTGCGATGGGTCGGCCGTCAGCTGATGGTCGTTCCTTTTCAAGGGCTTTTCGAGTGCGTTCCAGCACCTCTCGCATTTCAGCAGCATCTGTTAGATCGACGTTGCAGAGGACCCAACGCAAAACATCCAATGGGCACTTATCTACTGCGCTCACAGCACCGTCTTCGACGGTTACGAGTACACATCCCTTAGCACCGGTCTCTCGTATATGGCGTCCTTGAACACAGCCAGGAAACACAATCCAGGGGTCTTTTGACACAAACTCCTGTTTGTGAATGTGCCCCAACGCCCAGTATTGGTAGCCCTTGGAACGAAGATCATCTATTGAACAAGGGGCATAAACCGCATGACCTTCTCGGCCATCAAGGCTGGTATGGAGAAGGCCGATGTTGAACATGCCTTTTTCGGCGGCAGCAAATCCCGCTGCGAGATTTTCATCAACATGCTGGGTTCCAAAACTCCGCCCATGAATCGAAACAGCTAAATCACCCAGCTTTATTGTTTCAACCTTCCGAGACGATAAAATCGTCATGTTGGCTGGGCTATCAAGGGCTTTGGTAATTCGATTGGCGGCATCGTGGTTGCCAGCAACAGTAAAAACTGAGATGTCATGCTGGTCGAGTTGGCCCATTTGCTGGCTAAGAAATATGCCGGTACTGTAATCTTTCCAGTCACCGTCATAGAGATCGCCTGCCAACAAAACGAATGAGACTTTTTCTTCAATGGCCAAATCTACAAGGTTTTCGAAAGCTCTTCGGCACGCATTACGAATGGATTCCGCAGGTGCAGATTCATAGCGAGATAGACCGCGCAATGGGCTATCCAAATGAACATCGGCTGCGTGGATGAATTTAAACATTGTCACCTCACCATTTGAAAACAAAGAGAGCTAACTAGTTATTATATGGTTTTCACGATAGCACTCCCCAAGATGTCGTATTGAGAAAAGTGTCCCAATGTTTAGACGTCTTTCCTAACTCGAAACAGGGCAAAGTTGATATTTAACAGTAAAACTCGCGAACATCTTCTCGGCGTCAAATTTTTCCGCAAACAAACGCTAAGGCTGATTTTAGGCTAATTTATCAGCCAAAGCAAGAAAAAAGCGGCAAAATTACGGAATGATACGCGGATACAGGTCTTGAGAAATGTTCCTATTAGTCTGTCATGCTTGGATTTGCAGGTTGTCTGCTTGTAGTTGGGCGGCAGCCTCAAGCGTAGCGCTGCCCTGAGCGAAGTCGAATGGGTTGGGGATGGCTGTTGCCCACCATCCCCAAAGCCTGCGGCTTTGAGGCTGCCACCCGGCTGCGCATCGGGTAGTACGCACAACACAATACGCACGACGCAATCAACTAAAGTCCGTGAATTGGAAAGATGTTTGTCTTGATCAGCTCTATTGTTGACTCTATCGCGGGAATCACGGTTTCACGTTGGGCATCGCTTACTGCGAGTTCCCTGTCCCGCAGGCCTCCCTGCCATTCGGTGCTCTCGAGCAGGACGCCGCCGATGGCGTGACTTATGTCCTCACTGTCGTCGGCATCGCAGAAAACACTCCAGGCCAGGGCCCATGCCCTGACGGTGTTTTCGACGTTGTATCCGCCGCCGCCAGTTGCGAGGATCGGTTTACCCAGGTCCATCAGATAATTTATGATCCGGGCATAAACATTGTTCGTAAGGCACAGATGCCCCAGGGGATCACCCGCCAGGGCATCGGCGCCCAATTCGAAGACAATCACATCAGGATCATAAGCGGCTATCAACGGCGGGGCGATAGCGTCGAACGCCATCATGTAGGCGTCGTCATACGTCCCAATCGGAAGAGGAACGTTCACGCAGTAGCCCTTACCCTCGCCCTTGCCGATTTCATCCTCGAATCCGGTGCCGGGGAACAACGTCTTGGGATTTTGATGTAACGATATCGTCATGACGTCCGAGCGGTCGTAGAATGCGTCTGCAACGCCGTCGCCGTGATGAACGTCCACGTCCAGGTACAGCACCCGTTTTCGGTGCTCGGCCAACACCGCACAGGCGAGCGCCACATCGTTGATGTAACAGAAGCCTGCGGCATGCTCGGGTCCGGCGTGGTGGTATCCCCCCGACGGATTGAAGGCAATATCGGCATCGCCTGATAGCAGCATCCCGGCTCCTGTGAGAGTCCCTCCGGTAGCCAGGACCGCGTAATCATACAAGCCCATAAAGATCGGGCAATCCTCAGTGCCGATTCCCATTCCCAGTGCTTCGGCGTCCCATTTCCCGTCGGCGGCGCTCTTCAAGGCGCGCAGATAGCGGCCCGTATGTAGCTTCTTGAGCACGACTCTCTCGGCCGGCACCGGCGCCACCTCGCTTCTGCCGGGGCCCGAGAGCAGCCCCATAGACCGCACAATCTTGTGGGTCCTTTGTCCCCTGACCGTGTTGAAGGGGTGCTCAGGCGGGTAACGGAATTTCTCGAGTTCCTGCGAATATATGAAAACTGCTTTTCTCATGTTCAGGTGCTGCCTCTTTTCTTCCTATTCGTTCAATTCGTATGATATGCTGTAAACGTCCCCGTCAAATTCCGTACTCACTTCGTACCTGGAGTTGCGAAAGACGGCGAGCATGGGTTTGTTGATCGGCAGCACTTTGGCGTAGAAACGTCTGACGCCGCGTTTTTCGGCAATTTTTGTGATGTAGTCTAACAACAAAGTCCCCATTCCCTTCTGCTGCCATTCATCCTGCACAATGAAGGCCACTTCAGCGGCCCTGGTCTTCGGATCCAGAAAATACTGTGCAAGGGCCACGATCTGATCTCCCGAGATCCTGGGGACCGTGCCCACTATGGAGATGTCCTGGCGATAGTCGACATTGGTCAACTGTTGGACGTCTTTGTGCGGAAACGCCATCGTATGAGTCATGTATCGTGTCCGGACGGATTTCTTGCTCAGTGAATACAGCATTTCCGACAGGGCCGGCTCATCGGTCGGTCTGACAGGCCTGAAGAATATCTGAGTGCCGTCATATAATGTGTCATAGCGCTCCAGCTCGTGAGGATATGGCACCTGGTCCCAGGCCAGCTCAATTTGGTCCTCGTAGATATACTTGCGCGCCTTTGCAGCTTGAATAAGCTGGTTCCTGAATTTAGGATGCGCGATATTGATCAGATCCAGGCATCTTCTTCTGATGTTCTTGCCGTGAAGATGTGCAGTTCCATATTCGGTAACTACGTAATGGATATCGCCGCGGGTGGTCACTATCCCGGCCCCCTCGGTCAGAGCCGGCACAATCCGGCTGATCTGGCCGGCTTTCGCCGTGGATGGCATCGCAATTATTGCTTTGCCTCCTCTGCTGTGTGCGGCGCCGCGAATGAAATCAACTTGTCCGCCGATATCGCGGTAGAACTGATAGCCGGACGAATCGGCGCAGACCTGCCCGGTCAGATCGATTTCCAGTCCGACGTGAATCGCCGCTATTTTCTCATGCTGTCCGATGACATAGGGATCGTTCACGTACTCGGAAGGGTAAAACTCGAAGAAGGGGTTGTCGTCAACGTAACTGTAGAGACGTTGTGAGCCCATGCACAGGCTGGCTATGATCTTGCCACGGTCGATGGATTTCTTTGCACAGGTAATTGCACCACACTCGACGAGGTCTATGATCCAGTCGCTGAACATCTCCGTGTGAACGCCGAGATCCTTCTTGTTTCTCAGAGATTCGGCCAGGGCCTGAGGGATGAGCCCTATGCCGCACTCAATTGTGCTTCCGTCATCAATTATTCGGGCGACATTCTGCCCGATCCGGCGCAGTGTCTCGTCAGGTCTGGGCACGGAAATCTCAAAAAGGCGCCCGTCGTGAGGCACCAGTATATCTATGCTGTCAACGTGAATGAAACAATCGCCGAATGTTCGAGGCATACAACTGTTGACTTGTGCAATGACGTACTTTGCATTGGCGGCGGCGGATTTGACGATATCCACAGAGACCCCAAGACTGCACAGGCCGTTCACATCGGGCGGAGTCACAGTAATCAGCGCGACGTCCACAGGAATCCGTCCCGTCTCGAACTGGCGGGGTATCTCCGACAGGAATATAGGGGTGTAATCCCCGATAGTTCTCTCCATGACATCCCGCCTGTTGTCTGCGATGAAGAAGCTGTTCATCTTGAACTTCTCTCGCAACTTTTTGTCAACGTCGGGAGCTGCGCCCATTGTCAGCAAACGCAGGATGTGGGCATCATGAATGTGGTCAGAGTACTCAATCAGAGCATCGATCAAATGTTGCGGCTGGCCGCAACCTGTTCCTATGAATATTGTGTTGCCAGGTTGGATCAACTTAACGGCCGCCCGAGCCGTTCCTGTCTTGTCCTTGTATTTCTGTTTCCAGTCAAATCCCTTCATGTCATTTCTCTATGGTCATTCTGGCATCAACAGCAATGGCGGCGGTTCCTTTAGGGCCCACAACGTACGGGTTTATGTCAACCTCCTTAATCTGCGGAAATTCCGTGGCCAGTTGCGAAAGTCTCTGCAGCGCTTCGGCGATGGTTCCTGTGTCCACACCTTCCTCACCGCGCACTCCCATGAGCATTTGATAGGTCTTTGTGTTGACGAGCATCTGCAGTGCCTCTTCTGCCGTTAGCGGCGCCAGATAGAAAGACACGTCCTTGAGCACCTCGACCATGGTCCCACCCATGCCGAACATCATCAAGGGGCCAAATTGCGGTTCACGCTTCATTCCAAGGATGACCTCTTTTCCCCTTGTGACCATTTCCTGGACGAGTACGCCAAGCACCTCCACATCGGGCATCCTTCTGGGTATTCTGTACATCATCAGATCGAAAGCATCCATTACCTGTTCGCGGCTTTCGAGGCCGAGCTTGACTCCGCCCACATCAGTTTTGTGGACTATTTGCGGTGACCAGATCTTCAACACAACGGGAAATCCCAATTTTTGAGCGATACTGGCCGCTTGTTCGGGGGTCGTGGCAACAGAGGCTTTCGGTGTTGTGAAACCGTACGCCTGAAGAATCTCCTTGGATGCCACTTCGCCGATCTGGCAGGTGCCATGTCGCAAGTGTTTTTCGATTGTCGTTTCGGCCTTTCGCCGACTAACCGCAAAGAGTTCGACGATCCGTTTAGGTCGCGAACGCCACCTGACGTATTCGGTTACGACCTTGATGGTATTGACAGCGGTCTCCGGAGAATCATAGCAGGGGACTTTCCCTTCTCTCAGAATCCTGGTCCCCTCCTCCATCCTGCTGGCCCCGAGGAAGCAGGCAAGAATCAGTTTTCCGGGCTTTCGCTGCGATATTTTCACAACCCCCTCAGCGATTGCGGTCGGATCAGTCATTGCCTGGGGAGTCAATAGCACCAGGGCTATGTCGACGTCGGGATCATCGAGAGCCACGCTAAGTGCGAACTCGTACCTCTCGGCGAGGGCGTCGCACAAGACGTCAACGGGGTTTTGCAGACTCGCAGCGGCCGGCAGGTTGGAGGCCAGTTTTGCTATCGTATCGTTAGACAGCCTGGCAAAATCCAGGCCTCGTCGCTCAATTGCGTCCGTAGCCATGATTCCCGCTCCGCCGGCGTTGGTTATGACGGCAACTCTTGTTCCGGCCGGAAGCGGTTGATTGGCGAATGCCTGGATGTAATCGACCTGCGACTTGAGGGAATCACAACGAATAATCCCCGCTCGCTTAAATAAGCATTCGTATGCAATGTCATCGCCGGCAAGGCTGCCGGTATGTGATGCCGCCGCTTTGGCGCCTGCCTGTGTGCCTCCGGGTTTCATCAGAAGTATCGGCTTTTCGTGTGAAATCGCCTCTGCCTGGCTTACAAAAGCACTGCCGTCGCCGATACTCTCGAGGTACCCGGCAATGACTTTGGTATGCGGGTCTTCTCCGAAGGCTTTGAGCACGTCCAGTTCGTCAACATCCGCCTTGTTGCCCACACTGACGAGCCTGCTGAAGCCGATGCCGCTGGCGTTGGCCATATCAAGAACGGCGGCAAGCAGCGCGCCCGACTGGGAAAGATATCCTACGGTCCCCTCGGCCGGGAGCTTTCCGCCGAAACTGGCATTCAGCTTGTTTGCAGGGGCGATCACCCCGAGGCAGTTGGGGCCGATGAGTCTGATACCGGAGCGTTTTGCGATTTGAACAACCTGCTCCTCGAGCTCTCTGCCCTCTTTGCCGACTTCCTTGAAACCGGCGGTGATAACGATGACCGACTTGACCTTGATCTTCGCGCATTGCCGCATGACTGCAGGGACAATCCTGGCTGGAACGACAATTACCACCAGTTCGGGAACCTGGCCAATGGAAAGCAGGTCGGGATAACACTTCAAACCCTCGATTGTGTCAGCCTGGGGATTGACCGGGAATATTTCGCCCTCGTATCCGGCCGCAATCATATTGGCCAATATCTCGTACCCGACTTTGCCCTTATGTTGCGAGACACCGACCATCGCAACGGACTTGGGATTGAAAAAGCTCTCAAAGTTCATGGAAACCGGCAGCCCTTCCAAACAGATGTCATATTTAGCTCAACAAATATTCTACTCTATTCGTCCCATACCTGTAAAGCTTTCTATTGCCATGGACCGGTTTGGATGATTTGCCGGCACGGTGAACTCCGCAAGCGGGATGCTCCGAACAGGGGGCTACTGCCCTTATTGTTGCTTATTCAAATCGTATGATATGCTGTAAACGTCCCCGTCAAACTCGGTGTTCACTCTGTACCCGGAGTTGTGAAAGACCGCAAGCATTGGCTTGTTGGCCGGCAACACTCTTGCGTAGAACCGCTTGACGCCCCGTTGCCTGGCGATATCGGTAACATAATTCAACAGGAGAGTCCCCATCCCCTTTTTCTGCCATTCATCCTGCACGATGAAGGCAACCTCTGCCGCCTGCGTCTTCGGGTCCAGGAAATACTGAGCGATGGCAACGATCTCGTCGCCGGATGCCCCGGGGACTGTCCCCACGATTGAGATGTCCTGGCGGTAATCGATGTTGGTCAATTGCTGAACGTCCTTATGCGGAAACGCCATCGTGTGGGCCATGTATCGAGTCTGGACGGATCTCTCGCTCAGCGAATAGAGCATCTCCGACAGGGCAGGCTCATCGGTGGGCTTGACGGGTCTGAAGAATATCTGAGTGCCGTTGTGCAGTGTATCGTAATGCTCCAGCTCTTGAGGATAAGTCACCTGGTCCCATGCCAGCTCGATCTGGTCCTCATAGATATACTTTTGCGTTTTCGCGGCCTGTATGAGTTCGTTTCTAAACTTCGGATGTGCGATGTTGATCAGATCCATGCACCTTTTTCTAATGCTCTTGCCGTGAAGATACGCCGTGCCGAATTCAGTGACAACATAGTGGACATCACCGCGAGTCGTCACGACCCCGGCGCCTTTGGTCAGGGCCGGCACGATCCTGCTGACCTCGCCGTCCTTTGCGGTCGACGGCATTGCGATTATCGCCTTGCCTCCTCTGCTGCGCGCAGCGCCGCGGATGAAATCGACCTGTCCGCCAATGCCGCTATAGAACTTATAGCCCAGCGAATCGGCGCAGACCTGGCCTGTCAGGTCGATCTCCAGTCCGACGTTAATTCCCACCATCTTCTCGTGCTGACTGATGTTGAAGACGTCGTTGACATATTCGGTGGGATGGAATTCGAAGAAGGGATTGTTGTCGATGTAATCGTACAGCCGTCGTGAGCCCATACAGAAGCTCGCGATGATCTTGCCTCGATTGAGGGATTTCTTTGCACAAGTGATCGCGCCGCACTCGACGAGATCAATGATCCAGTCGCTGAACATTTCCGTATGTATACCGAGGTCTTTCTTGTCTTTGAGGAACTCGGCCAGCGCCTGGGGGATGCGTCCTATGCCGCACTCGATAGTGCTGCCGTCCTCGACGAGCCTGGCGATATTCTGACCTATGCTTTGCAGCGTTTCATCGGACTCAGGGATCGGAATCTCGACGATATCTTCATCATAGGGAACCAGCATGTCGATCTTATTGACGTGGACAAAGCAATTGCCAAAAGTCCGGGGCATACGTTCGTTGACCTGCGCTATCACGTACTTGGCGTTGGCGGCCGCCGATTTAACGATATCCACCGAAACGCCCAGACTGCACAGGCCGTTCACATCCGGGGGCGCAACGCTTATCAGCGCGACGTCTACGGGAATTCTCCCGCTCTCGAATTCAGCCGGTATCTCGGACAGAAATATCGGCGTGTAGTCCCCAATGCCTCTCGAAAAAGCGTCCCTGACATTGTCGGCGATAAAGAAGCTGTTCATCTTGAACTTCTCACGGAACTTCTCATCGGCGTAGGGGGCCGTCCCCATGGTGAGAAGATGGACGATGTGGGCGTCATAGATTTTGTCGGCATGCTCAACCAATGCGTTGACAAGGTGCTGCGGTTGGGCGCAGCCGGTCCCTATGAATATGCTGTCGCCGGACTGGATCAATCTCATCGCCAGCAGTGCAGTCTTTATTTTGTCTTTATATATTTCTTTCCAGTCGAATTGGCGCATGTTAGTATCTCTTTCTAAACCTCTTCCACACTTATCCTGGCATCGACGGCGATGGGAGTCGTGCCCTCTGGCCCGACCATATACGGATTTATGTCCAATTCCTGAATCTGCGAAAACTCCGTTACCAATTGTGAAAGCCGCTGTAAACCTTCGGCCAAAGCATCTACATCCACGCCTTCCTGGCCTCGCACTCCCTTGAGCATCTGATATGTCCTGGTCTTGACAAGCATATGCCTGGCCTCTTCGGCGGTAAGCGGCGCCAGGTAAAAGGCTATGTCCTTGAGCACTTCGACCATAGTCCCGCCCATCCCGAACATCATCAGAGGCCCGAAATGG
This sequence comes from Phycisphaerae bacterium, assembly GCA_016782865.1. GTDB lineage: Bacteria > Planctomycetota > Phycisphaerae > Sedimentisphaerales > Anaerobacaceae > SG8-4. The sequence goes on from JADHXR010000024.1 coordinate 26,121, forward strand.
GGATCGCGTTTCATCCCGAGGATGACTTCTTTTCCACCGCTACACATTTCTTGTACAAGCACGCCGAGGATGTTTGCATCGGGCAGCTTCTTAGGTATCCGATACATCATCAGGTCGAAGGCGTCCTTTACTTCCTTGACACTTTTCAGTCCGATCTGGACTCCATCCACGTCGGACTTGTGCAGAATATCCGGGGACCAGATTTTCAGCACAACAGGGAATCCAAGCTGGGTAGCTATTGCCGCCGCATGCTCGGCCGTCGTCGCAATCGTGCCTTTCGGGGTGACAAATCCGTATGCTTCGAGAATCTCCTTTGCCTCGGCCTCACCGATTTCACGGAGTTTCTGCCTCAGGTGTCTGTCGACAATATTTTCGACTTTGCGGCGGTTGACCGCAAAAAGTTTCACCACCCGCTTGGGCCTGGAGCGCCACCGAGCGTAGTCAGCCATGACTTTAATTGTTGCAACAGCACGCTCCGAGGCGTCAATATGCGGAATTCCACCCTCTCGAAGAATTCTCACTCCCTCTTCAACTTTTGCGGCACCAAGGAAACATGACAAAATGGGTTTTGCGGATTTTTGCTGCGAAATTCTTACAATCGCCCGGGCTGTAGCCGCAGGTTCTGTCATGGCCTGAGGGGTGAGAAGCACGAGTACAACGTCCACGTTGGGATCATCGAGCGCGGCTTCAAGGGCGTGTTCATACCGATCGGCGAGTGCATCTCCCAAAACGTCAATAGGATTATACAAATTCGCCGCCGTTGGCAGCTTGGAGGATAGTCTTTCTATTGTCTCGTCGGTGAGCTTCGCAAAGGCAAGACCCTGCTGTTCGATAGAGTCGGTTGCCATGATCCCGGGCCCGCCTGCATTTGTAATAACAGCTACTCGCGGCCCCGCCGGGAGCGGCTGATTGGCAAGAGCCTGGGCGTAATCAAACTGCTGCCTTATTGAGCTGCACCGAATAATCCCGGCTCGTTCAAATGCGGATTCGTAGGCGACTTCGGTGCCGGCAAGGCTACCCGTATGGGATGAGGCTGCTTTGGCTCCGGCTTCGGTGGCGCCGGATTTTATCAACAGGATTGGCTTGTCGTGAGAAATCTGTTCGGCTTGCCTGACAAATTGATTCCCATCACTGATACTTTCGAGATAGCCGGCAATAACTTTCGTATCAGCGTCCGAAGCAAACGCATCTATAACATCCAGTTCATCCACGTCGGCTTTGTTGCCTATGCTTACGAGCTTGCTGAAGCCGATTCCGCTGGCATTCGCCATATCGAGAATCGCGGTCAGCAATGCCCCCGACTGAGACAGGTATCCTATGGATCCGACTGCCGGGAGATTTCCTCCGAAACTTGCGTTGAGCTTGTTCGCCGGGACGATCAAACCCAGACAGTTGGGACCGATCAACCGTATGCCCGCCTGTCTGGCGATTTGGGAAATCTTCTTCTCAAGCTCTCTTCCCTCTTCGCCGACTTCCTTGAACCCTGCGGTGATTATTATGACCGACTTGACGCCAATCTTTGCGCACTGCTGCATGATGCCGGGGACGACCTTTGCCGGCACGACGATTATCACAAGGTCGGGCGTCTGACCGAGCGACTCGAGATCGCCGTGGCATTCGAGCCCTTCTATGGATTGCGCGTTGGGATTGATCGGAAAGATTCTCCCCTCGAATCCTGCATCAATCATGTTCTTGAGGATCTCATAGCCGACCTTGCCTTTCTGCTGAGAGGCGCCGACGATAGCAACAGACTGTGGATTAAAGAAACTCTCAAAACTCATAACAACGAACTGCCTTTCGAAATGAAACCATATCCCACAAAAGGAGGTATAATACTCTATGCGAGGGCGTCCGTAAACCTTTTTGTTGGTGTGAATTGATTACGGGTGATTTGCCAGTCTACCCGGCGTGAAACCGTCAAAATAATCTTTGGGTGACCTTTTGCCTCTGGCGACACTGCTTAAGATAGGGCACATTTGCCCGATATCCAACACGGCGCTAAGGTTTCGGTTGAGCGAATCGAGATAATGGTCCTGGGCGTAATCGCCGCCGCTGATTTCGCCCACCAGGAAGAAATTCTGCTTGCCGAGATTGGCGGCGAATTCTTTGATCGCACCGCGGAAATTCCGTGCCTGTTCCGCCGAGACATGCTTTAGCGTATCTTCCCGATCGTCGCTGAATCGATCCACCAATAGAAAGTAGAGCACCTGGTCTCGCCAGTCTACAGGCGAGGGAAAACAGCTTTGTCGTTCGGGTCGGCACGGTATGTCGCGGACACTCTCCGGTCTGGTCCTGCTTAGCACTTGGTCTGCGAATGACATGATGACAAATGCATGCTCTACGTTTTGCGCTGCGCGGTGTACTACGCCTCGAACGCCGAGCGTGACCCTGAGTTGCTAAAGTGGTGGAACTTCAAAGACAAGGAATCTTGGAGCCGGTGACTGGCGGCGTGGTTCTCTATCCGCTGCGTTCGAGCCAAGTGTTACTTTGGCAGTTCAGGCGTGTGCGGCTCGATGTGAATTGTGATGTTGATCGGGCGTTTTATCTGCTCATCGAGGGCCTCTTCCAGGCTCACCGTTATTTCGTGGGCAGCCGTTACATTCAGGTCCGGGTCGACGAGGATGTGCAGATCGAGAAAAACTTCTCTGCCAACCGTGCGGGTCCGCAGTTTGTGCCATTGGCGTATGGAAGGGTCCGAGTCGATTATTTGTTTTATGTGTTCGATTGTGTCCTGATCTACGGCACTTTCGGCCAGCTCGCGCAGGCAGTCGCCAATTACTTTGAAGCCTACCCACATGACCATCAGACCTACGGAGATGGCGGCGACCTGATCGCCGTGACCGAAACCGAATTGCAGTACTGCGAAGCCTATCACAACTGCTACCGAACTCAACGCATCGCTGCGGTGATGCCATGCGTTGGCATAGAGTGCGGGGCTCTGAGATCGAATCGCAATTCTCTGTGTGGCCCTGTAGAGCCATTCCTTGGCGACAATCGATACTATCGCAGCTATCAGGACTGCGATCCGAGGGGCGGTGACTTCGTCTCGTGCGATGGCCATCGTGGCGTAGAAGATCATCGCTCCGCCCACAGAGATCAAGATCACTGCAATGAGCCCGGCGGCAAGCGTCTCCGCTCGCCCGTGGCCGTAGGGGTGACTGGGGTCCGGTTCCTTCGAGCCCAGGCGCACACCCCAAAGCACAACTGCGTCTGTGGCCAGGTCGGAAAGTGAGTGGATCCCATCGGCTACGAGGGCCAGCGAAGCTGCGAGCAATCCGATGGCGATCTTGACGGTTGCCAGGGCGATATTCACCGCCATTCCAATGTACGTAATGGACTTGATCTGCCTTGCGGCGACTTCTTGTTTGTTCTCGTGTGCCACTACATCAGCCCAACACTTTCATGCGTATCTTCGAGACCGCGTTGAGATACTCCCGGGCTGCGCGGGGGTCCTTTGCCTCGACAATTGCCCGCATCACGGGTTCGGTGTTGCTGGTTCTCAGATGAAGCCATCCGTCATCGAAGTCGAATCGGCAGCCATCGGTGGTGTCGAGCTTTGCCTCGGCGAAGGCCTTCTTCGCCAAATCCAGGATTTGCTGCGCATGATTTTGCTCTGCGGTGAACTTCTCCTTGGTCATGTGGTAGCCACCGATTTCACCGACCAGTTGGCTCACTGTTTTTCCGGTCTCAGTCATAAGCTGCAGGACAAGGGCGATCCCCACGAGGCTGTTGCGAACCGGCCCGACCCGCAAATCGATCACGCCGCCGTTGCCTTCACCGCCGATGATACAATCGTGCTCGAACATCGCTGCGGCGACGTTGGCCTCGCCGACGGCGGTGCGAACAACCTGACCGCCTGCCTGCTCGGCTATGTCATCAATCATTCTCGAAGTCGACAGGTTTGCCGCCGCGCTGCCGGATCTCTTGCTGAAAATATATTTCGCCGCCAGGGCAAGAGTGTATTCTTCGCCAATGTACGTCCCGTTTTCATCGACAATTGCCAATCTGTCGGCATCGGGGTCCTGAGCAAAGCCGATGACGGCACTCTTGGTTTTCACAACTTCACAAAGACCCGTCAGATTCTCAGCGGTCGGCTCGGGTTTGTGAGCGAACATGCCCGTGGGTTCGTCGTTTATCGCAATCACTTCACAGCCAAGCTCAGCCAGGAGCTTCTTCGTGACGCGCCCGCCGGCTCCGTTGACGCTGTCTAGGACGACCTTGAAGTTTCTTGCGGCGATCGCTTCTCTGTCGACAATCGCCAAGACCTTGGCGATGTGCGCAGCATCGGTTTGATCGTTGAAGGTCAGCTTGCCGCAATTGACAGAATCCGCCGGGGCGAAATCCTTGTCGAAGAAGCACCGCCTGATTTGCTCGGCTTGTGAGGGGGGTGGAGCAACGCCGTTGTCAAGCAGCAGTTTGATGCCGTTGTACCCAATCGGGTTATGAGAGGCGGTTATGACTACTCCGCCCGCACATCCAAGCTCACTTAACATTACACCTGCGCCGGGGGTGGTAGTAATCCCCAGATCGACCACGTCGATTCCAACCGCACACAATCCCGCCGCCACGGCTGATCCCAGCATTTGCCCGCTCGGCCTCGAATCCCTTGCGATACAAACCGTCAATTTCTCTTTCTTTGAGGAGTGCTTGTTTTTGAGAAATGTGCCGAACGCGCAGCCGTACTCGGCGGCGACAGGTGCGCTCAGATTCTCGCCAACGATACCTCGCATCCCGCTGACACTTATTATCAACTGCTCAGCCATAACAGACTCGTATATCGTATATCGTATATCGTATTGCGTATTGCGTCAAAATCGCTCACGCGGATTCAAAACCCTTCGCAAGAATGATCCATTCTTCCATATTGCGCAATACGCACGACGCACTACGCAATACGAAACATCAATCCAGCGTGCAGACGTAAATTTCGTTGACGAAATCGAGCTTGCCGAGTTCATCGATCGCTTCGGCGTCAGGTTCTTTATCCAGACTGACAGCCAGCATGGCTTTCTGTTCGTCTGGCTTCTGTCCGACGCCCATGGTGCAAATGTTGATGCCGTGTTTGCCACAGACGGTTCCGACCGAACCTATGACGCCGGGCTTGTCATCATTAAAAATGACCAGCACGCTGCCTTGCGGCGTTACTTCAATGTTGAAGCCGTCAATCTCAATGATCCGCAAAAGGGTACCGCCGAAGACCGAGCCGGCTACGGTGCGCGTGACTTTGTCGGTAACGACTTTTGCGCTGAAACTCGATGCGACGTCCTTGGCCTCGGTGTTTTTCGTCTCGTCTATGCTTATGCCGCGCTCCTTGGCCAGGACCGGCGTGTTGACCATATTCAGCGGCATATCGAAATGCTTCTGCAGCAGGCCGATCGAAAAGTTGAGCGTAACCGGCTCGACAGCCATTTCGGCGATGGACCCGCGGTACTGGACCTGGATTTCCTTGATGTGGCCCGGAGCGATGGTGCTGACAACCGAGCCGATTCGCCGGGCAAGCCTGGCATATTGACTCACTATCGCCGGCACGGCGCCCGATGTCGATGGTGCGTTAAGTGCGTTCTTGACCGGGCCGCCCTTGATGGCGTCGACAAGGATCTGAGCCGCCTCGATGGCAACTTCGATTTGAGCTTCCTCCGTACTTGCCCCCAAGTGCGGCGTGGCGATGCAATCCTCGAATTCAGAAAACCGCGTATTCTCCGGCGGCTCAGTGGGGAAAACATCCAGGGCGGCCCCGGCGATGCGATTAGCGGCAAGTGCCTCGTAAAGCGCGTCTTCATTGATTATTCCGCCCCGCGCGCAGTTGACCAACCGCACGGTCGGTTTCATCATCTCAAGCTGCTCGGCGCCGATCATGTTCAGCGTCTGCTCGTTTCTCGGCACGTGAACGCTGATAAAGTCGGCCTCCTCAAAAATTCTATCGAGATCCTCGGTTACTTCGACACCGGATTTCTCCGCATCGGTCGGTGCGGCAAAGGGATCGTGGCCCAGGACTTTCATATTAAAACCTTTTGCCATCTGCGCGACAGCCATGCCGATCCTGCCCAGGCCTATCAGGCCGAGGACCTTGTTGTTCAACTGGTTGCCCATGTATTTTTTTCTGTCCCATGCACCGCTTTTGAGGCTGTTGCAGGCCGGGACAACATTGCGGCTCATAGCCAGTATCAAGGCCATCGTATGCTCGGCGGCGCTGAGGGTATTGCCGCCGGGGGTGTTCATGACTATTATGCCCTTTCGGGTGGCTTCCGGGATGTCGATGTTGTCGACGCCGACGCCGGCCCTGGCTATTGCCTTGAGCTTGCCGGAGTTGGCCAGGACTTCGGGGGTCACTCTTGTGCCGCTTCGGATGATCAGGCCGTCGTACTCGCCGATAATGCTGGCCAGCTCGTCCTTGTCTATGCCGGTCCTGACAACTGCTTCGACGCCGTCCATGGAATTTAGCAGATCAATCCCTTCCTGTGCGAGTTTGTCCGTAATAAGAACTTTTATCATTGCGCAACTCCAAAAGGTTCTTGCTTTGCGATTCTCAAAATGCGCATTGTAGCGACGGCCGCAGGAATTGCAAGCGCCGATACGTGCAGCACCTCCTAAAAATGTGTGTGCCGCACAGCCTGCGTGGGAGAAGGCTATGTTTCCCGTCATTTGCGGGCAAAGAGATCAGTTTTGTGTCGCCAGCGCCCGGGCCAGTGTTACGGCCCAACCGGAGGCGAGAATGATGATCAGGGCCAGAATCACGTACCTGATCTTGATCTCTGCAAAAAAACGCTTGATGAAGTCGAAGTACACCCCGAAGACGGCCACGAAGAAAGCCAAACCTCCTGCGAGAACGGTTGCACAGTACAGCAGGCCGGCGGCCGGCTGAATATAGAAGGCTTTGGCGATATTTCCCTGGGCGAAGGCGAGCGTTGCCGTGGTCATTCCACAACTCGGGCACGGCAGGTTTGTTCTCTGCTTGAATCCGCAGTAGCCGAGGTGTCGGCCCATGTCGACCTGGTAGTGTGCAACCAGTGCGAAGGCGCCGAAGTATACCAAGACCGCCAGGCAGACCATTGCCGCTATGATCCGCTGGCGAGGAGATGCCGCGCAGAACATTTTCATCTTATTTACCTGTTGGCTTGTATGCATAACTGCATTAGAATAGGGCAACGTAATGGATGTGTCAAGGTCACTACGGCGGGTAAAGAAGATATGGCATTAGAGCAGAGAGATTTGAGCAGAATGCTGGAGACGGCTATCGTGGCGGCGCGCCTGGCGGGTCAACGGGCGATGGAAGAGATCAATTACACCAAGATTTCCGTCAAAAACGGCACCGAGCTGGTGACCCAGGCCGACAGGCGATGCCAGGAGATAATCATCGACCGCATCAAAGAGACCTATCCCGACCACGGATTCATCGCCGAGGAAGGTGATGACGGCAAGATTTTCAAGCAGGCCCCGCGGGGCAAGGACATGCTTTGGTGGATAATTGACCCGATAGACGGGACGAACAATTTTGCGCACCGTATGCTGTTCTTCACTGTAAGTATTGGAGTGATGTACGAGGGCGAGCCGATCGTCGGCGTGATCTTCGAGCCCGCGACGGATTCGATCTTCACCGCCGTCAAGGGCGCGGATGCACAGTTGGATGGCAGGAGAATCGAGGCCAGCGAAGAGGCGATGGACAAATTCGCAAGCGTTGGGCTGGAGAGCCATTTTGACGATGGCGCGCCGAGCTGGGCCTGTGAAATAATGACGCGGACGAGATTTCGCAATCTGGGCACGACCGCGCTACAATTGGCGTACGTGGCAAAGGGCAGCATGGTGGCGACGATCGCCAATACTCCGAAGTTGTGGGACATAGCAGCCGGGGTCGTAATCAATCAGGCGGCAGGCTCTGTGGTCACCGATTGGCAAGGCGGGAAGATATTCCCAGTCGATCTGGACAGCTACGACGGGCATAAGTACCAGGTGATTGTAGCCAACAAGAAGGTGCACCCGGAAGTTGTAGAACTGCTAAGGCATTGACGAAAATCGACAATCCCTTACCTTGGGTCCGGAACCGGATGCAGCGCAAGGATCTTCACCTTGCCGGCTGTGGATGTCACCTGGCTTCTGTCGAGTATGGCCACGACTCTTTTTTGCGGGCCGTCGGTGCCGATTCGGACGAGGATATAGGCAGTGAAAACATCGCTGCGTACCGTAGCGAGATTGCTGAGCCGGCAGAAAATCACGTCTCGTTCTTCGAAGTCACTCGTTGCTCCGTCACCGGGGGTGAGATCAGGAAATCGGTCGAGATCGACCGACACTTGCGCGGGGTCATCGGCGTAGTAGCCCATCTCGGGGACATGTAACAATTCGCCTGTGCTCTCAAAAGCCCCGGCTATCGTGTCCCTGTAGGCAACTATCGCCTGGGCGATCGCGGGCGGCATCCAGGGCAGTTGGGCAATCACATACCATGGGGCGGTGTTGACGTTTACTCGGCCCTTTATTCTGGTCTCGTACTGCGGATGGCCATGATCCGTCGGATCGATGACCGTCAGATATTGAAAGACATCTGTGGCGGTGGGATTGCGCAGATCGAGCCGGACGAACTCTTCGCGAGGCTCGGCCGAGAGCTTTATCCCGATCATATCATTTGGGTCGGTGCTTGGGGCCACCGTCAGCGCCCTTGCTATGTCGCCGACGCAGATAAAATCACCCAGAGAGCTTGCGAGATTATAGTTCCTTCGTGTTCCGGTCAATCCGTTGGCGGTGCCCAGAGTATTGTTCGCAGTCGCAAAATCCTGGTACACAATGTTCCAGTCATTGTCCGGGCGAGCGTAAGACTGTGTGAGGTTCTTGGATGCGTTCCAGTCGAACCAGGCATCGTCCGTCTGCTGCTTGTCAAGATACAGTTCCGAAGCCAGCACCCTTCTCATAAGGTAAACGTCGTATCTCTCATCCAGGACATATTGCGGCGGATCCGAATCCGGCACCGGAACATATGCCGCCAGCACGAGATTGGGATCTTCTCGACCGCCGCCGATCGACATCAGGCCCGCAGCACCAAACTCGCTCGATGCCCCAGAGCCGCTGGTGATCACAAATCGGCTGCCGTCCGCTATGACGTTACCGGCCAGGCTTATCGTGCTTACGATTATATTGTTCGGGTCTCGCAGCTCCAGCCTGAAGTCACTCAGCCCAATGTCGGTATCGAACGGGTTATAAAGTTCGACTGCAAAATGATTGTTTGCCGAGACATCGGCATTTGCCTCGCTGATATTGATCGCTATCTCACTGATAAACGGCTGGGCCTCTAAACCGTAGAATACCTCTGAACCGACAGACAGAACTGTCACCCTCTCGTCGCGATCGCGAAGATCGACAATATTGACCGCCAGTTGGGCGGCCACTCTCTCGGCACGCAAAGTGTTGGGATCGTTCTCCAGAAGCGCTCTTCTTATCGCGGCATGCAGCATACTTTCGTCTGCGAGATTGACATTAACCATCTTTCCCGCGTTAAGGATCGATCCGGCGGGACTGATAATCCGGTCCATATTGTACGTGGTGGCGATATGCCGATACGCATAGTTCTGATCGAAGGGATCCTGCGCACGTTTTGACCACTGCGCAAGGTTTCTGGCGTTGTCATCCTGGCGACGTGAAACATCAGGATTTCTAGAGAGCGCAATCGGAGTTGTCAGGGCGGGAGTACGAAATTCGCCACCCCAGGCCTCCAGTCTTGTGTCGATGTCAGGATGATTCAAAAGGAATCTGTAACGAAGCTCGAGTTCATCGGACATGTCAAAAGGCGTGTACGGCATGTTTGGCTCGCCGTAACGCCAGGTGACACTCTCTTCATAGGCACGCACGTTCAGCGGATCGACGCCGCGACCGGAACTTGCTCTTGCCGCGAGCAGATCCGTTTCTTCGGTGACGGCATGGGGCAAACCTGGTCGGCCTGCCAGGGCCAGAAAACTTATCTGTGATTGCCTCGATCCGCCAATGTCCCGTGCGGGCGTATTGGGGTCACTCAGGTCGAGCTTTAACGCCGTGTTGGCATTCAACATCGCTGCGTTGTCAATGATCCTGACGGCTGCATAAATAGGCTTGCCTTTGCTGCTGCTTATATCCGGTACGATTACCCACTGCGAATCGCCTACTCCGTCACCGTCAGCGTCGGCGATCACCGTCTGGCCTATAACGGCGGGGTCCTGATAGTCCGGGACAATGGCAGCCTGTAATCCGAGATTCGGATCCGACGCGAAATAGAGCTGACTTATCTGCCGCCAGTAATAATTGCCGCCCGATTCGTAGGGCTCGAGAGACGCGAGCCAGAGGTTGTTGACGTCAGGGTAGTCGTAGTATTCTTCGATTAGAGCCGGCGGACTGTTTGGGTCCGCCGGGCTGTTTGGATCTGTCATACCGGGGACATCAAGGACCAGCTCCTGCGATATCTTTGCCACGACCGTTTCGACCGCGAGGTTCAGAGACTTGTTCTCGGATATGGCCGACGTTGCCATCTTATCCACTCGGGAAACCATGACAAACAAGACGCCGATAATAGCCAACAGACTGGTCAGGACCACCGTCAGGATAAGAGCCGAACCAGCGCGAAGCGATTTATTCAGGATGTCTTTTCTTGCCGTCTCCATTGGTAACAAGCTAATCGTCCAAATATACAATATGCGTAAAAGTCCGGCCTTCCTTCAAAACACCTCGGGAGTCGTACAGTGTAAAAGTAAATTTCAGGGCGCGTCCGAGTCCCGGGATTACGCCGAAGTGTTCCTTATCCACCTGTTCTCTTGGATAATTGATATTACGAATTACCACGCCTCCGTAGGGCGGATACGGATACAAGACTCCGGGAACGGCCTCAGGTTCGAGCGCGGCGCCACCGCCGGCGAGGAGAAAATCGGTGTCCGCCAGACTACCGTCGCCGTCCGGATCGACCTCCGGCACCCACCGCTGCTGAGCATCGTACCAGCTCTGAATCTTGAACTCGGCGACGCCCTCGCACAACAGCATGTGAATCGAATCCGGATCCGCCGGGTCGATCACCGAGCCCCAGACATTTTCACTGACGGTAGGAGTACCGAACCTTATGCCGGTGATAACCGACAGCATATTCTTCTTGTTGTCGTACGGTATCTGTTTCCACTGCTCCAGTGACATCTTGTCGTACTCATAGCGGTTGTTCCACTCGTACCACTGGCTGTCGGTGAAGCTGTTCGGGTCGAGAAATTTCACCAGGGTCTCGTCGGCCGTCATTATATGCTGGTTTCTCGCAAGGATTCGCTCTCGGGCTTTCTGACCGTCTACTTTGATCGGAGGTTGGCCACCAAGCGCGGCAGGTTTCTTCGCAAGCATATAACATATTCTCGCCGTGTTGCCGCGGATCGTCGGGTTGGCCCCATGAGATTGGAAATCGCCGTCGGCAAAGAACATTACTCGATCGAATCGCTCGTATCCGTCAAGGTCATTGTCCTTCCTGCCGCCGGCGCTCACGGGCTTGGCCACCCAGGTCATGAAGATTTCGCTGTTTTTGTTCAGGCCCTTGAAGTCGGCGTTGAGCTGGTCGGTGATGGCCCGCACTTTCCGCATGATCTCGGCGTTTGCCATCGCAGTACGATAGGCATCGATGCTGACTCGGAAGATCACGCTCGCAAAACCCATGACCATTGCGAGGATACCCATAGCCACGAGCAGCTCAATCAGGGTGAAACCAGTGTTAGTTCGCAGTTTGCAGTTCATAGTTCATCGATCAAAACGCGATCAGTTTCTGATATACTGCTATGCACGGATATTTGCCGCCGCCGATTGGTGGCGGGACTACCCACACTGTGCCGCTCGTTGCGCCTTGCCAGTTCTTGTCGAGCACGAATGTATTCGACGCATCGGTGTCGCGCTGCAGGACTCGATAGATCTGGCCTGTCTGGCTGTCAACTATTGTGCCGCCGCCGTTGATAAACGTCTGCTCGGCTTGGTTCGTTATCGTGAGCCTGCTTTCATTGCCGAGTCCCGTGACAACTGAGACGCCAACTGCAACGGGAACCGGCCTTGACTCTCCGCCCGGATAGGTCGTTGCGGCGCCTACTTTCCTGCTGACGAAGACCGTCACCTGCACGAGCCGGTTGGTCGGATCGGAGGCAGCGAGCCTGCACAAGGCGGACCAATAAAACTGCTTGCCGGTCGGCGCTTTCGTAGAAGGATACGCAAATTCACTCGGGGCAATGGGGTTGATCGCATCAAAGCGTGTTGCCTGGATTGGTGCCAGATTCGGATCCGTCAGGTCGACGCCGTACAATCTCACCTTCGCAAAGGCCTCATCGGCTATCACCGCTGCGAGAGTTCGCTCGGTGGCGATTGCAGTCAAGTGGATACCCGTGAGGAACGTGCCGCTTATGAAAGTCATCCCGATGGCGAGTGTGCCGACGGCCAGCAAAACCTCGGTGAGAGAAAAACCCCTATGTCGCTGTTTGTTTCTCATAAGTTAAGTCAATCCGCCGAGATAATCGTCCCCGTGTAAGGGTTAATATAGACCGGTTCCAGGCTGCTGAGATAGTCCAATCTTCCCATCGCGTTCAATTCGTCAAACTGCGTTCTGTCACAAATAACAAATCTGTTTCGACTCGGCTCGGCACCCAATCCCAGTTCGGCGTAGTCGTCCTGGACAAATTTGCCGATGCCGGGGCCGGGGTTTGCTATGTTTTGAGGAGAATTGAACACGTCATCCGTCGAGAGCTGGGCGGCAAGCGAATTGTCAGGCCTGTAGATCCCGTCTCTATTTCTCAGGCGAACGGTGCGCACCACGAGCTTGCCCGCGGTGGAAAAGACAATCGAAAAGCTGGATGTGTCGGTAATGTGTACGTTTTTCCCATCGGGCCCCAGGTTCAGCGGATTCGTGTCGTCCAGGTGGCCTGCGGCGAGCGGCTCGTCGAGCGGATCGGCCGCGTCCGTCGGATTTGTGCCGTGATTTGTTCTGGCTCTCAAATCCATGATGCGTGAATTCTCAGGCAGCCTTATCGGCTTGACGCCTTCGATCGCCCTGAAACCAGGGCTAAGTCCCGTTTTCTCATAATCGTGCACTATGAATACGATATACTGATTGCCGGTCGAATCCTGCTGGAGGCGTATTCCCGCGTAATGCTGTTCTTTCGCCGCGATAGCCCGGGCGTTTGCCAGCGCTGCGCTGATCAGGTTTTCTGCGCCGCTTTGGGTCTGGAACGAGTCCAAGAGTGCTCGGATAGCCGGAAGTCCTATTGCTGTGAGCAGAGCGATGATTGTGACAACGACCGTCATCTCGGGCAATGTCAAACCGGATTGTCTGGACTTCGTTCTCATTATTATATTCTTATCTATTGTCAATATCATCGGCAGTGCCGAACTTCTTGTCCGGCCCGGCCGATACTATCAGAGGGAAATTCTCTCCGGGCGTGTATCTGTAATCCAGCACCGTTCCCCACGGGTCATATATCTCGGGGCTTGCCGCGATCGGCGCCCCCGCTGCGGCGTATTTGTTTTCTATCAGGGAGTTGTTGATCTTCTCCAATATGCTTCGGGAATCGGGCACCGAATTAAGCTCGTTATAAAGATACTCCGAATGGGCGGCGGCATTTGCATAGTTCTGTTCGAGTTGCTCGGGAAACTTATCTCTAAACTGGCGATACTCCTGCAATGCGCTGTCCAGCAGCACAAAAGTGTTCTCGATCCCATCTTTCTTGGCCCGGGCATCGATGTGACTCGCCACGCCGATTATCATTGAGGCCAGGATCACGATCAACGTCATGACAATCAGCATCTCCATAAGAGTGAAGCCATACTTGTTTCTGCGAGTCTTCATAGCTTTAGCCCGCTTCATGTGCAGGGTAGGGGGACTTTAGTTTCCGAAATTGCGAATGTCGTCGGGCGTTCCGTACAGACCGTCGGCCCCCGCTGAGATCAATAAGTAAGAATCGGGCCTGTAAGGCCAGGGCCTCGCTTCTATTTTCGGATCCTGGATATATCCTACTATCCCATCTGTAGTATTCGCAGTTCCATAGAAAAACTGATATAGGTTGTCAGTCCAGTTTAAGGGATGCTCCCTACCATCCGCCCTCTCCTTCATGTCAACAAGGGCCTCATTATCTTGAACGCTGTAGATCCCGCGTATCATTTTCTGGGAAGTATTCGCTCTGTAATAAAGAATCGGTGCCCCTGCTCTGGCGGTCTTTCCCGTGGCGGCTAACATTATCTTATTATTTGTGAAGGCATCGCAGAGCACGTACGTATCCGGTGCAAGGATCCAGTTAGGATTGGTTCGGTACAAGTCACGCAGTTTGAATGCGCTGGCGGTCCCAAGTTCGAGATACGGTCCCTTTCTCTCGTTCATGGTGTCCGGAATACCGTCGCCGTCGAGGTCTCTCGATTTTGTCGGGTCGTATGTTCCCGTCCCGTCGGTTGCGTCGAGTCCGTCCGCTCTCCAGGCTGAATTCGGGTGAAATCCCAACAGGTCCCAGCCGAGAAGCGCTTCGGCGAGTTTCTGAGAGCCGCAGTAATTGGCGCCAAGGGCCCAATCCGATGGCGGATAATCGCCGTGGTCGTTCTTGAAGCCGGCCAGAGCCAGCTCGATAGTCGAAAACTGAGCCTTCTGCTTCGTTTCTTTGGCGATGTTCTTGACCGCAGTAAGAGCGGGGATTAGCAGCCCGACCAGCAGCATCAGTATCCCCAGCACGATCAACATCTCCATCATTGTGAATCCTGATTCTTTACGCTTCACAGCTACTCCTTCTCATATCTGTTGGCTGAAATAACAACCATCGAGTTTTTCATCGTTGCTCTCTCCGTCTCCGTAAGCGGACATTGACAAAAAACTCACTCAGCGGCGCCGCGCCTTCGGCTCATGAAAACCTCAGGCGAAGCGGTTGTCGCGCCCATGCCTCAAGAAGCCGGCTAGGTGACTTATTGCGGCAGCTCGACATACCTCCAGTCAAAGTTGCACACATCGTCAGGCGTGCCGTATTCGCCGTCCCATCCGGCGGAGATCAGGATGAAAGTGTCCGACCTGTAAGGTCTGGATGCCGTCAAGACTTTTTCATTCCTTGTGTTCCAGTAGAATCGTAAGCCCGCCGTACCGTTCTCTATAGCGAGTCTGTGAGGGGTGCTGTTTGCTCCCGGGGCGCCCGAATTCCCCACGTCCCAGGGCTTGCCGAGCGCAAGCAATGTTTGATTGTCCCTGTAGTTGTAGATGTTCTGGGGATTGTCAGGGTTGGTCGTGTCGTGCAAGCTGTTCGCGGTATTTGCCCTGTAGTAGAGTATAGGCATGCCGACCTTACTGCCGATCTTGCGGTGCGTCACACGCTTGTACACATCACAGAGGACAAAATGCTGGGGCAGGAAAGGCGCCGTGCTTGTGTACAAGTCTTCCAGCGAGTAAGCATTGGCGTTGTCGAGCGGCAGATACGGACCTTTTCTGATGCTCAAATTGGCCTTGTATGCTGGGGGAGTCAAGGCACTGGCTTGCGGATATAACGAATTGACGCCGTTCGAACCATCCGACCTGAAAGTCGAATCCGGATGATAGCCCAGCAGATCCTGGCCCATCACCGCCTCACAGAGTTTCATCGCGCCGGCATACTCGGCGCCATCAGGGCCGAAGGCGCTTGAGTCCGGATAGCCGTCCAACTCGCTGTTGAACAGCTCTATCGCTGTGTCGATGCTCTTTAGTTGTGCCCTCTGCTTGACCTCATAGGCATATTTCTTGACCTGATTCAGCGCCGGCACGAGCAGGCCTATGAGAATCACGATGATGCTCATCACCGTCAGCAGCTCGACAATCGTGAACGCCGCTCTTCTATTGGATTGTTTGATGATCGACTTCATTTTTTTCTCCTTACCTTGTCTAAGTTTCAATTGAACAGTCTGATATTGGTTCAGCTCCTATGAGGAGGAGCTCAAGCTCGTAATAATTCCAATCATGGGCAGGAATATCGCCAGCACGATGGTCATCACGACGGCGCCGAGCACAACGATCATGATTGGCTCGAGCATCGACATCAGCGAGGCAACCAGCACGTCGACCTGCTCGTCGTAGTTGTCGGCGACTTTCAAAAGCATCTTGTCCAGATCACCGGTTTCCTCTCCCACGGCGACCATGTTCGAGACAAGCAGGTCAACCGTTTTGGATTGACGCAACGGGCCGGCAAAGGTGTCGCCCTGGCGGATGGAGTTGTGGACCTTGCCCAGCATGGAGGCGAAAACCTCGTTTCCCGCGGTCTCGCGCGTCACGTTGAGAGCGTCAAGGATTGGCACGCCGGCGCTGATCAACGTTCCGAGAGTTCTCGTCCACCGCGTAACAGCAACTTTGCTGGTAAGCTGGCCCAGCACGGGCAGTTTCAAATTGATCATGTCCAAAACTACTCGGCCCTGGTGAAACCTTCTTATCAGCGCCATTGATGCACCTATTAGGAACGGCGCCGGAATCAGGATGATCCACCCCCCGACTGGCAGTCCCATCAGGCGGAATTCCGTCCCTGGTATAATAGGACCCATCGCGATCCAGCGGCTTATCCCGAGCACAACTCTCGTGATCGTCGGCAATTCCTGGCCTCCGGTCATTTCAGCAATGGCGGTCTTGAACTGTGGCACCACGAAAAGCATCAGCCCAAGAAGGATGAAGAACGCTGCGCCAAGAACCACCATCGGATAAACCATCGCACTTTTGACGCGGGCCTTGAGCTTCTGGGCCTTTTCCATGAAGTCCGCCACACGCGATAGGATCAGGTCCAGCACACCGCCCGTCTCGCCGGCCGCCACCATGCCGACCAGCAGGCGATCAAAAGCCCTCGGGTGTCTGGCCAGTGCCTCTGAGAGCGTCGCGCCCCCTTCGATGTCGTCCCCTACGTAGCCTATTACCTTCTTGAATGTTCCCGACTTCTGCTGCTCTTCAAGAATCCGCAGCGAGCGCAGAATAGGCAGACCCGCGTCCTGAAGTGTCGAAAGTTGTCTGGCAAACTGAGTAACAGCTTTGATCTTGACCTTGCCGCCGGCTCCGCGCCTTTTCTTCGGCGCCAAGCCGGCTTTAGCTCCGCCCTTTTTCGCAGCACCTCGCGCGTTGACCTTCGTTGGGAAGTATCCCAGGTTACGTATCTTGGTTATCGCTTCCTTCTGACTTAGGGCTTCAATTTCATCTTTTATTTCCACGCCCTGCGCATCCAGCGCCGAATATTGAAAGAGAGCCATTTTAAATACCTCCCATGTATCGACGATTAGACATTAGATTTTGATTCACAATGAGTCAGTCCTCCCTTACACCTGCTCCATCATCGTTTCTTTTGCAATCTCGTCTATTGTGGTTATGCCGTCATAGATCGCAGCCAAGCCGTTCTCACGCAGCAGTCTCATGCCGTTCTTGACGCCCGCTTCACGCAAGAGAGCCGTCGAGGCCTGGTTCATAATCAGGTCTCGAATTTCATCGTTAAAGACCATAATTTCAAAAAGACCTACTCGCCCTCGGTAGCCCGTGCCGTTGCACTTGCTGCACCCTTTGCCGTAATAGAACACTTTGCCGCCGACCTCTTCGGGCAAGAGTTTCAATTGCGACAATTGAGCTTCAGTCGGGTCAAACTGCGTCTTGCATCTTGTGCATATCCTTCTGACCAGCCGCTGAGCGACGATGCCTTCGACGGTAGCGGTGATAAGAAAAGGCTCGACCCCCAGATCCAACAGTCGTGCCACCGAACTCGGAGCGTCATTTGTGTGCAGGGTTGTGAACACAACGTGGCCTGTAAGTGATGCTTGTGAGGCGATTTCCGCTGTCTCGAGGTCACGGATCTCGCCCACCAGGA
The DNA here is from genome assembly GCA_016782865.1 of Phycisphaerae bacterium. GTDB lineage: Bacteria > Planctomycetota > Phycisphaerae > Sedimentisphaerales > Anaerobacaceae > SG8-4. The sequence goes on from JADHXR010000024.1 coordinate 43,904, forward strand.
TGATGTCGGGGTCCTGACGCAGAATCGAGCGAAGACATCTTGCAAATGTTAGTCCAATATCCGGCTTCATCTGGACCTGGACGAGTCCGTCGACGTCGTATTCCACGGGGTCCTCAGTTGTGATTATCTTGGTCGCAATGTCATTGAGCTCGTTCAGGGCCGAGTACAGCGTGGTAGTCTTACCGCATCCGGTTGGCCCGGTGACAATAATAATTCCATTGGGCTTGCGGATGAGCTTGCGGATCAAATCATGATCCTGCGGCTGCAAGCCAAGCTCGCCCAAATTAAAACTTGCCTGAGCTCTGTCAAGAACACGCAATACAACGCTCTCTCCGAACATTGTGGGCAGAACACTGACTCGCAGGTCGATCGGGTTGTCGCGGACGGTAAGTGATATTCGCCCGTCCTGCGGCAGACGCCTTTCTGCAATGTCCAGATCAGCCATGACCTTGATACGCGAACTCAGAGCCGCGGCGATGTACTTCGGGGGAGGCACCATTTCGTAAAGCACGCCGTCGATGCGATAACGCATTTTATACTCATTTTCGAATGGCTCGAAATGAATGTCCGACGCTTTGTCGCGAATTGCCTGAAGGAGGACGAGGTTCAGCAGCTTCTTGACCGGATTCGACTCGGACAGCTCTTTGAGCTCATCAAGGTCGATGCTGGTGCTTCTGCCCTCGAATTCGGCCAGGAACGAATCGCCCTGTATTTCATCGATCAATTCGTTGATGTTCTCGTCGGCTTGTGTCTCATAATACTTGGTCAAGGCCTTTTCAAGGGCGTCAGGATCGGTGATTTTGGCCGTTACCTTAAAGCCCATAAGAGTGCTCAGATCGTCGGTGGCTCTGAAATTCTCAGGGTTATCCAGCGCAACGGCCAATTCATTTCGCTGGCTGTTATATTCGATGGGCACGATGTGGTAGGTTCTTGCCATCTGCGCGGGCACTTTTTCGACCACGTCAGCGGGGATTTCCACCCCATCGAGGTTCACATACTCCATTCCTCGTTGTGCCGCCAGCGCCATCTGCAGCTGGCCTTCATCAACCAGCCCTAATTCGAGGAAAATCTTACCTATCTGTACCCCTTGCCGCTGAGCTTGAACCTTGAGGCAATCATGGATCTTCTCTCTGTTGAGAACACCCATTTTCATGAGTATTCTGCCGAGGGTTCGGCCCTTGAGTTGTTCTATGGGAGGCATCTTTTGTGCTGCATTCATCTTTCCCATCGAGTATATCCTTTACATAGTTCTATTTCACACATACTTATTATACATCATTAAAACCTTTTTGACAAATACATTAGCATTTGGACACATGGTTATTCAGACCATTCCAACTGCTTATTCTACAAGCTGATTACGGTCGATAATGTGCCCGCGAGGGCCGGACGTATTAAAAATGCTGGACAGCGTCATATTGACCAGAACGCTGAGAAATGCACAAGACGATTCCGCGAAACAAACGCAACAAAGTGGTAGATTAGGCAATCTGAAGTGTTGGCATAGGGCGACGACCAGCAGTTCAATTGGTCTGTAGCCAACCATGTGAATCCGGCTACCGCAGTCGGTTAAATCATCCTGGCTGAGATCCACCACGTCCGAACTTTCCCATCCGGGCACCGCTCCTTCCGCTCGCTCGCCGGACATCAAATCCTATCTCATGATCCAGCGTTTTCCCTTGTAGATCAAGCTGGCGTTCGACCTCAAAGCCGCGTCGCTTCTGAGGGCATAGTTCAACTCCAGGGTCTTCCTGAGGAAAATCTTGACGGGCTCGCCGTTCTGGTCTTTCGAGACCGGATGGTTGACAACAGCCGTCTCATTGCTCAGGCCTGTTATAAACAGTTTGATGTTCTTGGCTTGCGTGTCAAAGTCTGGCCAAATCACCGCGATATCCTTGGTGTTGTCCACGCCCTCGAGTATCTTGTTGCCTGCCTTATACAATGGCTCCAGGAACGGGTATCTGCTCCTGTGGCGCCTCTTGATCTGATCAAAAATCGATGACGGTACGAACTTACCCGCGGCGATAACGTGAAAGCTATCCGTCATCAGATCGCATTTGGGGTAGAAATCGACGTCGTAGCCTGTGTTGTTGGTTAGCGTGATGATCGCGTACCAGAAGCGGGTGGGGTGCTTATCGAGGCTGTCCGGGAGGACGACTTGTTGTGGATGAGTAAACTCGATATTTACGGTCCATTGCCCCGGAGCGGGCACAATAGCCGGTTCGGGCCCAGCCAGACACACACACGCTGCTACCGCCAAAATCCCTGCAATACCACAAAAAACCCTTTTCATCATATCGTCCCCATCGGAAAAAATGTGGTTCTTTCTCTTTGCGAACAGCCAAACAAATATTTCAAGGTCCATTTTACACTAAAACCTCTTTGAAGCCAAGAACATTTTGCCTTTATAGCCGGATCGACAGGTAAATTTGTGCCGATGGCGGCCAGGTCTGAGCGGATTTCCAGAGAGCATCTGAGCCTATATTGCCTTCTCAGGTGCGTTTGTGCCCGTGGTCGGAGGTATTTGGGGCGGACTCGTAAGACCCGTCGGCAGACGCCTGATGACTGCGGGGGTAATAGTCTGCGTAAAGTTGTTGCCACTTCAAGGATATTCGGTTATGTTAGAAGTCTTGGCGGGTGAATTTTGGCCTCAGATTGGGCACGAGCAATTTTGATGGTGGATGAACAGAGACAATTGTTGGAGCAGGTTGAGCGTTTGCTTGAGTCCGGAGATGTGTCGGATTTGCGTGAGTTGCTCGCCGATCAGCGGAGCAGTGATATAGCCGAAGTTGTCGAGCTTGTGGATAATGACCAGAGGCGCGATATCTTCGACGCTATGGACACGCCGACGTCTGCCGAGGTTCTGGAGAAGGTAGATGAGGCAACCAGGGCCGAACTTTTCGAACTGCTCAAGGACGAGGAGCTGAGCCGTCTCGTCGGCGAACTCGATCCCGACGATGCCGCCGACATCCTTTCCGAGTTGCCCGAAGGAGAGCGAGCCGGAGTGCTGGAACGCATACCTGCGGCCGAATCGGCGGAAATCAGGGAGTTGATGAGCTACTCCGAGGACTCTGCCGGCGGAATCATGGACCCGCTTGTGATAAGTGTGCGCGAGGACGCCACGGTCGGCGAGGCAGTGGACAAGATCCGTGCCGCCGAGATCGATGAGGATTTCTTCTCCGTCTATGTCGTGAACAAGGTGGGGCGATTCCTGGGCGATGTTCGCGTGCGATTTCTACTGACCCGTCCCGAGGGTACGAGGATAGCAGACCTGGTAGATTCCGATACCATTTATGTCAACGCCAACACTGACCAGGAAGAGGTGAGAAATATATTCAGCAAGAACGATCTGATTGTGGTGCCCGTTCTTGATCGTGGCCACAAGCTGGTCGGCCGGATCACTGCCGACCGTGTCATCGAGGTTGCCGAGGAAGAAGCCGCCGAGGACCTGTACACGATGGCCGGCACAGATCGTGACGAACTCGATACTGTCTCTGTGTTCCACGCAGCTCGCGTGAGGATGACCTGGCTTCTTCCCTGTCTGATCGGGACCGGCGTTACCGCTTTGGTTCTAATGCTCTTCCACGGCAAGTTTTCTGTCGAGGACCTGTCCCTTGTGTACACTGCCGCACTTTTCTTTGTGCCGATGATTGCTGCAATCAGTGGTAACGCGGGCCTGCAAACCTCTGCGATCGTGGTTTCCGGGTTGGCAACAGGTCGCCTCGTGGCGTTGACATTAGGCCAGGTTTTTGCGCGAGAGGTGCGAATCGCTCTTCTCGTGGCATTGAGCTGCGGTTTGTTGGGTGGGGTAGCCTGTACCATCCTGACTCATTTCAATGGCGCCGAAAGCGCCGTAGAGCCTGCACGGCTTGTTTTCGCGGTTGGTGTGGCGATGTTCTCGGCGATAATGGTCGCGACGACGCTTGGCCTGTTTCTCCCGTTCTTGTTTCGCCAAATCGGCATAGACCCGGCCATAAGCTCCGGCCCGCTTGTGACAACGGCGAACGATTCGACCAGTGTGGCCATCTACATGACGCTGACATTATTATTGGCGACGTGATTGCGGGCGGGTGAATTCCAACCGGGGCTGGAATGTTCTTGTGATTTCAGGTGTCAAAGACATGGTTCGGCTCGGGCTTTCATCCGCGCATTCGTCGCGTGCCCACCCCTCGCCTCGTATCATATCTGGCCCTGGGCCTGCTCTCATGCGAGATCTCCCTGATCCTCGTCTTCTTTGGTGTTTGTCTCTTGGGGCTGTCGCCGGCGGATACCTTCTGTCCCACCAGTTGTAAGGCAGCTCGACAAACCTGCTTGGTGGAGTTGTCACGATGTTTTAATCCCTGGTTGAGAGCCTCCAGAGCCACCTTCTTCATCCTGCCCCGCATATTCCTCAGGCCGTATGCGGCCGCATTTTTCGCGGTTACATGGAAGTTGCCGCACAAGACACCCTTCAAAATCGTCAAGCCATCTTCCTGCATCCAGGACAGATTGTAAGCCGCTCGCCGCCTGGTCGATGCATCAGACGACTGCAGTTGCTCCCCGAGTTTCCGAAGAAGCCTTATTGCCGCTTCTTGCTTTTGTCGTTCTGAAAGTTCTTCCTTTATCGACTCCATAAAGATACCCGATAATATATCGGCAGGCAGGTGTGAATTGCTGAAGTCGATTTGTTTTTTTACTCAATTGAGGTGCCGGGTGCGGTTATGGCCACTCATATCTCAACAGATTTTGTCCATTTTACCACCGATTTTGGGTGCTTTGCCGCTTACCGCTTCGGCGAACGTCGGGACCCTGCGAAAATCGGGATTATTTCTGTGCCGTAATAAAGGCCTGCTTGCGTTTATGACCCACCGGTCTTGGATTCTATGATTCCATCCCCTTTCCTGTCGAAAGTCCAGATAGGGCGTCAGATACGTCATGGGCTTGCCTTCAGATCTTCCCGAATGCATCACTTGGCATCACTCCTGAGATTTCCCGATTCTCTATACCACCAAATTTGCCTGTGGGCTTCCACTGTTTTGACCTGTTCGACATGCAGGATTGAAGTTGAAGCCCACCAGGATGTGGAAATCGGCCGGCTAAAACGCCCAACAGGGCTGGATTCCTCGGTGATTTGTGCCGAAGATCAATATTTTAGAGCATCACGGTTGACAGATTGCCGTGGAAACTTATAATGGAATTGTATAAGGGTATGTCTTTACAAACCTTATGGCAGGATGAAAGCTCTTCTATGTGATGATTGGCGCTCGATCCAGTCGTTACGAGAAGAGTCGTTTCATAAGCTTTTGAACGGGCCGTAATTATGAGTACCGAACAACCTGCTGATGATCGAAAGAGTTCCGGTCATGAGCCTGAATTGAATAAGTTTTTCAGAGCTGCTATCAATAATCGGGCCAGCGATCTGCACTTGAAAGTGGGCCAGCCGCTGAAACTGCGCCTTTTTGGCAAACTGAAAAACACGACCGGCGAGATAATGACCGCTGAGAGGATGGAGCAACTGGCTTTCGAGATACTCACCCCGGCCCAGAAAGAGTCTTTTCTCGAGCACGGTACGGTGGATTTCGCCCACGAAATTGACGGTGAGCATCGTTTTCGAATGAACCTGTTCCGCCAGCGCGGGATGGTCAGCCTGGCGGCGCGTTGTGTTAATACGGTGATTCCACCTTTCGAAGATCTGCATTTGCCGAAGGTGCTGGAGAGCATTTGCCAGAGCAGGCAGGGATTGGTGCTCGTGGTCGGTCCCACCGGTTGCGGCAAGACCACGACCATTGCCTCGATGATAGACTACATCAACCGCACTGAATCATGTCACATTGTCACGGTGGAAGATCCCATCGAATATCTGTTCAAGGACCGAAAGGCGATAGTCTCGCAGAGAGAAATCGGGATCGACACGAAAGACTTTGACGAGGCCCTGACGTTTCTGATGCGGCAGGACCCCGATGTAGTCTTTGTCGGCGAGATGCGGGATGCCAGAACAGTCGCGGCTGGAATGAGAGCCACCGAAACCGGGCACCTTGTGTTCGGAACGATGCACTCGGCGAACGCCTCCCAGGCAGTTCACCGACTGTTGGATTTGTTCCCTCATGACGAGCGAGACTTGATAAGGCAGGCTTTGGCCCTCGCCGTCAGGGCAATCGTCAGCCAGGTCCTGCTGCCCTGTCTCAAAGAAGGTGTGGACAGAGTGCCGGCCGTGGAGATTCTTATCGCAAACGCTTCGACGCGGAAACTCATCGCCGAAGACCGCGAAGTTGACCTTCCCAGCGTGATACGAAGCTCCCAGGGCGAAGGCATGCAGGATCTGACGTACAATCTTTGCGAATTGATCAAGGATGGGATGGTAGATCCCAAGGACGCATACAAATACGCACCAAATAAAGAAGAATTGAGAATGGCGCTCAAGGGCATCAAGTCTACCGTCAGCGGCATTTTGTAGGATTTATTGGAGCATCATCTTATGCTGGACCAATTATTGGGAGCCGTCGAATACGGTGGTTACATATCCATACTGAAACTCATCGGCTACTTGACCCTGTTCTTCGCGTGGCTCCCACTCATCGGTTGGGTGCAGCAGGACGCCAAAGTGCTGGAAACAAAAGAAGGTCTTTGGACGGGACTTATCCTGGGGGTTGGAGCCGCCGCGGCGGTGATCTGGCTGGTCATACCGCTCTACATCGGAGGGATGCTGTTCTACCTGGTCGCTGTCGGGGCGGTGGCCCTGGCTTACGTCAAGCACCGTAACGGCAGAGTTCTCGATTACGATCGCGTTTTGACCATCGACCATATCAAGAGCCTGCTCGTGAGCAAGGAAAAGAAGATGGAGGCTCTCAAGAGCTTCACTTTCGTCACGGCAAACAGGAATGAAATTCCCGTGCCTGAGCCAAGGACGGCGGACTTTTTCGGTTTCAAGACGAGCTATGATATTATCAGTGACGCCATCTGGCGCCGGGCGAGCAACGTTGCGTTTTCCCCGACTGCCGAAGACTACAAAGTAGCCTACTTCGTTGACGGCGCATCGCTCAAACAGCCGAGCATAGCCAGAGAGCAAATGGGATATTTTACTGCCTTTGTCAAAGATCTGGCCGGCCTGGACCCCAAGGAGCGACGAAAACCGCAAAAGGGAAGATTCGTGATTCGCCAGGGCAAGGACGATATGCCTTGGGAAGTAACCACCGCCGGTTCAACCGCCGGAGAACAGATCAGACTCAAGCACATAGAACAAGAGACGATATCGAAAATAGACGAAATCGGCTTAATGCCCGAACAGCATAAACAGTTGAGTCAGCTTCACGATGTTAAGCAAGGTTTATGCATTATAAGCGGGCCGCCAAAAAGTGGAGTGACGACCACGCTCTATGCGCTGCTCCGCAATCACGACGCCTTCATCAATAGCGTAAACACGCTCGAAAGGCAGCCCTCCGGCGAGATGCCCAATATTACTCAGAACGTCTACGCCCTCACTGACACGGGGACCACGACATTTGGCGCAAAGCTCCAGGCCGTCGTGCGAATGGGTCCCGACATCGTCGGTGTCGCCGAGTGTGAGGACGCCGAGACCGCCCGTGTGGCCTGTGCGGCCGCCAAAGACGGAAAACTAGTGTATGTCACGCTCAAAGCAGACAGCGTGCTGCAGGCGCTGGGCAAATGGATGAGGCTTGTCGGTGACAGGAATCTCGTCGCCGAGACCCTTTTGTGTGCGAGTAACCAACGACTGCTGAGAAAACTCTGTGAAGAGTGCAAGCAGGGATATGCGCCGGACAAGGAGCTTTTCAAGAAATTTAACATCACCGCCGATAAGACAAAGGTGCTCTATCGTGCCGGCAAAGTGCAGTACGACAAGCACGGCAAACCCATGACCTGCGACCATTGCCAGGGGACAGGCTACTTCGATAGGACGGGTATTTTCGAGCTTGTCGTAATGAACGATGCTTTGAGACAAGCTGTGAGGAAATCCAAATCGTTACCGGAAATCGGCGCGCAATTCAGGCGCGCCAAGGTGCTTTATCTGCAGGAGCAGGTGCTGAGAAGAGTCATCGCCGGAACGGCATCGATAAACGAAATGATAAGAGTACTTTCGACATATAGAACAAAGAAGACAAAGCCAGCGCAGTAGTTGGCGGGTAGCGGGGTGCGAGTAGGATCGCAAATCCCCGACAAAACCGGAGACATCGTAATGGCCAGCTTAGTCGTAGTGACAATGATTCTGGGTTGTGCTGCCTTGCTGTATTTCAAGGGCACATTTGTCAAGGCGTTTGCCGCAATAATAATCGCAATCATTTCAGGCATGGTTGCGTTCGGCTTCTTTGAGGCCGTTGCGAACATGTTTATCAGCCGCGGTGACGAGGGGATGTTTCTAACCATAGCGCCATGGGCTCAGACGACATCTTTTATCCTGATCTTTGTTGTAGTTTTTGCCGTTCTCCAAGCGGCTGCCACCTGCCTGCTCAAGAATCCGGTCGACCTGGGCTTTCTGCCTGAGTGTATCGGTCGCATCGCCTGTGGGACGGTTCTGGGTTTTCTAGTTTCGGGCTTCTTGCTGACTGCTCTGGCGATGGGCCCCTTCTCACTTGGTTTTCCTTATCAGCGTTTCGATCCTGTCAGGCTCAAGCCCGACAATCCCAAGGGGGCTCTGCTCGGCGCCGACGGATTCGCAACGGGGCTTTTCACCATGGTCAGCAAGGGCAGCTTCAGCGGAAAGAGGAGTTTCGCCACCATCCATCCCAACTATCTGGACCAGCTCTTCTTCAACAGGCTCATCAACACCGAGACGACGTCGATAATAAGCAGCATGTTCCCCGCCATTAGCGTGCCGAGACAAGCTGCCGTCTGGAGGGCCCCACAAGACGTGGCCGAGCAGGCCGATGGTTTGATTGGCGATCTCAGAAGTAGTTCCGGCAGGCTCAAGGATGTCAAGGATGCTCAGGGCAAGCCCGTATCTTTGCCTGTGTCTACCAAGGGCAGTTATGACGTGACAATCGTGCGGGTGGGAATATCGAAGAGGGCAATCAGGGCAGACGCAAGGATAAATGGCGGTGCCTTCACCCCTTCCCAGTTGAGATTGATCTGTAAACGAAAAGGTACAGGCCAGGATCGGTTTGCCGGAGAAGCAGTCAACGTCTATCCCATCGGGCACCTGAGAACGGCGAGCCAAATTCAGGTTGTTGCTGAGATAAAACTCGATTCCCGAAGAGTCGAGGGGAGTGAACAGCTTATTGATTTTGTCTTTTGTGTGCCGACCGGCCATGAGCCCGTAGTGGTCCAGTACAAGCTAAACAGCATCGCCGAGATAGCGCCCGGCGCGATCGTGACCGACTCGGCCAAAATCCCGGCGGAGCCGGCAACGTTCAACGCCTCATCCGGCGGCAACGGAAACAGGAGCAACAATAGGCCGAACAGGTCTTCAAATCCTCCCCGCGAGCAGCCTCGGACCCAGACTAATCCCCAGGGAAGGCGCGGTCTTAGTGACACAGGCAGGTCCATTGTGGGCACTGACTTTGATGAGCAATGATTGAGTCCGCTTGTTCAGCATATTTGGGACTCGCCGAGATTGCAGCACGGCGGCGAACCTCGTGCACCGCAGCGTATACAAAAACTGCTGCGGATGTACCTAACTGCAGACAGCCAACTCTTCCAAATCCAACTCCATCAGATGCTCAAGGTAGGCTTTCAAATCCTCCTCAGAGAAACTGGCGAGAAATTCCGGCTTGGCGCCTTTGTTGATTTCACAGATGCAGTCTATCAACTCCCTTTTGCTCATACTCACTCGTCCTTCAAAAGTGAAAAAGTCCTTTGCAACCTACGCAATATCGACTGGGCGAACATCTTTTCTTTAGCCCGCTAACCAGCAGCCGGAGCAACGCCCCATAACACAAACCACCATATGGCCGCGCCCATTTGGCTGAACCCACCATATATTGCTCCGCCCGAAGAACGGTTCTTATCGCCGGTTCAACTGTCCAATAAAATCACACTCGGCGTCGATCAACACCGGACAAAAAAAAAGTGAGTTTTTCCAATTTTCTGATTTGTTGTTGATGTCGGCGTTTTTTTTTGCAAACAGGATTTCTTCGCTACAGAAGAATTCCGGGGGCGAAGGTGCATAGGTTTCGAAGTCCGCGACGTGGAGGACGCAAACGTACCCGATGGATCGCCTTTTCATATCTGGCTCGACACGGATACGAAATTACCTGTACGCTTTGAGATTCACGGTGGGCCAATAACCGACAGGCCCGGGCAGACCGCCGCTTTGATAATAGACAATTTCAAGTAATTATTAAAATAGATGATTCTGGGGGATCGTGGCCTATGGCCCCCTACATTGTTACTCCAGATACTGTTGAAAGTGGCCCTTCAGATATCCCGGATTGGATGCCAGCTCAATTTAGTACCTTCTGTGTTGAAATAACTCAGCATTTCAATCCTGGAACGAAATATAAGGCCACAATCAATGACGATATCCGTTACCTAGGCGGTACCAATACCGATACCGAAGCATTAAAAGAAAGCGTCAAGAAGATTTATGCCGCCTATTTGAATGGAGCACTTGTAGACGGGGTGGGGGATGACATAGATGGAAACATAGTACAGAGATCCGTCTGGGGCGCGCAGGGGTATTCAGGCTACTCGATCACCGCCGAAATAGGAGACATCATCGGCCCCTCTACCTCCTTCGATCCTGATGATATTGCCGGATGGAACGACGTAAAAGTGCTCAATTTGTGGGGAATAAGCGACAACGCAGACAACCAATCGCAACTGGTGATGACACCGGTTCCCGGAGCAGGGATTCTTGGTGCCATAGGACTCGGCTTAGCCTCCTGGCGGCTACGGCGAAGGAAGGTCACTGTAGAGAGTTGATTACCCCAGCAGCATGAGAAGAGATATTAATCCGACTTTCCCTATAAACCGCAAAAACGCTTGTAAGTCCTTATTTCACGGCCGAAAACTCTTAAAAGTCAGCACTACATAATGTCTTCCTCTTGGCCATAAATGCGAGGTGGCGGTTGATTCGGCAAACGCATTCCTAAACGATCTAACAACAATTGTACCTCCGGACTATGTTCGGTGTAACGCTGTAACAAGATCGTGCGGCCGTCCGTTGTTGGCAAATGGACATCAACCATTTGCATTTGTTGAAAAACTTCAAAGACACTTCGGCAAGTCAATCCATTTGCTGAAGGCTTCAGGCTATTGCGTAAGGTCACAAACAAGCAATAGGCAAGAAAGCTTACGAATATATGAGCCTCTACACGTCTCTCTTTTTGATGGTAGATGGGCCGAACCGACATGTCACCTTTGATCTCTTTAAAGGCCTGTTCAACCTGAGTCAAAAGAAGATACTTTTGCCAAACTATTCAAAAAACCATGATGCGAAGAAAAAACTTCATCAGTGGCATTTTATCCTGGAGGAGTTGAGCCGTCAGGCGGATGAAATGAGAAGGGTCCCGATTCATGTCGGGACCCTTACTGCCATTGCGGTCAGCAGGTTGGGCGATGCCGGACGTGCGCCTGTGGCCCCTCCGGCTGCTCGTCAAATCCTCGGACCCGCCCGAACTACGGGGCCGCATCGCAGCGATCGGCTACACAACAAACCAATACGGACTATTCTCTGGACCGCTCAGGTTCTCTTGGCTCGCCGCGATCTCTATCTCTGTTGACCTCGCGTTCTTGGCGCTCTCGAAACTCTTGTCGTGGGTCACTTTCTCCTCTTTCACCGCGTTCTCTGCCCCCGGGCATGTCGCGTTCTTCTCGCTGCATGTCACCTGTTCGCCGGTCAGGCTCTCTTCGCTCCCGGACTTCCCTGTCGCCTTCTCTTTTCAGTTCGTTTGTTTCCCGCAGCTGCCTTCTCAATCGCTCATTCTCTGCTCTGAGTTCCTCAACTTCTCTGTGCATGTTCTCGGCGTGCGCCCGAAGCTCGTGAATCTCCACCTGCATCCGTTCGATATGGAAGACGAGAACTTCCTTCAGTTCCATGCCCAGCCGTTCCATATGTCCGATGAGGACGTCTCTCAGTTGTCTGTCCAACTGCTCGTGCGGCGATGGTCCCCGGCGCGGCCGTTCATCCCGCGGCGCATCAGGGTCCCGTTCGCCCTCACCGCGAGCGCGAATCCCTCTCTCACTCTCGCGCCTCTCGTCCATGCGCTCACGCTCAGTGGGCCGCCGCATCTCCCGGCGAACCTCAGTCCTTCTTTCACCTTCGCGCCTTTCTTCTGTCCGCTCAGGCCCCCGGCGGACCTCCCGGCGAATCTCGATTCTCTTGCCACCTTCCGATCCCCCGTCACCTTCGGCTCGCCGACGTTCGGCCTCGATGCCCTTGATCCACATTTCTCCGTGTTCGCTCACATAGGAAATCTCGAGCCGGTCCCCTTCCTGCAGCGTTCGAGCCGACCGCCCGAGTTCCTCACGCTCGGCGGGGACGAGCACGGTCACATGGTCGTCCCGCTCGAACGGCTTGACGACGATCCCCATATACCCGCGTTCACCGACCTGGCGCTCTGCAAGGCGGACAAAAATGCCGCGCAGTTCCCCGTCTCTGTCGCGCTCCTGAGCCGAGAGAATGCCGCCGAATGCCAATACCACAAGCACAACGAGCATCAATGTTCCATGCGATTTTTTCATGACAGTTCTCCTTTCTAATTGCGGTCTCCAAAATGTCCGCCGCTCACGGGCGGTCTAAACATGATTACCAAATACAACCCCCAAAGTCAAGAAAATTGCCGAGCCATACCTTTGGTATTGGATGTGTGCGGAGGATTTGATATTCTGAGGGAAATCAAGCCCGGCCCCAATGTGGCGGGTAACCTTTTCAGGAGAGAAAAATGAGAACCATAAAACGTGCGGTTGTTGTTGTCGTCCTCGTTGCGCTCGTCTTGGCACCGAATCTCAGTGCCCGAGCGGGTATCGACCGTGAATCTCTCAGACAGGCGGAGATTTCTTCGAAGATTGCGGGCTATTCGCTGAGCAAGGTCAAACGCTGGCTGCATGAGGTGGCGATCAAAAGAATCGACCCCGAGACCGGGCTTTATATCGGGGATGGGCGCTGGAACTATCGCGATACCGCGGCGGATTGTTATCCGTTTCTATGTTGGGCGGCTCATGTGACGGATATCGACCTGCTTTACGGGCCGATTCGAGATGTTCTCGACGCCGAGAGAAAGCTCTGCAACCATCTGGACCGAATACCGGCAAGATTCGATTTGAAAAAGGGGAAAAGGGACGATTCGGTTTCTTATGATGCCCTCATTTTTGGGGCATCGGAGTATGTCAAAGACGGGCTGATCGCCATTGTCGAGGTTACGGGCAAGGCCGACTGGTTCGAGAGGATGAGAGAAATCGAGGACGATGTCTGGAAGCACGCGCGGGTTGAAACGCCTTTCGGCAAGATTCCCTCCACAAACGTCGAGGTCAACGGCGAGCAGCTTCAGGCGCTTACCAGGCTTTACACGATGACCGGCGAGAAGAAGTATCTCGAATGGGCGCGCCGCCTGGGCGATTACTATTTCTCAAACGAGGATTTTGTGCCGGAGCGTCTGCGCGATCACGGCTGCGAGATAATCGGCGGCCTTGGATTGCTTCTTGCTGTCGAATCCGAACTCAAGAGCGACAGGCTCGAAGTCTACAAAAAACAGCTCAAGCGAATCTTTGACACCATTCTTGAAAAGGGCTGCAACGAAGACGGGATGATGTACAACCATATCACGAAACGTGAGGGTTCGAGCGGCCGACTCAGCGATGGGTGGGGGTACAACTATGTCGGCTACATCTGCTACGACATGATCGTCGGCGAGGGTGTTTACAGATCGCACATCGAGCGGACCCTGCGAAACCTCTCGAAACCCAAATATCAGAATTATCCGTGGGAAGGCACCTCGATCGACGGTTTTGCCGATTCGGTCGAGGGTGGAATTTACGTGCTCAACCGGTACCCAATCAAAGAAGGTTTTGACTGGGTCGACAGCGAGGTGGCCGCCAACATTGCCCGCTCGGGCGATCCGCTCGAAACCGCCGAGTTGTGGGGTACGATGAAACTCCAGGCCAACGGCGTGCGAACGACGATCATGCACGCGCTGATGCACACGCAGGGCCTGATCGCCCGGCCCTGGGATCTCGGGACCGAGTTGGGTGCCCGGGCGACTTCTAACAGCCTGATTGTTACAATCAAGGCTTCGAAAAACTACAATGGCAAAATTATCTTTGACGTCCCGCGTCACAAGCACTTGATGGGGTTTGAAAAAGACTGGCCCCGGATGAATACGCTGCCGGAATGGTTCACCGTCGGTCTTGACAGGACTTACAGGATCACGAACGTGCGGACGCACAAGACGCAAACTCGCACGGGAAAGCAACTGCACGACGGTTTGGAACTAAGGCTCAAAGCCGCCGAACGTACCACGCTGCTGGTTGAACCGATACACAATCTCTGATGTAATGACGGTATCGACCGGATGGAATCAGTCTGATGACGTCACCGTTTCGTTTTGCAGATGACCTGTGCAAACCGGCGAAAACGGTGAGAAATGTTTTTATGGCTTGTTATATCGGACGTTCGCCGTTTATTATCAGATGCTGCAATCGGTGAGAAGTACGGCGACTTTCACGCGGTTGCGATTGTTGGTGAGTTAACCTTAGGAGCGCAGTGCCGCACAGGAGGCGTTTTTGTTGAGTTTACCGGATCAGCCTGCGGGGGCCGATTGTCGGCGTGGCGAGTCAAGCAGGGTGGTTTTTATATGAACACCTTGCTGATTTGTATCGGTGAGACGGGATGTCGACGCAACTGATTTGTGGACAACCGGACTCTAAACCTGTTGGGTAGTTGACCGTGCCGTTGCTTGGCGCGGGATTTGGAGGAAAGAAGAGAGATGACTGCAGAGGCGTTTGTGGAAGAACTCAAGGGACACTGGTCGTGGCTGTACGAGATGTACGTATCGAAGCTGTGCGAGCGGCAGTGGGCCCAGTGGGAGTTGCTGACGATTGCCGGAGTATTGTCGCTTTTGCTTTTGTTAAAGATCAGAAGGCGGCGGCGAAAGGCAGCGGCCAGAATCGTGTACCCACAACGTGTCTCGGGTGATCCGTCCATCATCAGCGTCAAACTCGCCCGCAGCCAACAAGTCAGCCGTAACGGTGAGGATTTGCAGGGGGCCGACGAAAGCGATGTCCCGCAAGTGCAAAGGAAACGTCACCACTGGACGACCGCTGCGGAAGAGTCGGACTGGGCTGAGCAGCCGGTCAGAGACCTGCGACGGGAAATCATCAAGCGTGACCAGACTGAGGCGCGGCTTGGGCGGGAGGTCACCGAGTTGAGCGTTGCCAATGAGCAACTCGAACGTGAAGTAGCCGGGCTGATGGTTGTCAACGAACGGCTCCTGCGTCGAGTCACAGAAGGCAAACGAGTTGGGGAACCCTCCGGGCGATAGGCCGCCGAGTTGACTGCCGTCTTCAGGCGGCTCGCGCGCCAAGACTATTACTTGTTTTTCAAGGCATGCCCGATCCCTGTTGGGCAGGAGTTCTTGATGAAAAAACAAAGGGAGGGATGAAGTTACTCCATCCTTCCCTGATTTACTTCACTTGCTCTTCTTCACGAAAAAGTGTGCGATTGAGCGTTGGGCTTGACTGTAAGGATCAAGTTGCCAACTTTCACCGAGGTGCCGGGGGCGTTCTTATAGAGCTTTGCCTTCCAAGCTTCGACACAAACCTCTATTTCGGTCCAGCCACCACCTGCATCGACAGTGTCGCCACCCACGAACCAGGCCTTCCACTCGTCGACGACCGACCCGATTCTCTCTTTCTTGAGACCCAGCTTGACTTTGAAGTTGGCTCTAATCTTGACCTTCTCGCAGTCCTTTGTAGCGCGGCCAGTCGCCGCCGCCCTTGCCGATATCACCACACTCGACCTGAATTGGCATCGCAACTGACACACGAACAGAGGGCCAGACCCAAGATCAAGAGTTCTGGTTTGGCAAACATGAGAATCTCCACAATTTCAAGGAGTTCTGTTTGCAAATCTCAATTCTGTGCATTATAAGTTGGTTCTATTAGATATGGTGACGAAGACTATGACCCAGCAAGAATTGTGTCA
>JADHXR010000127.1 GCA_016782865.1 Phycisphaerae bacterium
GATCAGGTTCGCCAACATCGCGGCCAGTGCAATGGCGATGATAGTGGTTAGAGCGGATGCTTTGCATTTCTCCAGCTTGAGGATACAGGCGTCGATCAGAGCCCCAGCGGCGCCGACAAGGGGCAGGCCCAGCAGACCGCCCGCCAGGTTTCCGCCCGAGCCCAGCGAGATAAAGGCTGCGGTGAAGGCCCCGGCGGTTGTTCCGATTCTGCATCGGCCCAACAGACGAGCTGCAATAACAGGAGTCATCCATATTATCGCCTTGTGACCGGGCATGCCGAGGTGAAGCTTGAGGAATGCCGCCATGCAGCCGGCAATGACGCCGACGCTCAAGGAGATGGCCAGACCTCTTACGCCGTCAGGGCCGAGGACCATATCAGCAAGTGCCGTGTTTTTTTCTATCGACAGGTATCCACGCATTTTTTTTCTCACTCCATTGAACGGGCAAAACAGCTTCGCCGCCGGTCAGCCTCGGACGCACCCAGTCGAAAGTTTCATAGCGGTCGTTGACATCGGGCGCTCGTTTACAATGGCAATGTTCTAAACGAATGCCGATTCTATCAAAAGCCGCGGCATTGACGCAACCCGAAAGTTCACGAAGTCCCTGTAAATCTATAAAACGGCCGTTTCCCCCCGATGCCCGCAGGCCGACGGATCCGATCGCTCCGATGACGCCAAGGCACGTTCCGCCCAGCCCGCAGAGTGTGATTGACGCTTGCCTGGCGCGATCGAAGGCCTCGACCATTGTCACGATCTGGCGGGTAGCGCGATCCGCGAATTCGACAACGAAATCGGGCACGGCAGAGGCGTTTGCAATACAGACGCCGGGGTCGGAACCGTCCGCGCTGCTCCGGGCGACAAAGTCGTAGATGAAATCTCGATTCTTCAGGCCACCTTCGGATTCGACTGCGATGCAGGCGCCGCTGTTATGTGACGTATACGCAATTGCCCGGTCAAGGAGGAATTGGTGCCTGGTTACGCCGAGAGGCCTGAGACCCCGTCGGGCACATTCGGCCGAAAGGTTTCGGGCCAGCCTGCCTGTGCCGGGGCTGGCTTCGTTGTCTGTATCGTCTATGCCGATGAGGAAAGTTGTCATTGTGTTGCTTATCTGAATTCTCCCCTCGGACTTTCCTTGACCATCTCTGCCGTGGCGCCGAGCGTGACGTAGTTGACTGCCTTTTTGTAGTACTGATGGGCAGTGGGGGCATTGCTGAACCAACTGTCGCTGGCGACCCACGTGTCCGCAGGCATTGTGTCCTTAAGAATGCGGGGCCACCGGACCGTTTTGCGCAGAAAATTGCTGAGGTGGCGGTCCGTGGGTCGCTCGGTGAAACTGTAATAAAAGTAGCTGATGTTGCCCGCTTTGAAGTTCTGCTCTGAGCAACGAAGTTCCGGCCTCGTCTCGCTGGGACAATAGTAGGTTTCCCTGATATCGACGTAGTTGCCGGCGCCGAGCGCGTCTATCAGGTCGGCGTGAGGATTGTTCACGGTAGCGCCGGTGGGCAGGACCGAGTCGTGTTCGCTGGCGTACGCCAGGCAAGCCAGGGTGAGCGATCTGAGATTGGCCCGGCAGACCACGACGTTCGCCTGATCGCGCGCACGGCCGAGAGCGGGAATCACCATAGAGACGACGAGTACGACCAGCGCGATTACGACCAACAACTCGACCAGGCTGAAGGCCGATGTTTCACTGTCGCGTCGCACTTTGGAAGAGTCACTCATGCTACTTCGTTCCGATCATCCAATTCTCGGCCAGCTCGGCCATGTCGGCAAAATCCACACGGAGATCCTTGTTTATGTCGCCCGAGACTGTGACTGCAAAAGTCGAGACGGGGTTGTTCTTGCCGTCGTTGGCATCGACGAAAGCACGGTTGGTGTGATATATGCTGGGCAGCGGATCGGTGCCGATATACCCGTATGCGCTGAATACGGCCGGACCGGGAAGATTCTTGAACTCGTAATCGATATTGACTGACTGGCCCTGCGCCATCGCGGCCAGTCCTTCGACAGCATAGACCGTGACCATCGCCCTGTCGAAAGCGTAGGCGATGGGTTCACCCGGTGGTTCCGTGCTGTGCGGATCCGCCGGATCGGTGGTTAAGTAGTATCCGCTGGGCCTGCCGAACGGATTATCGTAGAAGCCGAAGTGGTTGGGGTCGAATGCGAATCCTTCCCCTGTTCCGGGGTTAAGTGTCATTTCGAATCCGTCCTCAAGCGATCCGGATTCGGAGTTGATCGCCACCAGGATGAATAGATCCGTGAAAACGTTGTCCTTGCCCGTATTGACTATTTCGAAGACACCTGCCTGATCGGACGAAACCATGTGGCCCGTAGTTTGCCCGGCGTGGCGGAACTTGAGCGCATTCATCCCTTTGGCTTTGTCGGCTCCGCCTGCCGGCGAGAAGGCAATTGGATACGATTCGGCTACGCCGGCCCTGTCGCCGTTAGCAGGATACATGCCGGGCCAGACGGACGTCTCGCCAAAATCGATCCATGACGCCTCGGTCAGCTCATCCCAGGGCATATAGGTGCCTGCCAGCGTGCTCGAAGCCAGAATAAACATTCCTGTAAACATAATCAGCAAAGTTGTGTTTCTCATCACCTGCCCCACACTTGACACCATGCTACATCGGAATCCACATAATCTTCTCATGCTCAGACGCTTCGGCGCCCATCGAAGCCTTCCAATTCCAGGATAATATCAGAAATTTCGGCATGGTTCAAGGTTCCGGGTTCACGGTTCACAGTTGATCGAAAGAAATAGTTTTACCAGCCACCAATCCTGAACCGTGAACCTTTCTAACCCGGAACCAACACTTTTGCCGCACACGGCTAAAGTGTTACATATTTTGGCATGGTTCAAATAAGTCATATTCCGAGTAACACTGATTTGAGGCTCCATAGCGGGTGGCAGCCTCAAATCCGAAGGATTTGGGGATGGTTGCGCTGCTTTCGGAGCTTTGCCATCCCCAAGCTGCGCTTGAGGCTGCCACCCGGGATTGAACCATGCCCATATTTTTTTTGTCCCAGAAGCCATAAGTGCTTGTCAATGACAACTTAGGACCGTGCATGGTCCTTAGCACCATTTCTTTCATGTCTTTGGGATCGCGAGATCGCAGCCGTTTGTTCTGGTGCTGACCGGAGGGTTTTTGTACGGTATACGGACAATTCACCAAGAAAAATGAAATTGATAGACAAATCAGCGGCGTCACGCTGTCTTTACTGATGAATCGAAGATAGGGCAACATTTTGAACGAAAGGCTGTCTGATAATGTGCTGCAAGCCGCTCTGATGCGGGACGACCCGGCTGCGGTGGAATTGCTCTGGGACCGCTACGCGAACGATCTGCTTGCCTTTCTGAAGTGTGTGCTCTGTTCGATTCACGATGCCGAAGACGTACTCCAGATGGTTTTTGTCAGGATCGTTCGCAAGCGGCACAAACTGGCCAAGGCACGCTGCCTGGAGGCGTATGTGTACAAAATAGCTCGAAATGAAGCTCCCGGATGGATTCGCCGGCGTAAGAGAGATCGGGCAGTTAGAGCCGCCGATGAATCCTGGCTGGTTGTGCCGAAAAGCCCCGACGAGCCGGGCGAGAAGTTGCGGGCTGCTCTGGCCCGTTTGCCGCAAGAACAGCGTGAGGTGATTGTCATGAAGATCTACAGGCAAAAGACGTTCCTGGAAATCTCCGGGTTTTTAGAGTTACCCCAAAGCACTGTAGCGAGCCGATACCGCTACGGCATGGAAAAGCTGCGAATCATGTTGGAGAATATCACATTATGAAAGACGAACACTCTGAAAATTGGCCGCTTGAGAATCTATTGACAAGAGCGCATGTGCCCGAGCCTTCGCCGCAGCTCAAGCAGCGGATCACCGCTGAAGCGAGAAAGGCTTGGGATCAAACGTCGGCGGACATCCCGTGGCAGATTCCTCTCAGGCGCCTCGTGGCCTCGGCGGCGGCGGCAGTGCTCATTATCTGGCTGGCCAACTTCTCCAGCGACTACACGCTGGCCCAGTGGCGGCCTGGGAGTGCTTGCGTTGCGACACAACAACCCACTGACTTCGACATGCTGCCGGAGATGCCCTACGGTCCCTTCGCAAAACACATGGTCTTGGTTGACCGCAGATCACGTGTGATAGATGCCTCGGCGTTGAGCGACTACGTGGAGAGCGTGCGCAGGCTCCTGGATGAGACGGAGCAGAACGGAGTTTCGACACCGCTGGCGCCGCCCGGAGGAAGCAGCCGTCTGGCTCCGGGGCGAGCCGACGCCCGCTCATATTCTTAGAAGACACGAACCACGAAAGGATAACCCAAATGCGAAAGAGAACGGTTAAGATACTTAAAGGCGTCGCAATCGCACTGGTTGCGCTGGCCCTGGTCTACTTTATCGCTGTCAGTGTCTCGGCGGCGAAGCTGCGCGGGGCTTATGCCGCTCTGAGGGCAGACGGCAGACCGATGGAGTTGCATGAGATAATACCGGCTGACGTTCCCGAGACGGAAAACGCCGCCGGCCTCTACGAGAGTGCGGCACTTCTGCTCAAAGCCCAGCCGACGCCGGAGCGTGGATTCCTGTGGTACCTGGGCGATCTTTCCGGTGAGTTCATTGACGAATCCATTGCTCCGGATAAGCTTGTCGAACTCAAAGGACTGATCGCCCAAGACATTGTCGCCCGTGCTCTGTGGATCGTTGAACAAGGGACCCGGCGACGTTCATGTCGATTCGACCTCGATTATGAGTCCGGTATAGACATACGTCTGCCGCATGTGTCAGCTATGAGGAGTTTCGCCCACATCCTCGGGGCCAAAGCACTCCTCGAAGCACAGGCGGGTAATATGGACATTGCATGGGACGCGGTCCCGGTCCAGTTGAAATTAGGCGACGCTCTGCGGACCGAACCTGTACTGGTCAGCCAGATAGTGCGCATCGCCATAGTCGGCGGGACCTCATGTGAGACCATCAGGAAACTCTGCGAGATTGAACCGCCGAACGCGCAACGGTCCGGCGATCTCGAAGACCTGCTAAAAAGTTTTGAAGACGTTCGTCCGCTGGTTCGTGCCATAGACGGCGAACGCATGCTCTTCGGGGAATGGGCCTTCAATCTGCCGAAGAGGGAACTGCTAAAGCAACATGACTTCTTCTCACAGGATTCGCCGGATGACATATTGACGGTCCTCGGAGTTTGCTTCAAGCCTGTCTTTCTGGCATATCACACGAGCTATCTGAAGATAATGCACGAGTCCGCCAGGCGTATGGAGCAAGCCCACTTGCTCGAAAGAGGAGGTGCTCTGAACGAGATTGTTGAAAGCGAACGCCGAGGATTGGTGTGGTCGCTGGTGCCCGCTATGGCCCGGGTCAAAGTGATGCATAGGAGCATGCAGGCGGACATTCGCATCACCTGCACTGGGCCCGCTTTGCTGCAAAGCAAGGCGGCTCGGGGGGCGTTCCCGCAGACTCTCACGGGGTTCGAGCCGGCTGATGTCAGAGATCCGTTTTCCGGTGCGCCGCTGATCTATCGATCCGGCGCGGAGGATTTCGTCCTGTACAGTATCGGCCCGGACGAAAAGGACAACAACGGCAGTCCAAAACGAGACAAACAGGAGAAGGACTGGGATATCGTCTGGCAATTTCCCCGACCGCGAGAGACGACGGGCCGGCAACCAGCCACACAAGCCGAAGAGACTGCTGACCATCCAGACGAGGCCGAAATCTACGGTGTTAAGTGATTAGCGTGTTTGTCGCACAGGCCAACAGCTCTTTCCAAAATGACATATCTATAGCCAAGGAGTGAGAGATTTGGTATAGTAGTGTCATGGTAGAAAGAGAGCCACGGAAATTGGAGGCAGGGACAAGGCGGCTTGCTATAAAGGCGACGGGCGTGCGCGACACGCGAGGATTCACGCTAATAGAACTCTTGGTAGTAATCGCTATCATTGCACTGTTGATGGGAATATTGGTTCCGGTTCTTCGAAAGGTCCGCGAACAGGGCAAGGACGTTGTGTGCCAGAACAACATGCGGCAGATCGGTCTGGCGGCCAATTTCTACGCCGATCACTACGACCTGTATATTCCGCGTTCGGCCGAGTGGGGAGGGGACATCAAGCCCTGGTTCCAGCTTTTCATGCCGTTCCTGGCGCAAGAAGCTGTCCGCGACGATTACCGCAGCGTGGACATATTTCGCTGCCCCAGCTATCCCGACAAAGAGCAGACCGTTTGCTACGTCATCAACGGTTGGCGCAGCGGAAACAATGGTGGCGGCGGCATGCAAAGAGTGGCGACCAAGCTGACCGCCTGTGACAGTCCCGCCTCCACCATCTACCTTGCCGACAACGAGGACGGCCCCTGGCGTACCATAATCAAGAAAGCGACCGACCGGGATGTCACTCGATGCGACGTCTTCCGCGACAGTCACCTGCCCATGTCCGAGAGCCAGGGGACAACCGACGGCAGGCGGGTCGCGAGAGCACGGCACAAGAACGGCTGCAATAGCCTGTACCTCGACTTCCACGTCGGGTGGACGGCCGCCGAAGAGATGACCGCAGAGATGTGGAGTTTTGAAAGATGACCTGCGGTCTTGCCGGTTATGCGGTTTCGACAGTATAGAACATATACGTGCTCATCTGTGACGGTCCGAGAGACAGGACATCTCCGTGTAAGAGCACAACACCGTCACCCTCAGGGTCAACACGCATGCCGTTGACAAATGTCCCGCACGTGCTCTTCATATCTACGACAACATATTCAAGTTTTGAGCCGATTATGCGTCTTATGACCTTAGCATGTGACCTGGAAACTTCTCTCGGCGCGAAATACATCGTATCGGTGGCAGTGTAATCAATGATCGCATCTATTGGTTTTTCAAGAGTGGTCGCCGAACGACCCAACGCCACTTCATCAACCGTAAGCGGTATGATCCCAACTGTGGTAGAGCCTGTTCCGAGCAAATACGCCCCGGGCCTTAGTTCTTTCAGGACGGTGTCCATCTTGCAGATTCGTTCGTTGATGTCGGTTTCGGCGATGAATGCGACTTCCTGGAGACGCGACCCGGTAATCAGCTTGTCTATCTCCAGTAAAATGGGATCAACTGCAGGCATATAGCCCCTCTATTATTGTGCGATTGTCACGCTTCTCAACATTCACTTCGGCGATCTGCCAGCAACAGCACTGCCGGCCTCTGCCGGAAGAGAAATGAGACTCAGCGGTGCAACTGGGCAAATTGCCTCTTAATCCTTCGCTCAAATACTTCATCGGATTCAATATGGCCCTTTTCCTGGAGGACTCTGCAGCCGATAGGGAACTTCGACTTGGCGAACACCCAGGGCATGCCGGTGATCTTATCGATGTTTACGAACGTCTCGCTGTATCCGAAAGAACCCTTATGGACAATGCGCCGAGAGGGAAGATTCGAGCCGCTTATGACGTGGACAAATCCGAAGCCGGTAGTTATCAGGGTGGCCGCGATCAATAATAGGGCAGCGCATATCTTCCCACGCCATTTCCTGCGTTGTATGAAGTGTCGTCTTATGTGCTGCTTTATACGCGTATTCGCCGTCGGCGCCCCACAGCTCGGGCACCTGTCCGCTCTGCTGCTTATATCCCTGCCGCAGTCCTTGCAGAGTACGAATGGCTTCTGGATGCCATGCATGCGGCTTGTCCGGCCTTTAGGTTTTGCAGGCACGGCATGAAATTCGGCAGTGCACTTTTTACATTGCACGGTCCCGGAGAGGATAGGAGAGTATTCCACCCACTGGACTGATTTACACACTGGACAGCGGCATTTTACCCTTTTCTTCATCTTGAGAGTTCCCAATTGTGCCTGCCCGCCTTGGTCTCGGGACAGAACTCTTTGAAAGCAAATGACGATTCTTCACGTCCATGTTCTGATACTATCGTCATTGTAATTATCGGACGATTTTCTGCGAGGCTTTAGATTTTTTGGGAAATTATCAAGTATTTTTTGCTCACGTCGTAGAATCGTGTGCCAATAGCAACCTAATCTAGTAACTAACCAGGTAAAACACGCAAGTTATTCCAATTAGCGCACCAGGGACGACTCACAACCGGAAATCAGAGGCTGGCTTAGTGAGCCGCGTATCGGAGATTGTCAGGCAAGAGGTGGACGGTGTGCTTGTGTGGAGCGGCGATCTCCGTTCGGCCCGCCTAATCTCCTGATGGTTCGCGCCCAAAAATTGGGTCACAGAGCATTGCGATCGTGGCACGGGAACATTCACACCCCTGGGCAATTCCAGCGGCAGATGGGGATTCCTACAATTGTGCTCAAGACTTTAAGCTGTACGTTATATGTCTGTGACCATTGCTCCGATGCTTTCCACGGAGATATAGAAAACTGCGGTTGCGCCACAAGGTCTCGAGTGCTTCGTCTAAACTGACCGGATCGATCCCTGTGTCCGACCAACGAGATTCACAGCGGTTGCAGACACCATCTTCAATGTTCTGCCACCAAAGCTGAAGAACACCAGATCGT
The DNA here is from genome assembly GCA_016782865.1 of Phycisphaerae bacterium. GTDB lineage: Bacteria > Planctomycetota > Phycisphaerae > Sedimentisphaerales > Anaerobacaceae > SG8-4. The sequence continues at coordinate 8,482 of JADHXR010000127.1, forward strand.
TGGTGCTGACCATCTGCTATCGCCAGGACGCCGCGAGCACGGAGTATCTGTTTAATTTGAGCCCTATCTACAATGTTGATCTTTCTCATTTTCCATTCCTCCCCCAAGTTCGCATCTGCACCTCACAACAAGAATGAAGCTGATCCTTAGGGTGTTTGCCCCTGTCAAAAGCGCGGAATCCTCATAGCCCTCTCCTGGTGAAAGACACACCCTCGGAAATATAAGGAAAGCCACCACCCCGAATATGCAAATCATTGTACCATATCAGGAGGGAATTGTCAACAGCTAAGTGTTGATTTGCTTGAGCAACTGTCGCTTCTTCCGGCCGATGGACCATAACGCTTTTGTACAGCTCTTTTTTGGCGAATTGAGATGATGTGGCCTACCATACCCCTTTGCCAAATTCGCCATTTTTTTCGCGGTTTTCGGCCCCAAGAACAGCTATTTTGGCCCATGCCCATAGGCCACATTTTCAGAGATCGCGCTTTAAATAGGCTCAGAGTGTGTTATGATGATATATGAGATGTTCACGGGCGTGCAAGTGTTTCAGTGAAGTGTTAACGGGAAATCCCAGTCAATAGAAGAGGTGGAGTACTATGAGATTGCTAAGGAATCAATGGCTTGGGAGATTATTGTCGATCGCTGTTTGTGTGTTGGTGTTGACGTGTGCGGGCATTACCTGGGGGCAGGAGGCAACGGAGGATAAGGGGCCCGCGGTCCCCGTCATAAAGAAAGGCGAGACGCAGATCGTCAAGCGATTTGAAGACCCGGACATGTGGATCCGTCACGACCTGTGGGTGGAGACCGAGTTTGATTCAGACGGCGATGGCAAGCTGGATCGCATGCACGTGGATGTAACACGGCAGCGTCAGACGGACACCGAGGGGCTCAAGGTCCCGGTGATCTACGCCACGAGTCCGTACTACGCGGGCACCAGCAGCCCGGTCCAGGACTATTTTTGGGACACGCGTCAAGAACTCGGTGCGCAGCCGCCCGAGCGTAAGGTCGCGTTGTCCATCAAGCGCAAGGGTGAGCGACCAATCATCTCCAAGTCGTTTGTGAAGGAATGGGTGCCGCGTGGTTTTGCGGTGGTGCATTCATCGTCACCGGGGACAGGGTTGTCGCAGGGGTGTCCGACAGTTGGAGGCGACAACGAGTCGCTGGCGCCCAAAGCCGTTGTCGATTGGCTCAACGGGCGTGCGACAGGGTACAGTGCGCCCGACGGAAACGAAGAGGTGCTCGCGTACTGGTCCACGGGCAAGATTGGCATGACGGGCACGTCGTTCAACGGCACGCTCGCGTTGGCCGCAGCGACGACCGGCGTGGAGGGGCTGGAGGCGATCATCCCTGTAGCGCCGAACACGTCATACTACCACTACTACCGCTCGAATGGTTTGATCCGTTCACCGGGCGGGTTCGTCGGCGAGGACATCGATGTTTTGTACGATTTCATCCACAGCGGCAACGAAGCGCGGCGTGATTATTGCGACTGTGAAGTCCGCGACAAGGAGATGCTTCAGAACTTCGATCGTGTGACGGGGGATTACAACAAATTTTGGGCCGGTCGTGATTATTTAAATGATCTGGATAACGTGAAGGCAGCAGTGTTGATGTCGCACGGGTTCAACGACTGGAACGTGATGCCCGAGCACAGCGTTCGTATTTATCAGGCGCTCAAGGAGAAGGGCATTCCTGTTCAGGCGTACTACCACCAGGGCGGGCACGGTGGTCCGCCTCCGATGAAGATGATGAACCGCTGGTTTACGCGGTATCTGCACGACGTGGACAACGGGGTGGATGAAGAAGACCGCGCGTGGATCGTGCGTGAAGACGGCGATCGTTCGAAGCCAACCTCGTACAAAGACTATCCAAATCCCGACGCGGAGCCGGTGGAATTGTTTCTCGCCGGGGGCGCTCCGGAACGGGGGGGATTGTCGACAAGTAAAGCCTCGAGGCAGGGCAGAGAGACGCTGGTTGATAATTTTTCGTTCAGTGGCGAGGCACTGGCGCAGGCCGAGTGGACCAATCATCGCTTGATCTATGTGACACCGGAATTGAAGCGTTCCGTGCACCTTTCAGGAACCGCGAGCATCTCGATCAAGTTGGCGAGCAGCAAATCCGCCGCGAATCTGTCGGTCTGGTTGGTTTCGCTTCCTTGGAAAAACGGTAAGAAGGTGAAGATTACTGATAACATTATTACGCGAGGTTGGGCGGACCCGCAGAACAGGCGATCGATTCGCAAGAGCAAGCCGCTTGTTCCCGGGAAGTTTTACAAGTTGACGTTCGATCTTCAGCCCGATGATCAGGTCATCCCCGCAGGGCAACAAATTGGCTTGATGATCTTTTCCAGTGATCGCGATTACACCCTTCGGCCGGACCCGGGTACAAAGCTCACCATTCAGTTGCATGCGACCCACATCAAACTGCCCGTGGTAGGTGGCGCCGACGCATATGCTAAAGTCTTTGAAGAAGATTCGAGTCAGGATGACGCTGGCGGATCTGATTTGGAAACAGGCGCAGTCTCTGAAGATTGAGTTAGCGCCCGGTCATGACAAGCTTAACAGATCCGCTCTTAGAGAATGAAGACAACCGGGGCCTATAGTCCTTGCTGTTCGAACGCAGATTCCTCCGCTGAGCGATGCTGCGCATCGCTCCGGTCGCAATGACAAAGGCATGCCAGTTAGCAGTGATTTCGGCCTTTGCTGGCTGCGGCCGTTGCGGTCAGCGGGCTGCCAATTCCTCGGAGAAGGCGGTTTCGTTGCCGTAGATGTCGCGGGCCTTGACGCGGAAGCGGTGTCCCTGGCCGCTTCTTCCGAGCTGTACCTGGAAGGATCGCGAGTCCTGCCAGCCGCTGCTAAAACCCGACTCGGTTTTGCACTGGAAGTAATACTGCACGCCCCCGCTGGGGTCGGCGGCTTCTGCGGCGGTCATCTCGGCCCAGTAGTCGAAAGATCCCCCTCCGTGATAGACCTCGTCCGGCGGCAATTGCCACTGCATCGGATCGGGTGTTGGCGCGCTGAGGTCGAGAGTGACTGCGATCGAGTCGGCGGTGACATTGCGGTTGGGAGACTTGTCGCGGGCCCTCACGACGAAGCTGTACAGGCCTTTCGGCAGAGAAACCGCCTCATAAACGGGGTTGTCCTGCCAGCCGCTGCTGTAAGCGGGGTTCGAGGTGCAGTCGAAAGAGTACTCGACGCCGCTCTGATCGGATGCGGTCGTCGCGGCCATTTGAATCGATGAGGCCGACGACGCATAAGGCTCGATGACCCAGGTTGCCGGATCGGGACTTGGCGGCGTGCTGTCCTCGGGTGAAGTCGCCGCAGAGCGCGAGGGCGAGTAAGCGGTTTCTACGAGATTCGCCTTGTTGCGAGCCTTTACCATATATGAGTACGTCGTGTTTGCGGTCAGGGCTGTGTCTGTGTAGTCGCCGCTGTCCTGCCAGCCGCTGTCGTGGCCGCCGCCGGTTGTGCAGTCGAAATAGTACTCCACTGCGCTGTCATTGGTCGAGACAGCGACCGCGGCGCTCATCGCGATTGTCGTTCTTGAGGTGGCGTGAGGTTCGACGGTCCAGGTCATCGGATCGGGCACCGGCGGCATCGGGGTCGGCGGCTCGGGTAGCCAATTGCCGATGAGGATCGCGAAGTCCGCAAAGTCGACCACGCCGTTTCTGTCGAAGTCTTCGCGCGACGGGACTTCATTGCTCAACCACTTTTCTGTAAACAGCGCCAGATCGCTGTTATCGACCCAGTCATTTGCATCGTTAACATCGGGATTCAAGTTGGCGACGTTGCCCGTCTCCGATAGTGACATGCTTGCCTGGGCTGTTCGACCGTAAGCGCCAACGTTGGCATGTCTGCCGTGCGGCCATAATTCCTTTGTCCAATCCAAATCGGGATCGCCTCGGTCAATGCAAAGACTGGTGAGGGCATCGGCGATCCACTCCTGGTCGGCGGGACTCCATCTGCCTGCCTGCGATTTCAGGTGGAAGTCGCCGTCTACCCAGAAGTCGTCGGTCTCTTCGGGCGTCCCGTTGGGGTCCCAGTAGCCGTCGGCTGCAAAAAGCGGGTCGCAGACAATGTCACCGGCGCCTGCGGTCGCTCCGCCTGCGAAGTTTGCACCTTCATTCGACCAGAAGGCGTTGTAGGAGCTGATACTCGCCCCGTCGATTCCGCCGACGGAAGCGGCTCTGTTAAATACTATTATATTGCTGTTGACGTAACCGGGGCACTGGCTCAGGGCGCCGCCGTTTATATTGGCCTTGTTGCCTGCGATGGTGTTGTTATACACCTGGGTGCAGCCGAACAGGCCCCCCCCGCTGTCCGAACTGTTACCGGTGATGATGTTGTTGATTATCCGGCCGCGGCAATTACAGAGCGCACCGCCGGCGATGTTGCTTGAGTTGCCAACTATGATGTTGCCTACGAAATCACCCGGGCACTCGTAGCACGCACCACCCTTATAAATCGCATAATTGTAGGCGATTACGTTGCCCGCAATCAGGCCCCTGCAAAAAGACAAGCCGCCGCCCCGTCCGAAATCGGTTTCCAGGTTGTCTGAGATAACGTTGTCGATTATTGCACCGTCGCTGTAGGCGATGCCGCCTTGGTTCGCTGTTATGATGTTGTTTGTGATCGGGCCGTGGCAGAAGTATATCCCTTGCAGGCGGTTGGAGCTTATCGTGTTGTCTGAAATGATCGGTGCAGCGCTGTTTTCACCGTAAATGCCGTAATTGCTGCAATCGGCGATGATGTTCTTCGATATGGTCGGCGAGGTGCCGTAACAGTGGATGCCTCTGCCGGTAATGGTGAAACCCGTGAGGACCGAATCGCTGCCTTCGGCAAAATCGAAGCTTACGCTGTAGTCTACATCGACGGCGATGATCGTCGCCCGGACAATGTTCGGATCGTCCGGATTTTCGCTGGTAAGCGTAACAGCCTTGCTGTTGAAGGAGATTTTCCGGTTGTAAGTGCCGACTCTGACGATGATCGCATCGCCGCGGCCGGATGCGTTCATCGCATCGGGGATATTGCTAAAGTCCGCCGGTCCGTCATCATCGACGGTGATTGTTGCCCCCTGCGATGTAAGAATCGGCAGCAGGCATATAAGAGTGAGAACGAGTTTTTTCATCCTTAGTATCTACCCTCCGGATAAGTCTACATTAACGCCGGTTATTGTACCACAAAGGTGCGGCAGATTCAAGCAAAAAGGCCGGGCCCTTCCAACCAGTGCGCAGTTGTATTCGGTATTTCGGACCGCCGAGAGAAATCATTCGGGAGCCGACGAGGCAGAGGATACGTCACTTTTTCGGACTGCCTCTTTGAACGTAGAGCCAGCGAGCATCGGAGAATTCGTAATCGAGTATCTCGTCGGGCGCAAAGAACATCTCGATTTCTTTCTCAGCCGATTCGGGGCTGTCCGAGCCGTGAATGAGGTTGTATCTTTCGGACCGGCCGAAATCCCCGCGAATGGTGCCGGCCACGGCGTCGAAACCGAAAGTGCTGCCTATCATTTTACGGGACATGTTTATGACACCCTCGCCCTGCCAGATCATCACGAGCGACGGCGCCGCGGACATGAATTTCACTGCCGGCTCGAAGAACGGTTTGTCCTTATGTGCGGCGTAGTGCCGACGGGCCATCTCCTCGGTGATTTGCACAAGCTTAGCGGCAACGAGCTGAAGACCTTTTTCTTCGAACCTCGCGATTATACGGCCGGCCAAATGCCGTTGTACACCGTCCGGCTTAATAATTGTCAAAGTGCGTTCTGTCATTCAAACTTATTTTCGATTTTCAATTTTCGATTTGAAATCGTCAATCGCAAATCGAAAATCATGCATTACGTTCCCTGAGCGACAATATAGATTTCCACTCGTCTGTTTTTCGGATTGCCCTTCTTGTTGGGCAGGTTTGCTTCTACAGGCCTGTACTCGCCGAAGCCTCGCACGCTCAGTCGTTTAGGCTCTATGCTGGTGCTTTCCATCACGTCCTTAACGGAGATTGCTCTGTGGACCGAAAGGTGCCAGTTGGTCGGGTGCTTTGCCTTGGTCTCGTCTCTGGCAATACGAATATCGTCGGTGTGCCCGGCAATTATAACGTCGAACTTCTTGGCGTCTTCGCTGTTGAGAATCACGGCGAGCGATTTGACCGCCGCAACGGCTGAGGCGGCCACAGTGTCGCTGCCCCTTTCGAAAGTCAGATCGCTCCTGAATTTCACTATGCCCCGGCTCGAATCGTACGTAACCATATCGTGCTGGTTTGCAAAGTCCTCCAGCATGGTGCTCAGTTCCGGCGGCAGTACGGCGCTGCCGTAAAGCAGTTGTTCTTGCATCGAGGCTATCATCTCTTCCATCTGTTTTTTGTTCTCTTCGAGAGCTGCGATCTTTTCCTGCAGGCTCTGCACATCGATGTCACCCGTTGCCAGGGCTGTGTCAAGCTGGTTTTTCAATTTATCGCGCTCCAACGTGATAGTCCCCAGGTCGGCGCGGAGTTGATCTATGAGTTTCTGCTGTGTCTGGTTTCGGATCCGCAGGTCCTGAAGTTCGGAGCCGCAGCCGGTTATCAGTAAGACGCAGGCACATAAGGCAAAAATTGCTGAAAGTCTAACTGTTCGCATGATCTAAGTCCTTTCCATGAAAAATGAAATATTCCTTTTGACCTTCCCTAAAATACTCGGAGCCCATTGCAGGCTGCAATAACTCGACAAACTCTGCATTCTCAGCCCTCGGCTTCGGAGTAAAACCGATTTGCCTTTGCCCGTCAAGAACAAACTTCACAAAATATCGATGGCTTTGTGCGGAGTCTTTCCGCGAAAGAGAAGTTTTGCTGGATTGTGCCGGAGTTTTTGCATAGACTGTTAAGTTGAGAGTTCTTGAGTCGTGATTTTGTTTTTGTTTTGCGGATCGTATGAGAGTATTAGTTGCGGAAAAATGCGGATTCTGCCATGGCGTCAGGAATGCCATCAGCGTTGCCGAAAAGATCCTGGCCGCCGAAGACGAAGTGTACAGCCTTGGCCCCATAATTCATAACAAGGATGTAGTTGACCGGCTGGCAAAAAGCGGACTCAAGACCGTGGGCGACGTGCAGGATATTCCCTCCGGGACGGTGCTTATTCGTTCTCACGGGGCTGCGCCGGCACAGATAGCCAGGCTGAAGGAAAAAGGGCTCAACATCGTCGATGCCACCTGTGTGCTGGTCAAGAGTGTGCAGCACATAGCCGCCGAGCTTGAAAACGACGGCTACAAGGTGGTGGTAATAGGTGAGGAAGACCATCCAGAGATCCGGGCCGTCGTGGGTTGCGCCAGAGATGTCGTGGTTATCGCCGATGAGTCTGATCTGGACAAGCTGCCGAAAAACGCCAGACTGGGAGTCGTTTGTCAGACTACGCAAAACCCCGAATTCGTCGGCAGGATGTTAGGTGCTATCGGACGGGGGAGTTTCAGCGAGCTCAAGGTGATCAATACTCTGTGCAAAGAAGCGATAAAGAGGCAGGAATCGGCGGCGCAGTTGTGCAAAGAGGTGGAGATTATGTTTGTTCTCGGCGGTCTGGAAAGCGCCAATACACGGAGATTGGCAGAACTCTGCAGAGGTGTGAACAGCCAGACGTTTCACCTGCAAAACTGGGCTGAGCTTGACGAGAGCGTGCTCTGGGGCAAAAAAACGGCGGGTGTTACAGCCGGGGCGTCGACGCCTGACTGGATAATAGACGAATTTGTAAAGAATCTGGAAGTTTACGAGCAAAGCGGCGGATGAGATTGGCCTGACTTCAATATTTAGAAAAGTTAAGTTGGCGGTAGCATTCCGCTGAGATGCTGTTATAATGCGAAAGCCATTTGCTGCGTGGGCAAATGGGTATTTGTCAATTACTAACCAAAAGATTGATAGTTGTGCCGTGTGGCGCAGAGGCTTGTTGGCGTAAGTGTGGGGCGTCGGACAAGTCGAGAAAGCAGACTCCACAGAGGGATTTGGTTTTATGGTGGACCGAAATATTGTCAACAAATTGGGTTTGTCCGAAGAAAAGCTCGACCAGCAGGTCGGCGAGATGTTTGGGGAATTGGAAATCAACTTTTTGGAAGAAGCACTGCAGACCAAGGTGGACCTGCGTTTGCCGGGGACTATTCTCAAAGGAACAATCGTAGCGCAGATAGGCAACGACGTCGTTGTCGAGGTGGGCCTCAAGAGCGAAGGAATTGTGGACGCCGGCGAATTCGACAACTCCGACGAAATAGTGCCGGGCAAAGAGATCGACGTTCTTCTCGAAGACACCGACTCTGAAAGCGGCCTTGTGCTCCTGAACAAGCGCAAAGCCGATCTCATCAGAGGCTGGGCAACAGTTTTGGACTCGAAAAAGGAAGGCGACGTCGTCACCGGTAAGGTCATAAGGCGAATCAAGGGTGGTTTGCTTGTAGATATTGGAGTGCCTGTGTTCTTGCCGGCTTCGCAGGTTGACATCAGAAAGCCGGGTGACATAAGCAGATTCATCGGCAAAGAGGTCGATTGCACGGTTCTCAAGATCGATGTCGAAGGCAGGAATATTGTTATATCGCGGCGCAAGCTCATAGAGGAAGAGCGCCGCAGCAGCAAGGAAAAGATCCTGACCGAGATCGAAGTCGGCCAGGTGCGCAAGGGCGTTGTCAAGAATATCGCGGATTTCGGCGTTTTCGTGGACCTCGGAGGTCTGGACGGTCTGTTGCATATTTCCGATTTGAGCTGGGGCAGGATTTCGCATCCGTCGGAAGTTGTCGAGCTTGATCAGGAAATCGAATGCATTGTCGTAGGCGTCGACAAAGCGCACGAAAAGATTTCGCTCGGCTTGAAGCAGAAGACGTCCAGTCCGTGGGATGACGTTGAAAACCGCTATCCGATCGGAGCAAAGGTCAAGGGCAAGGTCGTAAACGTGATGAACTACGGTGTATTCGTCCGGCTCGAAGACGGCATCGAAGGGCTGGTGCATATCAGCGAGATGAGCTGGACCAAGCGTCTTGCGCATCCGAGCGAGCTGGTCAATCTTGCTGACGAGATCGAGGTGGTTGTATTGAGCGTCAACAAGGAAAAGCAGGAAATATCCCTCGGACTCAAGCAGACTCAGACCAATCCCTGGGCCATTGCGTTCCAGAAATATCCCGCTGGGGCGGTTGTCACCGCGAAGGTGCGCAGCGTGGCCAATTTTGGCGCTTTTCTCGAAATAGAGCCGGGTATAGACGGTATGGTTCACATTTCGGACCTGAGCTGGACGCGGAAACACAGCCATCCCGGCGAGGCCCTTCAGAAGGGCCAGGAAGTAAAATGTATCGTCCTGGAAGTCAACGAAGAGAAAAGGCGGGTCTCGCTGGGTATAAAGCAGATGACCGAAGATCCGTGGTTTCGTGCTATTCCGGAGAAGTACATTCCGGGACATATCATCAAAGGCAAAGTGGCGAAGCTCACGAATTTCGGGGCGTTCGTCGAACTGGAAGAGGAACTGGAGGGATTGCTGCACATTTCCGAACTTGCCGACCATAAGATTGACAAACCCCAGGATATAGTCAATGTGGGCGACGACGTCGAAGTGAAGATTCTTAAGGTTGACAGTGACGCTCGCAAGATCGGTTTGAGCCTGCGCAGGGTCAGGTGGGCTGCTGAAGATCAGACCGCCGCCGAGTCTGGCGGAGCCGCCCCCGCTACCCGTCCGCATATCCCGGCGGGTCCCGAGAGGGTCCTCTCCGACGCCGACGCCGATCAGATCAGAAAACTACAGCGAAAATTCGGTGAAAGTCAGGCGACGGATGCCGATGCGGGTGACGAACAGCCGGTTCAGGAGCCTGAGCCAGAGGCGGCGGCCCAAGCCCCTGAGGCGGCGGCCGAAGTCGCCGAGGAGACCGTACAAACTGACGCTGCCGCAGAGACCGACGCGCCCGAAGCATCCGGCGAGGTTGTGCTAGAGCAGCCTGAGCAGAGTCCGGATGACAAAAGTCAAATTAACGAAGATAGCGGCCAAGAGCAGGAAGAAACTAAAGAGTCTTAAACACACAGCCGATCGAAGAGTGTGCTGGGCATAGGCAGACAATGCCAAGACAGGAGATGGTCGCCGCACAGGATGGCCCTGTGCGGCCGTTTGTGTGTAGTGTGCGCCCAGGAGCTTTAGAGTGCCGGAATTCCCTGTGCCTGCCAAAAATTACATCCAGGCTAAAGCCAAATAAGGCCTGCCATTGCAGTGCTCGTTGCGTACAACCATTCTACGACCAGAATGGCATAGTATACGCCCCAGACAGGGTGATAGATTACCCCTGAAGCAACTTTATCGAAAGCCTCGTGGAGGCGAACGGCTTGGATTTCACCAGATCGCCATGCAGCTAAACAGCGGGGTAAATCCGAGGATGCCTTACTTATTTCTCCTTTTCATTGAGGTCCTTTCGTCTCTCGCATAGGGATATCCAGACAGATACCTCAAAATCGCCTCGTTCGGCATCCGTGAGTTCTGGCCCATCGCACATGAGTCTGCTTGTCACGATTGTTTGCGTCTCTATTCTTCAGGTGCAGAGGGTACATTCACAACCGATTTTGACTACTTATGCTGGGCTTTACAGCCGATATGTAAACTATTACTATATTATAGCCTTTGGTATAGGAAGCAGAGTATGGCCAAACGCAAACCCGAGATTTCGGTTGTTGTGCCGCTGTTGAACGAGCAGGATAATATCGGTCCGCTGTACGAGCAAATTACGCAGACGCTGGCTGGCGAGCACAGCTACGAGGTGCTGTTCGTGGACGACGGCAGTACTGATAACAGCTTTGCGGTGCTCAAAGGGCTGCTGGAGAACGACGATAAGGTCCGGATCATTCGCTTTCGCAGAAACTTCGGGCAGACGGCGGCGCTCAGTGCCGGGTTTGCCAACGCCCGGGGCAAGATTATCGTTGCGATGGACGGTGACCTGCAGAACGACCCGGCCGACATTCCAAAAATGATCGAAAAGCTCAACGAGGGGTATGACGTCGTTAGCGGATGGAGAAGAAAGAGGCACGACCACTTAGTGACCCGGCTGATCCCTTCGAAGATGGCCAACTGGTTGATATCGAGGATCACGGGCGTCAGGCTGCATGACTTCGGGTGCACTCTCAAGGCCTACCGCAAAGAGGTGCTCGACGAGACGAATCTGTACGGGGAGATGCACCGCTTCATCCCGGCGCACGCAAGCTGGAGCGGGGCGAAGATCGCCGAGATAGTCGTCAGCCACCGGCCGCGAACCGCCGGGGTGGCGAAATACGGCCTGGCGCGGACGTGGAAAGTCATGCTAGACCTGGTAACGGTCAAGTTCCTCGGATCGTACTCGACCAAGCCGATCTACATCTTCGGCGGACTGGGGCTGGCAACGACGTTCGGGGCGTTGGTTTGCGGGCTGATAGTGGTCTATCAGAAGATCGCCCAGGACTTCTCGATGAACAGGAATCCGCTGTTGGTGCTCACGGCGATCTTCATCACGACCACGATCCAGTTTATCCTGATGGGCCTGCTGGCTGAGCTTATGGTCCGGACATATCACGAATCGCGAGGCCGCCCGACTTACGTCATCAAGGAAATCCTCGAACGATCGCCAGGTAAGGAAAAAAAGAAATGAGCAAAGATGCTCGACGAAGAATGCCGGTGAGAAAACACCTGCGACCGCCCAAAGAGGGGGGGCTTTCGATTGAAAACAGAGAGAAGTTGATGCGCGTCATTGTACTGGTTGTCATCGCTATTCTCGCGGCGATTCCGTTTGCTCTGGGCAAGTATTTCGAGTTCAACTCGCCGGGCGCGTTCGACAGCGGAGGATATGTCTATTCGGCCAAGCACATACTCGACGGCGCCAGGATCGGCGTCGAGGAAAAGACCAGTGCGCAGCTCGGGACGCTGCTCGTGAACATCCTGGGCGTTCGCCTGTTCGGGTTCAACGAGACGGGCCCAAAACTCTTACAGACAATATTCCAGGCCGCGGCGCTGGTGCTGATGTTTGTCGCGATGCGAAAGCTCTTCGGCACTCTGCCAGCGGCGGTCGGAACAATCGTTGCGTCGGTATATCTGTCGGCGCCGGTGATCGCCAAGTTCGGAAATGTCAAAGAGCAGTACATGATCGCCTTTATGGTGATGGGAATAAGCTGCCTGGTGCTCCAGCAACTCGGCGGGAAATGGTGGTTGGCGATGCTGGCCGGCGCGTTCTTGATTTGGGCGCCGTTGTTCAAACCTACGGGACTCTCGGCCGTTGGGGCGACGGGTCTGTTCATCGTGGCCCAACCGCTGCTCAAAAACAGAACCTGGACCCAGACACGCGCCGATATCCTGCTGTTGCTGGCCGGGGCCGCTATAGCAATAGCCCCGGCGTACATCTGGATAATCGGCTGGGACGTGCAGATGAGCGTACCGTATGGGTTTGTATTTGACGTTCTGGGAAGATTCGTGCCGGGCGGCGGCGAGGCGGAGCAGGTGAAGGCCGCTTCGGATTACGTCTCGGCCAGCCGAAAGCACATCGAATTCTCGGTATTGTTCGCGAGAGTGATGCGCTACTACGGCGTTTTGATACTGCCCATAGCTCTGGCTTTGGGAGCGATTATTACGAGAACCGTGCGGTTTGTTCTGTCCATTCGCAGCAGCAAGAGAACCGAATCGATAGCCTGCGACCGTTTTGTCCTGCTCTTTGCGACCTGGTGGGTTCTCGATATGGCGTTTATCTGGATCAGCCCGCGTTCGTACGAACAATATTATCTGCCTTTGAATGCTTCTGCGGCGATGCTGGGCGGGTATCTGATAGCTATTTATTGTGACAAAGCAAAGAACGCAGCCTTCGCGCCAAAGTGGCCGCTGATAGGTGCGGTCGCCTTGATGGCGATGATGATCATGTCACTGCACATATTCCGCGGATTGGCCAGGAGCCCCCATTCCGGCACAATATACACTGATCCTCGAACGAAGCTTCCTGAAAGACGAAATGGTTATGCGCAGAAGTGGGCGGAAGTATCGAATCGTCGAAACCCGCTTACTCAAGCGCGGTCCGGCTGGGAAGCTGTGGGACAGTATATTCTCGCCAATTCGGCGCCCGGCGACGGGATATATGTCTGGGGGTGGTTCCCAGGAATATATGTCCAGGCCCAGAGGATGAGCCCGGCCCCCAAGGCGTTCGAGGGGACGATGCACACGCTCGCTCCGGCGGTGCTTTCGGAACGGGTGGCGGAGATATTGGGCGCGTTCGAGAAGCAGCCTCCGAAATTCATGGTTGACAGCTATAAGAGTCACTTCCCCTGGGACAGACCTCCTCTGGAATTATGGCTTGGAGCACGGAAAGGATTCAAGCCTCTGAACGAACAGATGGTGAGCCTGGTCGAGGCACAGTACGTCAAGACGCTCGCCGAAATAGTAGACGATCCTGACGAAATAAAGCGTTTCGAAGCGATGAAGCCGTTCAGGGATTATGTTATGAACAACTACCGAATTGTCCGTTCGTTCGGAGCACATGTCCTTTTCCAGCGCAAATAGAGATGCACACCGCAAGCCTGATGAGGACAAGAGCGACAATGCTCATGGATGAGAATCTCAAGAAACAGCAGGAACTTTACGACGAAGGGTGGCGCAAGGAGCTGGAGATCGGCAAAGAGGAACGCGGCAACCTGCAGACCAATCTGGAGTTTCTCGCCCTGACCCGTGTGCTCAAGGCAAACGACAAGGTTCTGGAGATTGGCTGCGGTATCGGCAGTGTGGTGTTCAAACTGAGCGAGCAGGGATACGAAGTCACCGGGACCGACATTTCCGCCGAAGCAGTTGCCTACGGGCAAAAAAAATACGGTGACATTCACCTGGAAGTGCAGGCGGCCGAGACTTTGGTGTATGATGATGGGTCTTTCGATGTTGTGCTGAGCTTTGATTTGTTCGAGCATGTCGCGGCCACGGACAAGCACCTGAGCGAGGTTGAGCGGGTTCTACGCCCCGGGGGGTACTATCTCTTGCAGACGCCGAACAAGTACAGCAATGTGATTTACGAGACGCTCTGGACAAAGTCGCTGCAATGGCGTCGATATCACCCGTCGCTTCATTCGCCGGGCCAATTGAAAAGACGCCTGGCCAAACACGGGTTTGAGACGCGATTTGTCAAAATGAATCCGATCAACGAGTTCACGCTCAAGAAATTGCAGAAGCTCGGGCCGATAGGTTATGTGTTCAAGAAGGTGGATTTTCGCAAGGTGCCTCTTGTGCTGCAAACAAACCTCTATGTCATCGCTCGCAAAATAAGGGACTAAGAAACATTTAAAGCGACCGTGTTGTTCTCGCAGGGGCGGTAATGAAGATTTTGATGCTCAATTATGAATTTCCGCCGATCGGAGGTGGAGCGGCCAACGCTCATCTCTGTCTCTTGAGGCAATATGCCGATAACAGCGACCTGCGAGTGGACGTGTTGACCTCGGCGCCGAGGCCGGGTGTTGTGATCGAGCAGTTCTCCGAGAACATCACAATCCACAAGGTCGGCATTCACAAGAAGCATCTCCACTTCTGGCGAAAGATCGAGGTGATCGAATGGCTCGTGAGGGCCAAATCTCATTACGGCAGGTTGTTGCGCGAGAACCAGTACGATTTGGCTCACGCATTTTTTGGCTTTCCAACGGGCTGGCTTTGCTATCGAACCGCGAACAAATTACCCTACATTATTTCGTTGCGCGGTTCCGATGTGCCGGGCGAGCATGCGCGGTTGCAGCTTGAGTACAAGATTCTCGCTCCGGTGTTTCGAGGAATTTGGAGAAATGCCGCTGCGTTGGTA